>CAMCUN010000060.1 GCA_945878995.1 Polaromonas sp. YR568 | reverse complement strand
AGCGCTGCACGGCCGCAGGTCTGCCGCTTCAGGCCTCTGGCGTTGTTGCTCGCACCCCCCGGACAGGCAGTCCGGGGGGCACTCGCGCCTAGCCAGAGACCTGCTTCGTCAGCCCCTCGGCCGCGCCCAACTGCCGGATTTAGGTTGAACCATGCCGGTATTCGACATCTACCAACGGCCCGGTTTTTTGCTGCGGCGCGCCCATCAAATTTCCACCGCTATTTTTGAGCGCTCTTGCGCCCACTTGGGCCTGACCCCCGCCCAATACGGCGTGCTCAGCGTGCTGGCCGAGCAGCCCGGGGTGGACCAGTCCAGCCTGGCTCGCGCCCTGGCGTTTGACAAGGTCACCGTGCTGCGCGTGCTGCAAGGCCTGGAGGCCAAGGGCCTTTGCACGCGCGTCACCGCCCCGGGCAACCGCCGGCAAATGGCCGTGGCGCTGACCCCCCAGGGCCTGGAGCTGTTGCACTTGGCACGCCAGCCGGTACAGCAAGCCGCCGATTTGCTGCTCAGCCCCTTCACCCCCGCTCAGCGCGAGCAGTTCATGGCCTTGTTGAGCACCCTCAATGCGTCTTTGGAAGCCGAAGCCCGCGCAGGCTTTGTGCCGGTTCAGGGCCAGCCTGTGAAGGCGGGCAAGCCGTCCATTTCAAATTGAATCTCACGCGCTGCAGGCGTGGAGACGTGAAGGCGCCATTTTGCTGGGCTTGTGTGTGTTAAATGTATATAAATACATTTATATTTTTCTCTTAAATGAAATAATTAGGTTTAATTTAAACCTCTGTCTTGGCCAGGTAAGCAGCAAAGTCTTTCACTGTGGTGTCCATGGCGCTGCGCCACCAGGGCGAATTTCATTCAGAGCCTATGAAAAACGTCAGCTTCGCCACCTTCAACCTGTTCAATTTGAACGAGTCCGGCTTGCCCCTGTACGGCAAGTCCCAAGGCTGGACACAGGCGCAATACGCCCAAAAAATAGCTTGGACAGCCAGCCAACTCAGCTTGCTCCGTGCTGATGTGTGGGCCTTTCAAGAGCTGTGGCATGCCGACTCCCTTCAAAATGCGTTTGTTGCGTCGTCGCTCGCCGACGATTACCAGTTGCTGGTGCCCGCCAACGCCGCGGGCCAAAAAATTGTTTGCGCCGCTGCCGTGCGGCAAGACATCCCCGTGGAGTCGGTGGAGTGGATAGACAAATTTCCCAGCAGCATGGTGCTGAAGTCTGGCGGCAGCGACTCCCAAACGCCTGCCATTGAGGTGGCCATCAAGGGCTTTTCACGGCCCGTGCTGCACGCCCGCCTGAAGCTGCACCCCAAAGAGCCTGCGGTGCACTTGTTCGTGTGCCATTTCAAGTCTAAGGGGCCCACCGAGCTGTACCGGGAGTCCTGGTACGACCAAGACCTTCACGGCATGCACCACACCGCCTTGGGAGCGGCCGTCTCCACCATACGCCGCACGGCCGAAGCGGCGGCCCTGCGCGTGATCTTGAATGAGGTCATGAAAAACACCGACGAGCCCGTCATCGTCATGGGCGACATCAACGACGGGCAGGGCAGCAACACCCAAAACATCTTGACCGAGCAGCCAGGCTATTTGTTTGGCGACGCCCGGGGCGGCGGCGACACGGCGCTCTACAGCGCACAAATCATGCAGGAGTTTCGCGACACCCGCGATGTGCTCTACACCTATTCACACCAAGGCATCAAAGAGTCGCTGGACCACATTTTGTTCAGCCAAGAGTTCTATGACCAAAGCAAAAAACGCCGCTGGTTGTTTGATGGCCTGATTGTCAACAACGACCACTTGAACTTTGACGACCACCAGGACAGCGGCAGCAACGACCACGGCATCGTCCAAGCCCGCTTTGTGTATCGCCCGGCCAAGGGGCAAGGCTGACACCAATGCCTCGGGCTGGCTGCGCGTGGCCAGGGCGGTGCTCGTTGGTGAACCCGTCAGAGCCTGCTGAGCATGAGCTGAAAGCTTAAAGCGCTTGATTTTCCGTGTCTTTATGGCGCAAAATGCGCCAAAAGGAGTCATACATGCCTGCGCCACCCCCTCGGGTTTTTTCTTCCGTCAAATTACCTGCTGGCCTAGTTAGTCAGGCCCGTGAAGCGGCTGTGCCCATGCGCCGTTCTGTGGCCAGCCAAATTGAGTACTGGGCCACGCTCGGACGCATTGCCGAATCGTCTGGCCTCACCGTGTCAGAAGCGCGGGAGGCCCTGGCCGTTGACGAGGTGCGCCAGAGCGAGGCCGCCTCAGCCGATCCGCTGGACGCTATCGAGGCCGACTTTTTGGCCGCTGAAAGCATGGCTCGCTTGGCACAGGCGGTGCGTCAGACGGTGCAAAAGCACCGCAGTCGGGCCATCGAGGCGGCTTGATGCCGCTGCGCTTTCCTGTTCATCACGGATTGAGGCGCTTTGAAGCCGGTTTTTTATTTGTTGGCCGGCCCCAATGGCGCGGGCAAGTCCACCCTGTATGGCAGCGTGCCCCTGGCGTGACCGAAGAGCAGCTTCGCCGCGCACGTGAAGAAGGCCGACCGTGATCGTGGTGGTGGATGCCATCGTGGCCAGAAAATGGTTTTTGCAGAGCAACCCGCCAGAGCCACACACCGAACTGGCTCTGCGCCTGCTAGAGCGGTCGGTTCTTGGTCTCTTGCCCATGGTGAACCCCAGCCATTTTGTGAGCGAGGTCGCTGCGGTTCTGGCCCGGCTTAAGCCGGCGGATGCACGCTATGACTTGATTGACCTGCTTGAAATCAGCCACAGCACAGCTACCAGTCCAGAGATCTACGCGACTGCCATGGACTTGGCCCTGCGTCGTAGGCATCATTGGTTTGACACCCTGTACCACGCCGTGGCCCTGCACACCCAAGGCGCTGTGCTGGTCACGGCGGACGCGCGTTACCACAACAAGGTCGACCGTGAGGGGCAAATCATGTTGCTTTCCGATTTCGCCTGGGACTGAACGCGGCGCACACGTCTGGCGAGGCTGAGCATGAAAGTGCAGTTGGCTCAGTCCAGTACGGGCTGTCGGGCGTCAATCGGCTGTGAACCAATTCAAGCTCAATGTTCTGCCCCCCAAGCCGGCAAAGACAACACAACCAAACCATAGCTTGACGCCTGTGCGCGACATGAAAAGGGTTGGGTGGCCAGTCAAATAGCGGTTACATTTGGAAACCTTAATTTAGCACACTCATGTCTCTTACCCTCACCCTGGTCATTGCCTTGTTGATCGTGTTGATCATTTTGATGAGCGTGGCTTTGATGCTTTACCACCTGACGCGCCAGGACCTACAGGCCTTGTCGGGGCGGCTCAACGCCCTGGACACGGCCAAGGCCAGTCCCCCTCGCAATTCAGACACCGTGCGGCGTGAACGCGCAGCTGCTTTTGACAAACTGGTGATGCTGGAGGCCAGCCTGAATGGCCAAGAACGGGACCAATTGACGGTCGAAGAGCTGGACCTTTTTGAGGACGCGCGCCGCATCATCAAGTCCTGCAATGCCGAGCTTAAGCGCACCAAAGACTGGATGGGCCTGCCTTTTGATCTTGAATGGGCCGAGGTCAAAGAGCGTGTGCCGCACTCAGGCGGTCTTTACCGCCTGGCAGTAGAAGCAGCCATGAAAAAGGGCGAAGAATTCACTTGAGCCGTTGGCCGTGGCGCCGCACGGTGCCCGTTCACTCAGCACGTGGTCAGGGCCGCTGGCCGCCAGCGGCCTTTTGAGCCACGGAACCCGCCTCGGGCGAGACGCGGCGGGCACCGTCAAAGCGTCGGTTCCAGTACGACTCACCCATGTTTTCCACCCGCACCTCAGCGCCCGGCTTGGGTGAGTGGATGAACTTGCCGTCACCAATGTAGATGCCCACATGGCTGAAGGTGCGGCGCATGGTGTTGAAAAACACCAAGTCACCGGGGACGAGGTCGCGCTTTTCAATTTTTTCGGTGGCTGCTGCTTGCTGCTCGGCTTTGCGGGGCAGCACCAAACCCACGGTTTGCTGGTACATGGCGCGGACAAAGCCGCTGCAGTCAAAGCCGCTTTCGGCCGAGTTACCGCCGCGCTTGTAGGGCACACCCATAAAGCCCATGGCGTTGACCACCAGTTCCGAGGCCTTGTTGGACACGGTTTGGCGAACTTGGTCGATTTGGCTGAGCAATCCGCGTTCGGCCAAAAAGGTTTCCAGCTCGTCCGCCCGGCCAGCAGGTGCGGCCTGAGCCGAGGCGCAGGCCATCAGCAGGCAGGTCAAACAGGCAAGGGCATGGCGTTTCATAGGGTACTTAGCTTAGCCGAGCTGGCAGCGTCGGTCAAGTTGGGCTGCTGGGGGCTTGAATTCAAGTGCTTGATTTCCATGAGGTTTTTCATCCTACCAACCCCACGCAGTGCGCTGGGCTGGCACAGTCTAGGCCTGATGAAGACGATGGAAAAAATCCCATGAAGCTCGCTGGTACTTGGTTTTGCGCCCTGACTTGGACTGCCTTGCAATGGACTGCCACCGCTGCATGCGCGCAGGAGTTGCGGCCTCAAGTGATCACCGAGGGCCTGGCCCACCCTTGGGCTCTGGCTTTTTTGCCCTCGCAGCGCATGCTGGTGACCGAACGGCCGGGGCGTTTGCGGCTGATTGAGGCCGACGGTCGCTTGGGCCCCAGCATCTCTGGCGTGCCGGCGGTGGCCGCGGGCGGTCAGGGCGGCCTGCTCGATGTGCTGCTGGACAGCGACTTTGCGCGCAACCGAACCTTGTACCTGTGTTTCTCCGAGCATGGGTCTGGCGGCACCAGCACGGCCTTGCTGCGCGCCACCCTGAGCACCGACGAGTCGTCCCTGGAAAACACCCGCGTGATCTTCAGCCAGCGGCCCAAGGTGTCCAGCCGGCTGCACTTTGGCTGCCGGCTGGCCGAGGGCCGGCGGGGCGGCCAGGCCGACGGCAGCTTGTTTTTGGCTCTGGGCGAGCGCTATTTCAGGCGCGACGACGCCCAGCGCCTGGACAACCACCACGGCAAGCTGGTGCGTGTGGGCAAAGACGGCAGTGTGCCGGCCGACAACCCACTGCTGCAGCGCGCTGGCGCCCTGCCAGAAATTTGGAGTTGGGGCCACCGCAACCCGCAAGGCCTGGTCACCGCCCCTGACGGCACGCTGTGGATGCACGAGCACGGCCCGCAAGGCGGTGACGAGATCAACCTGCCCCAAGCGGGTCGCAATTACGGCTGGCCCGTGGTCAGTTTTGGTGAGAACTATGGCGGCAGCCCCGTAGGCAGCGGGCTCAGCACCCAGCCGGGCATGGAGCCGCCCTTGCACCACTGGACACCGTCCATCGCGCCTTCGGGCATGGCTTTTCTCACCAGCGAGCGCTACGGCGCGGCCTGGCGCGGCAACTTGTTTGTGGGTTCGCTCAAATTTGGCTACCTCAGCCGCCTAGAGTTGTCCCAGCCTTTTGGCGGCCAGGTGCTGCGCGAGCACAAGCTGCTGGAGGGCCTGGGCCGCATCCGCGACGTACGGCAAGGCCCAGACGGGCTGCTTTACGTGTTGACCGACAGCGCCCGCGGCCAGCTGGTGAGGCTGGCGCCTTGAAGCTGGCTTGACGCTGGGGCCCCTTTCCCGAGACCAGCCGAGACCAGCCCTTGAGCCAGGCGCCATCAGGTCATCGATAGAATCCCGCCCACTCTGACTTTAGAAGCGAGCGCGTGTGTCTGAACGCCTGACTGTCCTGTCCCAATACGTCCTGCCCAAGCAGGCCCTCACGCGCCTGGCCGGCCGCATTGCCTCGGGCGAGCGCGGTGACACCACCACCGCGCTGATCCGCTGGTTTGTCAACAAGTACAAAGTGGACATGAGCGAGGCGGCCGAGCCTGACATCGGCCAGTACCGCAGCTTCAACGACTTTTTCACCCGCGCGCTCAAGCCTGGGATTCGCCCGCTGGCCCAGGCCGAGCTGGTGTGCCCGGTGGACGGTGCCATCAGCCAGTTTGGGCCCATCTCGGGCGACCAGCTGTTTCAGGCCAAGGGCCACAGATATTCCACCACCGCTTTGGTGGGCGGCGATGCGGCGCTGGCCCAGCAGTTCCAAAACGGCTTGTTTGCCACGCTTTACCTCAGCCCACGCGACTACCACCGCATCCACATGCCCTGCGACGGCACCTTGCAACGCATGATCTACGTGCCTGGCGACTTGTTTTCGGTCAACCCGGCCACGGCGCGCGGCGTGCCCGGCTTGTTTGCCCGCAATGAGCGCTTGGTGTGCGTGTTTGAGCACCAGGGCCGGCCCTGGGTGTTGGTGCTGGTGGGCGCCACCATTGTGGGCAGCATGGCCACCGTGTGGCATGGTGTGGTGCAGCGCGCGCGCCAGGGCGGCGTGCGCGAATGGGACTACCAAGGCCAGAGCTTGCGCTTGACCCAAGGGCAGGAAATGGGCCGCTTTTTACTGGGCTCCACCGTGGTTATGCTCTTTCCTGAAGGCCCACTCCGCTTTAATCCGGCCTGGCAGCCCGCAGGCGCCATCCGCATGGGCGAGGCCATGGCGCAGCAGGCCTGAGCCTGAGCCTGAACGTGAGCGGGGCGCGGGCAGGCGCCGCCGTTTGAAGGCCCCCCCTGTGCAACCCCCATTGATGCCCCAGACCGAGAAATACGCCATGCCCCCAGCTTCGTTGCCGCGCCCACGGCCACAGCTCCTGTGGCTGATCAGCTGGTGGCAGGTGCTTTTCACGGGCGCCCAAATTCTGGTGCTCGCTTGCTTGCCCTCGAGCTACAGTCCGGCCAACCGCCAGCGCATGGCCTTTCACATGGTGGCGGGCACGGCCTCGGTGTTGCTGTGGTTCAGCGGTCTGGCTGCGCTCTTGAGCTTGGTGCTCACGCGCATTGTGGTGGTCACGGCCGAGAGCTATGGCCTGACCCAGTACGCGCTGCAGGTGGTGATTCGCGTGCTGGTGATCGAGCTCATCCCCTTGAGTGCGGCCTTGTTTGTGGCCTTGCGCATCACCCTGGTCAGCGCCACCGAGCTGGCCGCGCTGCGCCAGCAGGGCGCCTTGGCGCAGCTGCGCGCCCAGGGCCAAGACCCGCTGGTCAGCCAAGCCCTGCCTCGGGTGTTGGCCGGCATCCATGCCAGCATCACGCTGGCCGCGCTCAGTTGTGTGGTGGCCTTGGTGTTGGCCTATGTGGCGGTGTACGGTTTTAACCTTGCGGCCTTGCCCGCCTACACCCGCCTGTTTGGCCAGGTGTTTGACCCATCTGTCACGCTGATTTTTGTGTTCAAGACCGTGCTGTTCAGCTTGGCCGTGGCGCTCATGCCCGCAGCTTCCGCGCTGGTGGACCGCGTGGGCGAGGCCCGCCGCCCCGGGGGCGACATGAACATGCTGGCCCGAATGTTTGTGGCGTTGCTGCTCATTGAGGTGCTTTGCTTGGTGGGCAACTACTATTGAAGGCGCCATGAACCATTCGTCTGCCCCCTCTTCTGCCGAGCTGGCTTCCTCGCCTGGTCTGGCGCGCCGGGCCGTGCTCATGCTGCTGTTGACGCTGCTCCTGGTGGCCGGGGCGGTGGTGTATCTCTTGTATGCGCGCGGTGTGTTCGAGAGCACGCAGCGCCTGGTGCTGGTGGCCGAGGACTCCGAGGGCGTGGTGGTCGGCATGGACATGACTTTTTCAGGCTTTCCCATTGGCCGCGTGCGCCGGGTGGAGCTGGCCCCCGACGGCAAGGCCCGCATCTTGATCGACGTGCCGAAGAAAGACGCCCAATGGCTGCGCCAGTCCAGCGTGTTCACCCTGGTTAGGGGGCTGGTGGGCGCCACCAACATCCGGGCCTACAGCGGCATCTTGACCGACCCGCCGCTGCCCGACGGCGCGGTGCGCCAGGTCTTGCGCGGTGACGCCACGGCCGACATTCCTGTCTTGGTGGGCAGCGCACGCGCCTTGCTCGAAAGCGTGAACCAGTTGGTGGCCCCCCAAGGCGCGCTGGGCCAGACCCTGACCCAGCTGCAGCGCATGAGCGAGCGCATCAACGGGCAGGGCGGGGCGGTGGGCGTGCTGCTGGGCGGCGACGAGCAGGCCAGGCGCTTTCGGGCCACGCTGGCGCGCGCCGACACTTTGGCGGACCATGCTGCGGCGCTCATGACCCGCATGGACAGCTTGGCGGCCCACGCCGACACCCAGGTCTTTGGCGCCCAAGGCCTCATGCCGCAAGTACAGGGCTCGGCCGAGCAACTGCAGGGTTTGCTCACCGACGCCAGAGCCAGCTTGGGCAAACTCGATGCCGTGCTCATTGAGGCCCAAGCCGTGGGCGCCAACGCCCGCGTGGCCACGCAAGACCTGGGGCCTTTGCGCGCCGAGGTGGAGGCCAACTTACGGCGGGTAGACAGCATGCTCAACGAGCTCAAGCGCAAATGGCCTTTTACCCGCGACCCGCGTGAGGCGGAGATCAAATTGCCATGAAGCGCTTTAAAGGGTTGGTCTTGTCTCTTGTGATGGCCCTGAGCGCTTGCAGCAGCGGCCCACGCGCGCCCGACTGGCAAGTGCAGGCGCAAGGCGCGGCCGAGCGCTACACATCGGCTTACCTGGCAGGCAGCCGCGCGGCCGATGCCGAATGGCAGCGCACCCGTGCGGCCGTGGCGGCCACCGCCCAGCCCCAGCGCGTGGCCCGTGCCGAGCTGCTGCGCTGCGCGCTGCAGGTGGCCAGCTTGGACTGGCAGCCCACTTGCGCGGGATTTGAAGCGTTCAAGCAAACCGCCTTGCCCGCCGATGCAGCCTATGCCGACTACCTGCTAGGCCGTTGGTCGAGCGCCGCTCTGGTGCACTTGGGTTCGACCCAGCGCCGGGTGGCCGAGCAGGGTGCCAAAGCCTTGCCTGCCATGGACGAGCCGCTGTCCCGCCTCTTGGGCGCGGCGGTGCTGCTGCGCTCTGGCAGTGTGGCCCCCACCGAGCAAGATGCGCTGGTGGTCTTGGCCGTGGAAGTCGCCTCTGCGCAAGGCTGGCGCCGGCCGCTGCTGGCCTGGCTGGGCCTGCAGCTCCAACGCGCGCAAGCCCAGGGCCGCACTGACCAAGTCGAGCTGATTCGCCAGCGGCTGGCACTGCTGGCCGGCAGCGCATGAGCTACCGCATCAAGCTTTATGCGTTTGAAGACGCCAGCGAGGTCGAGCGCCGCAGCGCCGAACGCCGTTTTTGCCAAGTGCTGGAGGCCGAGCTTGGCGACCCTGCCTTGGTCGCCCCGGTGTACCTGGCCTACCAAAAGCTGGTGGCTACCTACGGCGAGCAACCCAGCCCAGAGGCCCTGTCCACCGAAGAGCTGGACATCATCACCGCCTGGCAAGCAGCCGAGTCGGCTGCGTTGACGGCCGCACTCGGGCCACACCGCTACATGGGCGATGCGGAGTTTGTCATTCGCCTGGACTGAGACGGCGCCCTGCGCCAGTCAGGGCCAGCCATTCGCGCAGTGCATTTTGTAGGAGCCAGCCTGCTGGCGAATCGTGCCTGTGAATGGGCATCACCGCAGGCGAACATTCGCTGGCAGGCCAGCTCCTACAAGGGAAAAGCCAGCTTGTCTTTGTAGGAGCCAGCCTGCTGGCGAACCGTGCCTGTGAATGGGCATCACCGCAGGCGAGCAATCGCTGGCAGGCCAGCTCCCACAGGGACGCTGCAGCTTGTCTTTGTAGGAGCCAGCCTGCTGGCGAATCGTGCCTGTGAACGGGCATCACCGCAGGCGAGCATTCACTGGCAGGCGAGCTCCTACAAGGGAAAAGCCAGCTTGTCTTTGTAGGAGCCAGCCTGCTGGCGAACCGTGCCAATGAACGTGCATCACCGCAGGCGAGCATTCGCTGGCAGTCCAGCTCCCACAGGGGCGCTGCAGCAGCTTCACACTGAGCTGGGATTTGGACCCCAACCAGATTGAGGCCACGCTTGAGCACGGTGTGCTCAAGCTGCGGTTCCACAAGGTGGCGCAGGCCCAGGCCAAGCGCATTGAGGTCAAAAGCCTCTGAGCTTGACGCACCACCTTGTGGGGCGCTCATTGACTCGACCACTTCAAAAGGCCTCTGGGCTTGACGCACAACCGGGCTGTGGCGCAGGTTGTTGATCATTTGGTGACCCTCCACATTGGGCGCGTCGATCGGGATGTCCTCTTCCTCGCTGAGCTTGTGCCTGACTTTCAGGCACCTGCGGTCGGGGCGGTGGGGTTGGTGTGGCTGGTGCGGGTTCAATTCGTTCAAGGTGAACTCCTGGCCTGGGCGGCAGCCTTGTATCCCAGCCTTGGCAGGCGGGCATGACCAAACTTCATCATCAACGCCGCCCAGGCGCCGCTGGCTCGGCCAGCGGCGCCCCTGGGTGCGGGCGCATTCCGACGATGCAGCAAGCCTTTTACAATCGCGCTCCTTTGAGCTCGGCGTGGCCGCTGCACACACACTTTTTTATGTTGTCCATCCATGTCCTTGCAAGTCCTTGAAGCCCAGACCGGCGAACACCCTGTGGCCAGCGTCATCATCTTGCACGGCTTGGGCGCCGATGGCCGCGATTTCGTGCCCGTGGCCGAGCAGATGGACTTGTCCAGCGTGGGCGCGCTGCGCTATATCTTTCCAAGCGCGCCCGTGATGCCTATCACCATCAATGGCGGTTACGCCATGCCCGCGTGGTACGACATCATGGGCGCCGAGATCACCCAGCGCCAAGACGAAGCCGGCATGCGCCGCTCGCAAGCGGCCATTGAAGTGCTGATTGCCCGTGAAAAAGCCCGCGGCATACCCGCCAGCCGCATCGTGCTGGCCGGGTTTTCCCAGGGCTGCGCCATGGCACTCATGGTGGGCCTGCGCCACCCCGAGCGCTTGGCCGGTGTGATGGGTTTGTCGGGTTATTTGCCTTTGGCCGACAAGCTGGCCGCCGAGCACAGCCCGGCCAACGCCGATGTGCCGATTTTTATGGCCCACGGCCGCCACGACAGCGTGGTGCTGCTGGACCGCGCCAGCGCCTCGCGGGACTTTCTCCAGGCCCAGGGCTATGCAGTGCAGTGGCACGAGTACGCCATGGAGCATTCGGTGTGTGCCCAAGAAATCGAGGACATGCGCACCTGGCTGGCCCAGGTGCTGGCCTGAGGGGTGTCAAGCAAGATTCATCACAAGCTGGCAAGATGACTGGCTTGTTGAGTTGGCCTGGCCGGCGCTCACCCCAAATAAGGAAAAAATGAATGACAAATGAGGCCATTGCCCATCTGCGCCAGGGCCTGGAGGCGCTGTCTGCCGAGCGCATGCAGGGCATGCGCCGCGGCCTGGAGAAAGAAAGCCTGCGCAGCCGCCCAGACGGCATGCTCGCGCTCACGCCCCACCCGCAGGCCCTGGGCTCTGCGCTCACGCACCCGCACATCACCACCGATTTCAGTGAATCGCAGGTTGAGCTGGTCACCGGCGCCTACACCACGCCCGAGGCCGTGCTGGCCGAGCTCACGGGTTTGCACCAGTTCAGCTTGCGCGCGCTGGCCGAGCAGTGCGACGAGATGCTGTGGGTCTCCAGCATGCCTTGCACGCTGCCCACCGACGAGACCATCCCGATTGCACGCTACGGCTCGTCCAACGTGGGCCGCGCCAAGAGCGTCTACCGCATGGGCCTGGGCCACCGCTATGGAAGGCGCATGCAGACCATCTCGGGCATCCACTACAACTGGTCGCTGCCTGGGCTGAGTAACGCGGATTACTTTGCCCTCATTCGCAACTTCAGGCGCCACGCTTTTTTGTTGCTTTACCTCTTTGGTGCCTCGCCTGCGCTGTGCTCTAGCTTTGTGGCCGGCCGCGAGCACGAGCTGCAGCCGCTGGGCAAAAGCTCCATGCACATGCCTTATGGCACCAGCTTGCGCATGGGCCGGCTGGGTTACCAAAGCGATGCGCAGGCCTCGCTGGCCGTGAGTTACAACGACCTGGAGGGCTACGCGGCCTCGCTGCATGACGCGCTCAGCCGCCCCTATCCGGCTTACGAGGCCGTGGGCGTGCGCAACCCGGGCGGCGACTACAACCAGCTGGCCACCTCGCTGCTGCAAATTGAAAACGAGTTTTACGGCACCATCCGGCCCAAGCGCACCATTTTTTCAGGCGAGCGCCCGCTGCACGCCTTGCGCGAGCGCGGCGTCGAGTACGTAGAAGTGCGGCTGATGGACCTGGACCCCTTTGTCGAGGTGGGCATTGAGGCCAGCACCATGCGTTTTTTAGACGTGTTTTTGCTGCACTGCCTGCTCTCAGCCAGCCCGCCCGACACCCCGGCCGAAATTGCCGCGCTGGGCCGCAACCAGCACCGCACCGCTGCCCGTGGGCGCGAGCCGGGGCTGCTGCTCGAGCGCGGCGAGTCCCAGGTGTCTTTGCTGGACTGGGGCGCCGATCTGCTGCAGGCCTTTGAGCCCATTGCCCAACGCCTGGACGCAGACTTGGCCGGCACGCCCCAAGCTGGCGCGCACGCCCAGGCCTTGGCGCAGGCCCGCACCCGCCTGGCGCAGCCTGAGCTTTTGCCCTCGGCCCGGGTGTTGGCGGTGATGCGGGCCGAGCACGCGGACTCCTTCATTGACTTTGGCCGCGCACGCTCAGAGCGCACCCACCAGGCCTTGCTGGCCCAGCCTTTTTCTGAGTCGCAGCGCCAGGCCTTGGCCGCGCAAAGCCAGGCCTCGGTGCAAGAGCAGCAGCGCATTGAGGCCATGGACAGCCTGCCGTTTGAGCAGTACCGCCAGCAGTACACCTCGCCCGACCGCCTGGGAAAGGCTCAGGTGAAGCTGCAAGGGGACCCGGCATTGAGCCGGTGAGAATTTCACCCTGTCTGGCCACTGCCCCAGCTTTGGACTCTTGTATCTCAGCCCTAGGGCTGAGGGCTCACACATCGAGTTGGGGGCTCAAGTCACGCGGTAGAGCAGAGCATCTTCAATAAGTTGTCCGTTGACTACGTTTCTTGACAACCTAAGCTTGGAGATTGTGGGCCCTGTTCTGATGAACGACCTGATCAATTGGACCAGTTCGTGGGTGTCTTCTAGGACGGTGATGTCTTTGATCCCAATGGGTTGAGCCGAAGGTGGAAGCCGCTTGATCACAGCTGCAACTTTGCGATAGACCTCTCGGGGACCCAGCGTGCGGACTGCAGGCGATGCCATCACCAGCCGCCAAGTGTGCTGATCTGCAAGGAGAAGCCAAAAGGCGGCTTTCACCTGAACCCTTGTTTTGTCGAGCGCCTCCAAGACCTGTTCACCGGCGGTGATCATGTCCTGTGTCAGTTGCTCGCCTACCAGTAAGTCTTCAGCCATGAGAGGATTCCGTGGGTCCTTGCGGTGCATGCCGAGTAGAGGTCCGCGGCTTGGTTCTGCGATGTGCTCAGCACGTATCTCGAGCTTTCTTTCCACTCTTTAGCGATTGCCCAATTGAGTTCCAAGTTGGAATTTTCCTTCATGGCCAGCTCGAACTTGGGCCAAAGGCTTGCAATCTGCAGCAATTTTTTAAGGTCATGGGTCCAGCTGTCTTGGGCAAGCTGTTTGTTGGGAAAATCATGCCGCCGTGTCTGCTTGGCAATGGCAGCTTTGATCGCGCATTCCACCGAGTAACCGGCCATGTAGTACGCCCCAGGGAAGTTGCCGGCGTTCAGTAGCGCTTTGGCGTCACGCACACGAAGACGCGACAACTTTTGTAGGTCGATTCGGTTTACATCTTAAGTATGCATCAGGAGCTGCTTGCCGCAGTCTGAAGTGATCGCCTGACTGGGTGTTTTTTCAAACCGTTTTGCACTTGCGGTGACAATCAATTCATTTCCAACCGCCCCTGCCCATGGCCATCCAGTGGTTTCCCGGTCACATGCACCTCACGCGCCAGGCCATTGCCGAGCGCATCACTGACATTGACGTGGTCATTGAGCTGCTGGACGCCCGCCTGCCCGGCTCCAGCGCCAACCCCATGCTCGCCGAGCTCACGGGCGCCAAGCCCACGCTCAAAATCCTCAACAAACAAGACCTCGCCCACCCCGAGCGCACCGAGGAGTGGCTGGCGCACTACAACGCCTTGCCCGACACCCGCGCCTTCGGGCTGGATGCCAGCGAGACGGCACCCGCGCGCCGCATCATCCAGGGCTGCCGCGCCCTCACGCCTTCCCGCGTGGGCATGGCCAAGCCCATGCGCGTGCTCATTTGCGGCATCCCCAATGTGGGCAAATCCACCCTGATCAACACCTTGGTGGGCAGGCGCAAGGCCAAAACCGGCGACGAGGCGGGCGTGACCCGCACCGAGCAGCGCATCGTGCTGGAAGACGACTTTTACCTGTGGGACACCCCCGGCGTGCTGTGGCCGCGCATCACGGTGGCGCAAACGGGCTACCACCTGGCCGCCAGCGGTGCCATTGGCCGCAACGCCTACGACGAGCAAGAGGTGGCGCTGGAGCTGCTGTGCACCTTGGTGCGGGTCTGCCCAGAGGCGCTGGAGGCGCGCTATAAGGTAGAGGCCCAAGGCACGGCAGACGAACAACTTGAGCAGTTGCTCCAAGCCATTGCCCTCAAGCGCGGCGCTTTCATTGGCAAAGGCCAGCCCAATTTGCAAAAAGCCGCTGAAATCGTGATTTATGAATTTCGCGCGGGCACGCTGGGCCGCATCACGCTGGAGTCACCGACCGAATTTGCCCTCTGGCTGGCCGAAGGCCAGGCCCGCGACGCCGAGCGCCAGGCCAAAAAAGACGCGCTGGCCGCCCAGCGCAAGAAAAATCGCGCCAAGGTCTGAAGTCGGAATTGGAGCCACCCTTGCACATTCAACCCACAGTCGATTTACAGTTGCTGCACTTCACTTAGATGCACCTGCCGTCAAAGCAGTGCGAACAGGCCCTCCGCCAAGCACTCCAACCCTATTTTTGACAGAGACATGAGCACACCAATGACCCCCTCTTTGGACACCACCCGTTTTGGCAGCGGCCAGTCCGTGGCCCGCATGGAAGACGACGCCCTCTTGCGCGGTGACGGTCAATTCACCGACGACCTCCAGCTCGCCCTGCCTGAGGCCGCGGGCGACACCGCTTACCTGGTGTTTGTGCGATCGCCCTATGCCCACGCCCGCATCACGGGTGTGGACGCCAGCGCCGCCCGCGCCATGCCCGGCGTGCAACTGGTGGTTACGGGCGAGGAACTGGTGGCCGCCGGCGTCAAGCCCTTGCCTGGCGCGGCCAACTTCAAGCGCGCCGATGGCTCGCCCTTGGTCAGCGCAGCCCGCCGGGCTCTGGCGCACGAGCGCGTGCGCTTTGTGGGTGAGCCGGTGGCGGCCGTGGTGGCTGCCACGCGCGAGCAGGCCAAAGATGCCGCAGAAGCCGTGATGGTCGACTACGACGAGTTGCCTGCCGTGGTCACGCTGCAAGGCGCCCTGGCCGGCGAGGCTGTGCTGTGCGAGCAGGCGCCCGACAACGTGGTCGCCGAAACCCGCTATGGCCAGGCCGAGCAGGCCCAGGCCGCTTTTGCGGCGGCCGCGCATGTGGTCAAGCTGGACTTGACCAACCAGCGCCTGGCAGCCCTGACTCTGGAGCCCCGCACAGTGCTGGCTTCTTGGGTGGACAAGGACCAGCGCTTGGTGGTGCGCATGAGCTCGCAAATGCCCTCGGGTGCGCGCAACTCCATCGCCGACCTGCTGGGCCTGGACCGCAAGGCCGTGCGCGTGGTGGTGGGCGACGTGGGCGGCGGCTTTGGCATGAAAACCGGCGCCTACCCCGAAGACATTGCCACCGCTTACTGCGCGCACCAGCTCAAAACCAGCGTCAAGTGGGCAGCCGAGCGCAGCGAAGAGTTTTTGGCCACCACCCACGGCCGCGACCTGCAGACCCACGCCGAGTTGGCGCTGGACGCTTCCGGCAAGGTGCTGGCTTTGCGCGTGCATTCGGCGGCCAACGTGGGCGCCTACCCCACTGGCACCGGCACGGCCATTCCTCTGCTCATAGGCCCCTGGGTGCTGACCAGCGTGTACGACATTCCCTTGGTTGACTTTCATTTTCAGGCGGTCATGAGCAACTGCGCCCCTGCAGGCGCCTACCGGGGCGCGGGTCGGCCCGAGTCCATCTACATCATCGAGCGCCTGATGGACGAGGCCGCCCGTCAAATGGGCAGGGACCGCACCGCTGTGCGCCGTCGCAACATGATTGCCAACACGCAATTCCCCTACCGCAACCCCATGGGCCAGACCTATGACGTGGGCAACTTCGAATCTGTCATGGACCAGGGCTTGAAACTGGCCGACTGGTCCGGCTTTGAGCAGCGCGCTGCCGACTCCCTCGCCCGCGGCCTGTGGCGTGGCCAGGGCCTGGCCACCTTCTTGGAGTGGACAGGCGGCAACGTCATGGAAGAGCGCGTCACACTCTCGGTGCAGGCTGACGGCATGATCGAGGTGTTCTCAGCCGTCATGCCCATGGGCCAAGGCATTGGCACCACCTTGGCGCAGCTGGTGGTGGACGCCTTTGGCGTGCCGCTGGACAAAGTGCGCGTGGTCATGGGCGACACCGACCGCGGCGACGGCTTTGGCTCGGCCGGCTCTCGCTCGCTGTTCACTGGCGGCTCTGCCATGAAAATTGGCGCCGACCGCACCATCGCCCAGGGCAAAACCCTGGCCGCCAAAGAGTTTGAAGCCGCCGAGGCCGACATTGTTTACGCCGCTGGGCGCTTCAGCGTGGCGGGCACCGATGTGTCCATGGGTCTGTTTGAGCTGGCCAGCAAGCAGCCCGAGCAGCGCATTTTCATGGACTCGACCAGCGCCGCCGACGGCCCGAGTTGGCCCAGCGGCTGCCATGTGTGCGAGGTCGAGCTCGACCCGCACACCGGCCAGGTGCAAGTGGTCTCCTACGCCTCCATGAACGACGTGGGCCGCGTGGTCAACCCCACCATCGTGCGCGGCCAGTTGGACGGCGGCGCCGTGCAAGGCATAGGCCAAGCCCTGTGCGAGGCCGTGGTTTACGACGAGGGCACCGGTCAGCTGCTTTCTGGCAGCCTGATGGACTATGCCGCCCCGCGCGCCGACGACTCGCCTGTGTTCATCACCGAGATGGACCAAAGCACGCCCTCTACTAACAACCCGCTGGGCGTCAAGGGCGTGGGCGAGCTCGGCACCATAGGCGCCACCCCCGCCGTGGTCAATGCCGTGGCAGATGCCCTGGCCCGCGCTGGCCGGCCCGAGTTGTGCGCCCAGCTGCAAATGCCGCTGACGCCTGCGCGCATGTGGGCGTTGATGAACTGAGCGTGCTCACCCTTTCCCGGGCTTTGGGTCGGGGTGACAGTTCTCTGAAAAACCGCCAATGCCCAGCGTCTTGGCGTGTTGAACGGGTGTGCCATCGGTCTGTATCGAGGCTGTCAAAAGAAATGCAACTCAGCTGTGCCATGAACCTGCAGGCGGGGTGTCGCAGCTCGGCTGTACGTGGCAAGCTCGGCGAATCATCTCTGGCCTGAATAAATTCTTTTATTTGCAGTATTAAAGTTTTGGCAATGAAAGCAAAGACTGCTGCGCCCTTAACTTTGTCATGCCACGGGTGTGCGCCAGTGCTTTTTGTATTTCAGCATCAAATGAGCCAAAGCCACGCAAACTGTCATTTTTTGTTACTTATTTATTAATAATAGAAAAATGACATTAAAATTTCACTAAATTTAAGGAGTTTAGTGTGCTGTCCATACACAAAGCAAAATTGCTCATTCAGCAAGACCCCTCAAGCCACGTGGCACAGGTTTTTTCTGCGCTGACCTTGGCGCTGGAAAGTGAATCGGAATTTGTGCTTGGTCATTTGTACACTTTGGGCTATGAAGAATTTCATTTGGCTGTCTCTGTCATCAAAGAATGGCAGCTCGATCGTTACTATCTGGGCAAAGCCAGCCTGACCCATTCCCATGTATTGACTTCAAGCCCAGAGCTTGTTGTCACCCCTGACGGCAGTGCTGGAAAAATTTAAGGAAACAAAATGCGCGTGGCTTCATTTGTAGGGCAAAAAGGGGGCGTTGGCAAAAGTACGCTGGCCCGTGTTCTGGCCGTAGCGGCTGCCCACCAGGGGCACCAGGTGTTGATTGGCGATTTCGATTTGGAGCAACTGTCTTGCGTGGAATGGGCGGCCATGCGTTTGCGTCAAGGGGTGGAGCCCGAGGTAGAGGCCCGTGCCTTCAAAAGCCTTAAAAAGCTGCGCAAAACCCTTGAAGGCTACGACCTGGTGGTGGTTGACACGCGGGGCTTGGCCGATGAGCTGACAGAAGACATCAGCAAAGAAAGCGATGTGGTTTTTCTGCCCACGGGCACTTCCATGGACGATTTGCGTCCGACTTTGGCATTGGCCAAACGCTTGGCCAAAACCAAAGCCGTCAGCAACAAAATTGTGATCGTGTTGTCGAAAACCGGCCGCTCAGAGCGGCTGCTTGAACAAGCCGAGGCCCTCATTTCCGAGGCGGGTTTTGACATGCTCAATGCGGTCTGGCCCGAAAGAGACGGTTTTCAGGCCGATCTTGATGTGGGCCGAGCCGGCAGCGAGGCGAGCAACCCGCATTTGAAGCTGGCCGCTCAGCATGTAGAAACAGCCATGCTCACCTTGGCCTTGGGTTGAATACCCTGTAGTTTTATATATTGATTATTAAATACCATTTTTAGTATTTAGTGAGTGCGCTCTGACTGGTGACACTGCACACTGAGTCATCTGCACCCAGTACTGGCCACCAGACCGATTTCAATGCTTGGCAAAAACCAAGATTTTGAGATGCTCTGCATAGCCCCTATGGGCGGGCACCGATGTCGACCGTTTCTGGCGAGAATCATCCCCAGCAAGTTCGGTCATTCAGCTATTTGTTCATAAAAAATGTCTCTGCAAAAATTCATGCTCGCCGGCGTCATGGGCTGGCCCGTGGCCCACAGCCGCTCGCCCACCATCCACAACCACTGGATAGACCAGCACGGCTTGCGGGGCGCTTATGTGCTTTTGCCAGTGCAGCCCGAGCGCCTGGAGGCGGCCATGCGCGGCCTGCCTGCGCTGGGCTTTGCGGGCTGCAACGTCACCGTGCCGCACAAGGAAACCGCCATGGCCTTCATGGACGAGCTCCACCCCTCGGCCCAGCGCATTGCCGCGCTCAACACCATCGTGGTGCGGCCCGACGGCAGCTTGTACGGCATGAACAACGACGGCGTGGGTTACATCCAGAGCCTGCGCGACGCCGACCCCACTTGGCGCGGTGACGCGGGGCCGGCCCTGGTGTTGGGCGCAGGTGGTGCGGCGCGCGCCATTGTGGTGGGCTTGCTTGACGAGGGCGCACCCGAGGTGCGCATCACCAACCGCACGATAGAACGCGCGCAAGCCCTGGCCGCTGATTTTGGCGAGCGCGTCAAGGTCACCCCCTGGGATGCGCGCAACGAGGCCATGCAGGGCGCGGCCTTGCTGGTGAACACCACCACCCAAGGCATGCATGGCCAAAGCCCGCTTGATGTGGTGCTGGACCACCTGCCTGCCAGCGCCATGGTCTCAGACGCCGTCTACATCCCGCAAGACACCCCGCTTTTGGTGGCGGCCCGCCTGCGGGGCCACCGCACGGTCAATGGCCTGGGCATGCTGCTCAACCAAGCGCGGCCCGCCTTTCATGCCTGGTTTGGTGTGATGCCTGAAGTCACGCCTGCTTTGCGCGCGGCCGTGGAGGCCACGTTTTAAGTCCTGAGCATCTGCAATGGCCCAGGGGCGGCTGTCCCCTGGGCATGACATGTCCGAGTTTTTGAAAGTTCACCCATGACCCTTGCCGCGCCCCCCCAACGCGAAGCCATTCCCGAAGCCACCAACCCGCTGGGGCTGGACGGCATCGAGTTCATTGAATACACCACCGCCAAGCCGCAGGCCCTGGGCCAGGTGCTGGAGATGATGGGTTTCAAGCCCGTGGCCCGCCACCGCTCGCGCGAGGTGCTGCTCTACCGCCAGGGCGGCATCAACGTCATCGTCAACGCCCACCAAGGCGAGCTGGCCGGTACCGCCGCCCCCGGGGACAAGCCACGCCTGGCCGCCATCGCGCTGCGCGTGCGCGATGCTGCGGCCGCCTACCGCCGCGCCCTGGAGCGCGGGGCTTGGGCCGTGCCGCCCAAGGTGGAGGTGATGGAGCTCAACATCCCGGCCATCCACGGCGTGGGCGCCAGCCGCATTTACTTTGTGGACCGCTACGACAAATTCTCCATTTACGACGTGGACTTTGTGCCCATCCCCGGCGTGGACCCGCACCCGCCCGCCATGGCCGGTCTGCATTTTTTTGGTGTGGTGCAGTACATTGGCAATGAGCGCAGCGCCGACTGGACCGAGTTTTACCGCGAGTTGTTGGGCTTTGCGGAGTTGCCGGCCGAGCAGCGCTTTGGCATCTTGCCCAAGGGCCGCATCCTGCAAAGCCCGTGCCCTGCGGCTTCGCGCTTTTACATCCAGCTGATAGAGCCCGAGGCCGGCTTGCTGGACGTGGAAGGCGACGAGCAACTGCAGCGCATAGGCCTGGGCACCGCCAACGTGATGGCCACCGTGGCCGAGCTCTCCAAGCGCGGCGTGGAGTTCGTGCAATCGAAGGCCGTGCACAGCGAGGACCGCGGCGCGCTCACCCGCACCTGGCTGGGCGGCGTGAGCTTTGAGTTGGTCCACGACGAAAGGGCCTGAGATGGACTACCGCGCCCACATCAAGGACTTCGGGATGGACACCATCTCCCTGGCCGGCCCGCTCGAAGCCAAGCTGCGCGCCGTGCGCGAGGCGGGTTTCTCGCAAATCATGCTCTCAGCCCGCGACATCGTGGGCCACCCCGAGGGCTTGGACGCCGCCGTGGCGGCGGTGCGCCACAGCGGCCTGCGCGTCACCGGCTTTCAGGTGTTGCGGGACTTTGAGGGCCTCTCGGGCCACCTGCACGACTACAAAATCGACATCGCCAAGTCCATGCTCGAGATGTGCAGCGCCCTGGGCGCCAAGGTGCTTTTGGTGTGCTCGTCCACCTCGGTGCACGCCACGGGCGAGGCCGATGATTTGGCGCGTGACCTGCGCAAGCTCGCCATGCTGGCCATCCCCATGGGCATCAAAGTGGCTTTCGAGGCCCTGTCTTGGGGCCGCAGCGTCAATGAGTTTCCGCAGGCCTGGGACATCGTCTGCCGCGCTGACATGCCCAACCTGGGCCTGGGCTTTGACTCGTTTCACATGTTCGCCACCCAAACCCCGCTCGACGAGCTGGACATGTTGGAGCCGGACAAAATTTTCTTGGTGCAGCTGGCTGACTTCATGTGGACAGAGATCAAGTCGATGGAAGAGCGCATCACCACCGCGCGCCACTTTCGCGTGTTCCCCGGCGAAGGTGTGCACAGCGCCGCCCTGGCCGCCTTGGTGACCAAGCTGCACGCCCTGGGCTACCGAGGCGACTACAGCTTTGAAGTCTTCAACGACGACTACCAGCAAATCCCCCTGCCCACCGTGGCCCAACGCGCCTGGCGCTCGGCCCTGTGGCTGGCCGAGGACGTGCTGCAGCGCTCGGTGCCCCTGCCCAACCAGTTGCGACTCAAGCGCTGAGCGTCTGAGGCTTTTGCAAGAGCCCGCTTGGCTGGCGAATCGTGACGGTGAACAGGCCTCATCGCAGACCAACATTCGCCGGCAGGCCAGCTCCCACAAGGGAAAAACCGCCGCAGGTCCATGCGCAGGTCTTTGTGTCTTTGTAGGAGCCAGCCCGCTGGCGAATCGTGGCGGTGAACAAGCCTCACCGCAGGCCAACATTCGCCGGCATGCCAGCTCCCACAAGCTAAAAACCAGACGCAGGTCCATGCGCAACTCTTTGTGTCTTTGTAGGAGCCAGCCTGCTGGCGAATCGTGGCGATGAACAGGCCTTACCGCAGGCCAACATTCGCCGGCAGGCCAACTCCCACAAGGGGAAAAACCAGCCGCTAGTCTAAGCTCAGGTCTTTGTGTCTTTGTAGGAGCCAGCTTGGATGGCGATGGTGGCGCGCGAGCGAGCCTCAGCCTCGCCGACAATCGCCGCATGAACGCGACGACAACCCGTTTCGACGCCGTCCTTTTCGACCTGGACGGCACGCTGGTCGACAGCGAAACCCTGGGCATGGATGTGCTCTGGGAAGAAGGCCGGGCGCTGGGCATGCAGGTCAGCCGCGAAGAAGCGCACCGCGCTTTTTTGGGGCAACCCATGGGGCATTGCGTGGGCTGGGTGGCCGAGCGGGTGAGCCGACCAGTGAGCGAGTCGGCTGAGGAGTTCACCGCCAATTTCACCAGCCATGTGCGGCGCTTGCAAACCCAGCGCTTTCGCGATCAACTGCAGGCCATGCCCGGGGCTCATGAGCTGCTTTCGGCATTAAATAAGCCCTTTTGCGTTGCCACCAACGGCCCGCGTCAAAAAGCCGAACTCACGCTGGGCTTGACCGGACTGCTGCCCTTTTTTGAGCAGCGCTTGTTCACGGCCTACGAGGTCGGCCACTTCAAACCTGCGCCCGGCTTGTTTTTGCACGCGGCCCAAGCTTTGGGCGCCCAGCCTGAGCGTTGCGCGGTGGTGGAGGACAGCCTGCCCGGCGTGCGCGCGGGCGTGGCCGCAGGCATGCAGGTTTTCAGCCTCATGGACGTGGACGGCTCGCTCATGGCCACCGGCCGCGTGCAGCGCATTGCCGAGTTGGCCGAGTTGCACGAGTTGCTGGCCGCCTGACGACCATGACCGAGCCTGCGCCTGATTCTGCATGGACGGTGGACGAGCGCGAGGTCGAATGCGCGGCCATACGCGCCCAGGGCGCGGGCGGACAAAACGTCAACAAGGTCTCCAGCGCCATCCACCTGCGCTTTGACATTCCTGCCTCGTCCTTGCCCGACGAGGTCAAAACCCGTTTGCTGGCCAGCGGCGACAGCCGCATCACCCAGGCCGGCGTGCTGGTGCTCAAGGCTCAGCAGCACCGCACGCAGGAGGCCAACCGCGCCGCCGCCATGGCCCGCTTGCAAGCCATTGTGGACGCCGTGGCCCTGCCGCCCAAGCCGCGGCGTGCCACCCGGCCCACGCGGGCTTCCAAGCTGCGCAGGCTAGAAGGCAAAAGCCAGCGCGGCGAGATCAAGTCGCTGCGGGGCCGGGTAAAAGACTGAGAGTCTGAGCGGGCGCTCAAGCCCCGCCCGCCTTGACAAGCACAGGACAGGGTGCGGGCGAAGCTGGCCCCCAGTCGCGATATAAACCGTGCATGACTCCTCCGCTGTCCCTGCATTCACGCCAAGCCGCCGCATCTTCTGACAAGCAGCCCCCCGCACCCGCCGAGGTGCTGCACGTGCTCGCGCGCGGCCGCCGTGCCGTCACGCCCTGCGGCGAGGGCGAGCTGGTCTGGCACCTGTGGGGCGAGGGCCATGCCCGTCCTGAGGCGCCGCCCCTGGTGCTGCTGCACGGCGGCAGTGGCAGCTGGACGCATTGGCTGCGCAATGTGCTGCCGCTGGCTGCTGCCGGCCGGCTGGTGGTTGTGCCCGACTTGCCCGGCTTTGGCGACTCGGCCATGCCGCCTTCGGGGGGCGACGCCGATGCCCTGCCTGCGCCGCTGGAGCAGGGCCTGCAAGAGCTGGTGGGCGACTCGCCCTGCGACCTGGTGGGTTTTTCCTTTGGTGGCCTGACTGCTGGCCTCTTGGCGCAGGCCCAGCCCCAGCGCGCGCAGCGCCTGGTGCTGGTGGGCGCGCCCGGCCTGGGGCTGCCGGCGCTCCAAAAAATCGAGATCAAAGGCTGGCGCCACCTTCCGCAACCCAGTCAACAAGCGGTGCACGAGCACAACCTGCGCCAACTCATGCTGCACCACGAGGCTTCAATCACCCCCTTGGCCAGCCGGCTGCAAGCCTTGAACTCGCAGCGCGACCGCATGCCCAACCGCCGCCTGGCCCGCACCGAAGCCCTGATCCAGGCCCTGCAAGGCGTGCACTGCCCGGTGCACGCGATGTTTGGCGAGTACGACCGTTTTTCTCAGGGCCAAGAGGCTGCCCTTGAAGCGGTGCTTCGCCGCTGCCCAGGCTTTGGGCAGTTTGTCAGCGTGCCTGATGCCGGGCACTGGGTGCAGTTTGAGCGGCCTGAAGCTTTTTACCGGGCGCTGTGGCCGCTGCTGGGGTGAGTTGCCGAGGCTTGCCTTCAGGCCCCTAAGAGCCTGTGCGCCAGCAAAGCTGGCATGGACCGGCGCCCATCTGCGATCAGGTGAATGATGACTTTGTCCGAACTGATTCGGTAAATCACTCTGAATGGTTTGAATAAGGTTTGCCGGTATTCCTTGATGCCCAAGGCCAGCAGTTCTTTGGGATAACTGCCGCGGGTGGGAAAAATCGCCAAACCCTGAACCACATTCATCAACTGATCCAACAAGCGTTGGGCTTGGGCTGGGGAGTCGAAGGCGGCAAGGTGGTCGTAAATATCTTCCAAGTCAGACTCGGCACCCGAGGTGAGCAAGACCTCAAAGCGTGGAGCAGCATCGCTCATCAGGGGGTTTGGCGCTTTGCCTTCAATCGAGCAATCACTTCTTCGGCCGACCTGAGCTTGCCTGCCTGTGCCTCAGCCTGTCCCAAAGCCAAGATTTTGAGCAGAGCCAAAGTTTCCTGGGTGTCCTCGTAAGAAGCAATGTCTTGCAGCACCGCTTTGGCCTCACCGTTTTGCGTGATGACCATGGGTTCGCGATGCTCGGTGAGCTGCGTCAAGACATCTGCTGCATGGGCTTTGAGGTAGCTGATCGGTTTGACTTGCAAGGAGTAGCGCATGGCGAGGAGCGTGGTTAAGTGGACTGAATATAGTCCTTTAAAGGTCCATGGGCAAGATGCACTTTGAACGCATGATGAACCTGTCATTTTTTGAGCAGCGCTTGGTAAGGCCTGCAACTCACCCCCCCGCCACCCACAACACCGCCGGAAAAGTCGCCAGCCAAGCCCAGAAAAACCGGTTCAGGCCAAAGTACCAGAACACCAAAAAGTGAAACAACGCCCCACTGGCGCAAAAAAACAGCGCCAGCCGCAGATCGAGCAAAGCCAGCGGGAACAGCCCTTCCCAGACCGTAAAACCCCAGGCCAGCGTGCGGGCGACGGCGGGGGAGCGGTACACGCTGTGGGCGGCCAGTGGGCCATAGACGCCGGTGTCCAAAAACACGGGCAAGGCCGTACCACTGCGCCATTCGGGCCGCAAGAGCTTGACCCAGCCCGAGACAAAGTAAGACGTGAGCGACTGCAGGGCCACGTACCACAGCGCCGCGCGCCAGCCCAGCACGGGATCGCCCAGCGCGCTGGTGGTGTGCGCGATCACCAGACCGGTCAAACCCACCAAGGTCATGAAGTCGCTGCCGCCATTGAAGGCGCCGCGCCACCGAAACAACAGCACCAAAGCGATGAGAAAGAGCAGCACCGCGCCTGCCAGTCCGCCAGGCCCGCGCAGCAGGCCCGCCATGAGCAAGGCGCCCAGGGCCAGCCGCAGCCACAGCAGCCCCAGGTAGGCCTGGGGGGCCAGCAGCCTGTCCAGCAGCGGGCGCAGCCAGGCCGGGGTGGCGGGCAGCTCTTGGCTTTGCGTGGGCCAGTGGCTGATGCGGTCCTGTGCGGGCAGGCGCAGGTACTCCAGGGTTTGCAGCAGCAGGCTCAGGCCCAGCAAGAGCTCGAAGGAGCGAATGGCCAGGGTCAAGCTCATGGACGGCCCGGGCTCTTCTTTTCCTGCCCTTCCGGGGGAAGGGCAGGGTGTAATTCGGGGTCAGTGCTTATGCTCTCGCGCCCCGCTGGGGAGAGGGGTGCGCTTGAGGCCAGGGTGGCGTGGCGCGTGCCCCCACCCCGGCCCTCCCCCAGGGGGGGAGGGAGGAA
>CAMCUN010000059.1 GCA_945878995.1 Polaromonas sp. YR568 | reverse complement strand
TGCACCGGTGGGCCTGAGGGACCGTCAGTGGCCTGACGCCGTCCTCACCCGCCCGCCGATTTGGTGCAGCGTGGACCTGCGCGATGGCAACCAGTCCCTGATCGAGCCCATGGACATGGCTCGCAAATTGCGCATGTTCGAGCTCTTGGTGGCCATGGGCTTCAAGGAAATCGAGGTGGGTTTTCCTTCGTCTTCGCAGGTGGAGTTTGACTTTGTGCGCAAGCTCATTGAGGAAGACCTGATCCCGCAAGATGTCACCATCCAGGTGCTCAGTCAGGCCCGTGAGCACTTGATTCGCCGCACCTTTGAGGCTTTGCAAGGCGCTCGCCGGGCGATTGTTCACCTCTATAACGCCACGGCCCCGGTCATGCGCCGGGTGGTGTTGGGCTTGTCCGAGGACGGCATTGTGGAGTTGGCCGTGGAAAACGCCAGGCTTTTCAAGACCTTGGCTGCCGAGCAGCCTGCCACCGAGTGGGTCTTCCAGTATTCACCAGAGATGTTTTCTGGCACCGAATTGCACTTTGCCAAGCGTGTGGTCGATGCGGTCACCGAGGTGTGGCAACCCACGCCTGAGCACAAGTGCATCATCAATTTGCCATCGACCGTGGAGCACTCCACGCCCAATATTTTTGCCGACATGATCGAGTGGATGCACCGCCACTTGGCACGCCGCGACTGCCTGGTGTTGTCTGTGCATCCCCACAACGACCGAGGCACAGGCACGGCCGCGGGCGAGTTTGCGGTGATGGCGGGCGCAGACCGGCTCGAAGGCTGCCTCTTTGGCAATGGCGAGCGCACCGGCAACCTGGACCTGGTGAATGTGGCGCTCAACTTGTACTCGCAGGGCGTGGCACCGGGCCTGGACCTGTCAGACATTGATGAGGTACGCCGCACCGTGGAGCTGTGCAACCAGCTGCCCGTGCACCCCCGCCACCCTTATGCGGGCGACTTGGTCTACACCTCGTTTTCGGGCTCGCACCAAGACGCCATCAAAAAAGCCTTTGCCGCCCGCCAAGAGGGCGACATTTGGGACATGCCTTACCTGCCGCTGGACCCCAAGGACCTGGGCCGCAGCTACGAGGCGGTGATCCGCGTCAACAGCCAGTCGGGCAAGGGGGGCATTGCATACCTCTTGGAGAGCGAATACGGGCTGGAGTTGCCCAGGCGCCTGCAAATTGAGTTCAGCCAGGTGGTCCAGCATGTGATGGACGACACCGGCAAAGAGCAGTCTGCCCAAGATATCCATGGCCTGTTTGAGCGTGAGTACATGCTGGACGGCCACCAACTGCTGGGCCACGCCCTTCAGCCTGCGGCGGACAAGCAGGTGCGGGTGCAGGCCCAGGTGCGCTGCGCCGGCCGCACGTTCGAGATTGAAGGCCAAGGCAATGGCCCGATCGATGCTTTTGTGAACGGCTTGCAAGCGGGCTTGGGGCAGACGGTGCGGGTGCTCGATTACCATGAGCATGCCGTCAGCGGCGGCGCCAACGCCCAGGCGGTGGCCTACATTGAGCTTCGCATTGGCGAGCGGACCTTGTTTGGCGTCGGCCGCGACGCTGACATCGTGGCCGCCTCGCTCAAGGCCATCCTGTCGGGCCTCAATCGCACAGGCATGGAAATCAACACCCAGGAGGCCACATGGCAGACAAACTGATCATTTTTGACACCACCTTGCGCGATGGCGAGCAGTCGCCTGGCGCCTCCATGACCCGCGACGAAAAGCTGCGCATCGCCCGCCAGCTTGAGCGCCTGAAGGTTGACGTGATCGAGGCTGGCTTTGCTGCCAGCTCCAACGGCGATTTTGAAGCCGTGCAAGCCATTGCCAATGCCATCAAAGACTCCACCGTGTGCTCGCTGGCCCGTGCCAATGACAAAGACATTGCGCGCTCTGTCGAGGCCCTCAGGGGCGCCCAGCGCGCCCGGGTGCACACCTTCATTGCCACTTCGGCGCTGCACATGGAGAAAAAACTGCGCATGTCGCCCGAACAGGTGCTCGAGCAAGCCAAGCAATCGGTGCGTTTTGCCCGCAATTTGCTGGACGATATTGAGTTCAGCCCCGAGGACGGCTACCGGAGCGACCCCGACTTTTTGTGTCGCGTGCTCGAAGCCGTGATCGCCGAAGGCGCCACCACCATCAACGTGCCTGACACCGTGGGCTATGCGGTACCCGAGCTGTATGGCGAGTTCATCCGCAACCTGCGCGAGCGCGTGCCCAACTCTGACAAAGCCATTTGGTCCGTGCACTGCCACAACGACTTAGGCATGGCCGTGGCCAACTCGTTGGCCGGCGTCAAGATAGGCGGCGCCCGGCAAGTTGAATGCACCATCAACGGCTTGGGCGAGCGGGCGGGCAATTGTTCGCTGGAAGAAGTCGTCATGGCCATCAAAACACGGCGCGATTACTTTGGCCTTGAAGTCGGCATTGACACCCATCACATTTTGGCTGCCAGCCGCATGGTCAGTCAGACCACCGGTTTTGTGGTGCAGCCCAACAAGGCCGTGGTGGGCGCCAACGCCTTTGCCCACGCCTCGGGCATTCACCAAGATGGCGTGCTCAAGGCGCGCGACACCTACGAGATCATGCGCGCCGAGGACGTGGGCTGGAGCGCCAACAAAATCGTGCTGGGCAAGCTCAGCGGCCGCAACGCTTTTAAGCAGCGCCTGCAAGACCTGGGCGTGCAGTTAGAGAGCGAATCCGAGATCAACGCGGCTTTTGCGCGCTTCAAAGAGCTGGCCGACCGCAAAAGCGAGATTTTTGACGAAGACATCTTGGCTCTGGTCAGCGACGAGAGCGTGAGCAGCGACAAAGAGCAGTTTGGCTTTGTCTCGCTGTCCCAGCGCAGCGAAACGGGTGAACGTCCGCACGCGGCCATCGTCTTTACGGTGACCGGCCTGGAGGTCAAAGCCCAGTCTGAGGGCAATGGCCCTGTGGATGCCACGCTCAAGGCGATTGAAAGCCATGTGCAAAGCGGCGCCGAGATGGTGCTGTACTCGGTCAACGCCATCAGCGGCTCCACCGAAAGCCAGGGTGAGGTGACGGTGCGCTTGCAAAACAGCGGTCGGGTGGTCAACGGTGTGGGCTCTGACCCTGACATTGTGGTGGCTTCAGCCAAGGCTTACCTGAGCGCACTCAACAAGCTGCAAAGCAAGGCCGACAGGGTGGCCGCCCAGGGCTGATGTGGGCTTGGACTGGTCTCGGCCTGTCCGTGAGCGGTGGCAGCGGCCGAGCTTGCTGGAGGTGTCCCGACCTTTTTCTGGGAAGCCTGTGCTGACAGGGTGTTTAAACAAACTTTAACGCTTGAGGAAAGTGACGCAAGTTTTTGATATTGCGTCACTTTTTTAATTTGGATACACTCAGACGAACTTCTAAACACTTTCATTTGACATTTTGCGTATGCCCATGCACTCTTTGCGCCGTGTCCTTCAAAGTTTTGCCTTGCTGGCCTTGTCAGGATCGCTGAGTTTGGCCCCCCAAATGGTGCATGCCCAAGGCAGCGCCAAAGACGCGCAGCGCGACGCTGGCAAAAAGTCCCAAAAAGCAAAGACGTCCAGCAAAAACGACAAAGCAAGCAAAGCCAGCAAGGTCAAGACAGCCCAAAAAGCGGACTCCAAAGCGAGCAGCGCTGGCAAAACAACCACAGCTAAAAAAGCTAACACCCGCAAGACAGCCCGAGTCTCCAGCGCCGGCGTCAAGTCGGCCTCTTTGCGCGCCTCAGAACCTGCCCGCCTGTCGTTTGGTCAAAAAGCCGGCCTGCACGACGCCTTCGACCCGTTGTCCCTCAAGTCAAGCGTGGCCTTGGTCATAGACCAAGACACCCGCGAGGTGCTGCTCAGCAAGAACGAGCATGCCGTGTTGCCCATTGCCTCGCTCACCAAGCTGATGACGGGCGTCATCATCAGCGCGGCATCGCTCCCTATGCAGGAGATGATCACCATCACCCAAGACGATGTGGACACTGAAAAGGGCAGCACTTCGCGCTTGCGCGTGGGCACCGAACTCAGTCGGGGTGAGTTGTTACACCTGGCCCTGATGTCCAGCGAAAACCGTGCCTCTCATGCCTTGGGTCGCACTTATCCAGGCGGCATGACGGCTTTTGTGGACTTGATGAATGCCAAGGCCAGGGCCCTGGGCATGAAGGACACGCGCTATGTAGAGCCTACTGGTTTGTCCAGCCGCAACCAGTCGAGTGCGCAAGATTTGGCAATTTTGGTCACTGCCGCCCATGCAGACCCCATGTTGCGCGAGCTGTCCACCTCCACCGGCCACCAAGTGGCCGTGGGTCGCCAAACCCTGCAGTACAACAACACCAACCGACTGATCAAGAACCCGGCCTGGGACATTGGATTGCAAAAAACGGGTTACATCTCAGAGGCGGGTCAGTGCTTGGTGATGCAGGCCAAGGTGGCTGGCCGCAAGCTCATTTTTGTGTTCTTGGATTCGGCTGGCAAGCTCAGCCGAATTGCCGATGCCGAGCGTGTGAGGCACTGGGTGGAAAGCCGACCGGCTTCACCCCGCTTGTCACCCCGCATGGGCGAGCCAGTGAAAATGGTGGGCGGATGACTCCTTCAGGGCGTCAGCTGACTTGGTCAAACGGCGCTCAGGCGCCGTTTTCATGGGCACCAATTTTTGCTGCGCTCAAGCTTGGTCATGGGACTGCTTGCAGCCCAGGGCAGAGGAAATTTCTTGGGCAGTCGCTTGCAGCTTGGCCAGCCAGTTCTCGTCCAGTCGGTCGGCAGGCGATGAGATAGACAGCCCGGCAATCAGCTTGTTTTGGTCGTCGTAAATGCCAGCGGCCATGCACCGCACCCCCAGTTCTAACTCTTCGTTGTCGCGCGCAATACCGTATTGCCTGGCCTTGGAGAGCTCTCTCTCCAGCACGGTCAGCTGCGTCAAGCTGTTTTGTGTGTGCCCGGGCAGGCCAGTTCGGGTGGCATAGGCGCGCAGGCGCTGCGGGTCGTCAAAAGCTAAAAACAGCTTGCCCACCGAGGTCAGGTGCAAAGGCGCACGCCCGCCAATGGCGCGCACCACTTGCATGCCCGAGCGTTCGCTGTAGGCGCGCTCCACATACACAATCTCATCGCCCTGGCGCACGCTGAGGTTGACCGGCTGCTGTATCAGCCGGTGCAGCTCGCGCATGGGGAGCAGCGCCGCATCGCGCACGCTCAGGCGCGCCTTCACCAGGTTGCCCAACTCCAGCAGGCGCATGCCCAGCCGGTAGCTGCCAGCCATGGGGCGGTCTACAAAGCGGCCCACGGCCAAGTCGTTCAAGATGCGGTGGGCCGTGGAAGGGTGCAGGCCAGAGCGTTCGCTGATTTCTTTCAAAGACATCGGCTCTTCGCGGCCGGACAAGATCTCCAGCAGGGTGAACATCCGTCCAATGACTTGAACAGTGGGCTCAGCGGGCAGCCTGGAGGGATCGGATTTCTTCATTTGCAGCTCACTTGTTGATGCTGCATTTTACTTTGTGAAATGGCAGGAGGCCAATCCAATCAGACGGCTGAGCTGTCGGCCGCCATCAGCTTCCCGGTTGCCACATCCCATCAAGCAGCTTTTCAAAAGGTGAAAACCGCGACTTGTAGCTCATCTTCGGACTCTCGCCTATCCAGTACCCCAAGTACACATAAGGCAGGCTCAAACGCTTGGCCTGCTCAATTTGCCAGAGCACGCTGGCGGTGCCGTAGCTGGCCTTGTCCTCGGGCTCGTAAAAGGTGTATACCGCCGAAATTCCGTCTTCCAACACATCCAAAATAGAGACCATGCGCAGCCGACCCAAGACGACCTCACCGCTGTCAGGGGTGGAGGAGGGGTCGCGAAATTCAATCAGCCGGGAGTTGACTCGACTTTGCAGCAAAAACTGTGTGTACTGGTCGGTGCTGTCTTGGTCCATGCCGCCGCCGCTGTGGCGCCCGTTTTGGTAGCGCAGGTAAAGCTCGTAGTGCTCGGGCATGAAGCACAGCTTGAGCACACGCACCTCAAGGTGGCTGAGTTGTTGGGCCGCGCGGCGCTGGCTGCGGTTGGGCTTGAAGTGTTGCACCGGCACCCGCAAGGGCACACAGGCTTGGCAACCGTCGCAGTAGGGGCGGTAGGTGAACATGCCACTGCGCCTGAAGCCCTTGGCCACCAGCTCAGAGTAGGCTGCGTTGTGAATCAGGTGGCTGGGGGTGGCCACTTGGGAACGCGCCTGTCGGCCCGGCAGGTAGCTGCAAGGGTAGGGCGCTGTGGCATAAAACTGCAGGGCCTGGAGCGGCAGGTCTTTGAGGTGGGTCACGTGGGAGCCAGCAGAAAAAGCTGTTGCCAGTATAGGGGGCCGAAATGCCAGGCTGGGGCAGGCAAATCCGCCCTTTGGGCCACCATGGCCACAAACTCGGCCCGTGGAATTTCTACCGCGCCCAGCTTCGCCAAGTGGCCGGTGTTTTGCTGACAATCGATGCGGTCCATGCCATGGGTCCGGCAAAAAGCCACCAAGGCCGCCAGCGCGATTTTGGAAGCATCGGTGCGGTGGGCAAACATCGATTCGCCAAAGACCATGGCCCCCAAGTTCACGCAGTACAAACCGCCCACCAGTTCACCGTCCATCCAGGTTTCCACGCTGTGCGCCAAGCCCGCGCGGTGCAGGGTCTCGTAGGCGGCAATCATCTCGGGCACTATCCATGTGCCGTTTTGGTCTGCGCGCAGTTTGCCCGCGCATTGGCGAATGACCTGGCCAAAAGCCCTGTCCATGCTGACTTCGCAGCCCGGGGTGTGTGCAAAGCGCTTGAGGGTTTTGATCAGCGAACGGTGGAGCTTGAATTGCTCTGTGTGAAGCACCATGCGCGGGTCTGGGCTCCACCACAGCACGGGCTGGCCCACGCTGAACCACGGAAAAATACCCCGGCTGTAGGCCTGACGCAGGGTGGCCACATCCAGCGCACCGCCCGCGGCCAGCAGACCTGGGGCCGGGGCGTGGGTCCCCCAGGCATATTCCAGCGCAGGGAAGGGGTCACCGGCGTTCAGCCAGGGGATGGGGGGGTGTGGGCGTCGCATGGGCCAAGCAGTGATGAAAGCCGATGCATGGTAGCGCCAAGACCGCCAAGGGTTTGCGGTCAGCCCAACTGCCAGCTTGGTCATCAGCCGCAGTTCATGCACAGCTGCCCTGCGGGACTGTGGCTGCGCGTCGCCACAGGGCTTTCAATCGGGCGATTGTGACCACCATCCTAAGGAGCCCATGAAATAGCCAATTAAACAACGACATTCATCGCCCCTGACCGGCCAAGATGATTGTCGCTAGACCGGCCATGCTGGTTGACGCCGTCCACCTCAGGCCCAAAGACCATGCGCCGTGCGCTGCCTGCTGCTTTGGCTTGCGTTTGGTTCACAAGTTTGAAGCGCGGCTGGCAAGCTGTGCGGGCAGTTCGGCAGACCTGGCCCTTTAAAAGCGCGCAGACACTTGGTTCCTCCTTGCATTACCATGCGCTGCACGGGCGCAACGGGCACCCGTTTTTATGAGGTCTGCATGTCTGCATCTACCCCCTACGTCCCGCCCCAGGTCTGGAGCTGGCAAACATCCAACGGTGGCCGCTTCGCCAACATCAACCGCCCGGTGGCCGGCGCCACCCATGACAAAGAATTGCCGCGTGGCAAACACCCCTTGCAGCTGTACTCCTTGGGCACGCCCAATGGCGTCAAGGTGACCGTGATGCTGGAGGAACTGCTGGCCCTGGGCCACACGGGCGCGGAGTACGACGCCTGGTTGATCCGCATCCACGAGGGCGAGCAGTTTGCTTCTGGCTTTGTGGGCGCCAACCCGAACTCCAAGATTCCTGCGCTGCTCGATTGCAGCGCAGCCGAGCCGGTGCGGGTGTTTGAGTCGGGCGCCATCTTGATGTATTTGGCTGAAAAATTCGGCGCCTTCTTGCCCAGCGCGCCAGCCCAGCGGGCCGAGTGCCTGTCCTGGCTGTTTTGGCAAATGGGCAGCGGGCCCTACCTGGGCGGAGGCTTTGGACACTTTTACGCCTATGCGCCCGTGAAGATCGAATACGCGATAGACCGCTTTGCCATGGAAACCAAGCGCCAGCTCGATGTGCTCGACCAGCGCCTAGCGCAGCATCGCTTCATTGCCGGAGACGACTACACCGTCGCCGACATCGCGATTTGGCCTTGGTACGGCGCCCTGGTCCGCGGTGAATTGTACGAGGCCGCCGAATTCCTGCAGGTGCAGTCCTACAGCCATGTGCAGCGCTGGGCCGAGGCGCTGGCACAGCGCCCGGCCGTTCAGCGGGGACGCATGGTCAACCGACTGCGCGGCCCCCTTGAGCATCAGCTGCACGAGCGCCACGATGCGAGTGATTTCGACACCCAGACCCAAGACAAGCTGCAGGCGGCCACATGATCACCTTGTACGACTGCGCCACCGCGCCCAACCCCAGGCGTGCGCGCATCTTTTTGGCCGAAAAAGGCCTGGCGCACGAGACGGTGCAGATTGATCTGCGAACTGGCGAGCAGATGTCAGACGCCTTCAGGCGCATCAACCCCCTCTGCACCGTGCCGGCGCTGCGGGTGGATGAGGCCCTGGTGCTCAGCGACAACGCGGCCATAGCGGCCTACCTGGAAGCCCAGTACCCCCAGCCGCCGCTGCTGGGCCGCAGCGCCCAAGACAAAGCGGAGATCGCCAGCTTGAATTGGCGCATGGAGTTTGACGGCCTGATGCCCGTGGCCGAAGCACTGCGCAACAGCTCACCCGCCATGGTTGACCGAGCATTGCCCGGTCCGGTCAACTACCCGCAAATTCCCGAGTTGGCCCAGCGTGGCCAGGCCAGGGCGCAGCGGTTTTTTGCCGAGCTCAATGACCACCTGGCCGGGCGCAGCTTTGTGGCCGCCGAGCAGTTCAGCGTGGCCGACATCACCGCCGTGGTGGCGGTCGATTTCGCCCGCGTCATCAAGCTCAAACCCGACCAAAACCTCCCGCACCTGATGCGCTGGCGCGCCGCCATGGCCGAGCGGCCGTCCATGCAGGCTTGAGGGCCTGTGCTTGACGCGCGTTCACCCCCAAGTTGGGAGTGAGGCAGGGCTTCAAAGACCCTGCCTCCCTTGGGCAGTCAGCTGCGCAACAATGCTTGCATCATGACAAGCACACCTACTCCAATTTTGCTGCGCTGGCTGCGCAGCCCCAGGCACGGCCTGACGCTCATTGCCCTGGCTTGCCTGGCCCTGCTGGGCTTTGGCCTTTACCTTCAACACGGCGTGGGTCTTGAGCCTTGCCCCATGTGCATCGTGCAGCGCTACGCCATGGTCTTGATCATGCTGCTGGCTGCGGTCTTGGCTGGGTTTGCCCGGCCTACTGGGCGTGTCTGGGGCCTGGGCCTGCTGGTGCTCTTGTCGGGATCTGGGGCTTTTGTGGCCGCCCGCCAAAGCTGGCTGCAGTGGTTTCCGCCTGAGGTGTACTCCTGCGGCCGGGACTTTTACGGAATGATTGAGACCTTTCCCCTCAAACGCGCCATCCCGATGATCTTTCGCGGCAGTGGCGACTGCACCAAAATCGACTGGACTTTTGCAGGCCTGTCCATCGCCAACTGGTCTTTCTTGGCTTTCATGGGCATGGCCCTGTACTGCGCCTGGCTGCTGTGGCGGCAAAGGCAGGTTCAGCGCCTGGCGAACTGATCCGATAACTATTCTTTGCAATCACGGGCTGGCCCGTGGTTTAGCATGAGTCGCATGTCTTTCCTCACGAACACCCGCAGCGCGAGATCCGCACGAGCCCGACGCTCGTGGCCGTGCCCTGCGCGTGAGACCAAGACGATGGACCGCTGACCGCCCCCATCCCCGTTGATCTCCCCACCAGGCCACGGCTCACCCCCGTGGCCTTTTTTTGTCTTCGCTTTGTCCAAAGGAGCTCCCATGACCGACCAGCTTGATGCCTTGATCCACCGCCCCCACCTCATGGCGGTGAACGCACGCCCACCGCAGGTGTTTGTGCGCGGTGAAGGTGCGTGGCTGTGGGACGCCCAAGGTCGGCGCTATCTGGACTGGCTGCAAGGCTGGGCCGTCAATGCGCTGGGGCACTGCCACCCTGTGCTGACGCAGGCATTGAGCGCGCAGTCCCAGCGCCTGCTCACGCCCAGTCCGGCTTTGTACAACGCACCCAGTCTGGAGTTGGCCGGTCTCTTGTGCGAACTCTCAGGCTTTGATCAGGTGTTTTTTGGCAGCACCGGGGCCGAGGCCAATGAAACAGCCCTCAAGCTGGCGCGCAAGTGGGGGCGGCTGCACCGGGGCGGCGCATTCCAAATCATCACCTTTGACAACGCTTTTCACGGCCGCAACCTAGCCACCATGGCGGCCAGCGGCAAGCCGGGTTGGGACGCGATGTTTGCCCCCGCCATGCCGGGCTTTGTGAAAGCCAGGCTCAATGACATTGAATCAGTGAAGGCGCTGATCTCGGCGCACACCGTGGCCATCATGCTCGAGCCCGTGCAAGGCGAGGCGGGGGTATGGCCCGCCACCCAGGCATTTTTGCAAGACCTGCGCGCGCTCTGCGATGAGCACGGTTTGCTGCTGATCTTTGACGAGGTGCAAACCGGCTGCGGCCGTTTGGGCCAGTTGTTTGGCTTTGAGTGCTTTGGCGTGCGGCCCGACATCATGACCCTGGGCAAAGGCCTGGGCGGCGGCGTGCCGCTGTCCGCCGTGTTGGCGCGCCAGCACGCCAGCGTATTCGAGTTTGGCGACCACGGCGGCACGCTGGCAGGCAACCCGCTCATGTGCGCGGTGGGGCTGGCCATGGTGAAGGCCTTGGCCAATCCGGCTTTCTTGGCGCAGGTGCGCGAGCGGGGGGCGCAGATGGAGCAGGGCTTGCGGGCCATCTCTGAAGAATTTGGGCTGGGTGAAGTTCGTGGCAAAGGTCTGCTCTGGGCGCTGGAGTTGGGTACAGATGCAGGCCCAAATGCAGGTCCAGAGCTGGTGAAAACCTGCCTCAAGTTGGGCCTATTGGTCAACGCGCCGCGCCAGCAGTGCCTGCGTTTCATGCCGCCACTCAATTTGACCGAGCAAGAGTTGCAAGAGGGTCTGACTCTCTTGCGGCAGGCTGTGTCGGGGCTGTCCGGCCATAGCCTTGAGGCAAACGGGGCAGCCAGGTTAGTGAGCCACTGAAAAAAAGCGAGGTGCTTGACCTAGACGCAAGGCAGACCCATACCTTGCACGCGGCATCACCTCGGGCCACGAATCGCCGGCAGGCCAGCTCCTACAGGGGTGGGAACAGTTTCTTCGTGGGGGAGGCTCATTGTGTTTTCAGCGAGTACACCTGGTGTTCGCGGTCGGCGGCGTAGGCCAGGGCCGCCATGATGTCTTCGCGTGTCTGTTCGGGGAAGTCTTCCAGCACTTCATCTTGCGACATGCCGTTAGACAACATGGCGAGCACGTCGTAAACCGAAATACGCAGGCCCCGGATGCAAGGACGGCCGCCGCGTTTGCCAGGTTCTAAGGTAATGCGGTCCATAGACATTTCAAATCGATTTTTAGCGTATCACACTTGATGGCAAGGAGTGAGACGAATCGCTTGCAGGCAAGCTCCAACAAATTCAGAACACCAGCCGTTCTTCTTTCCCCTGTAGGAGCCGGCCTGCCGGCGAATCTTTGCCTGCGGTGATGCCTGTTCAACGGCACGATTCGCTTGCAGGCAAGCTCCTACAAAAACAAGGCCCGTACTTCCCCTGTAGGAGCTGGCCTGCCGACGAATCTTTGTCTGCGGTGATGCCTGTGGACCGGCATGATTCGCTTGCAGGCAAGCTCCTACAAAGACAAGGCCCGTACTTCCCCTGTATGAGCCGGCCTGCCGACGAATCTTTGCCTGCGGTGATGCCTGTTCAACGGCACGATTCGCTTGCAGGCAAGCTCCTACAAAAACAAGGCCCGTACTTCCCCTGTAGGAGCCGGCCTGCCGGCGAATCTTTGCCTGCGGTGATGCCTGTTCAGCGGCGCTATTCGCTTGCAGGCAATCTCCTACAAAGGCAAGGCCCGTCCATCTTTCCCCTGTAGGAGCTAAGCCTGCCGGCGAATCTTTGCCTGCGGTGATGCCTGTTCAGCGGCGCTATTCGCTTGCAGGCAAGCTCCCACAAAGACAAGGCTCGTTCTTCCCCTGTAGGAGCCGGCCTGCCGACGAATCTTTGTCTGCGGTGATGCCTGTGGAGCGGCATGATTCGCTTGCAGGCAATCTCCTACAAAGATAAGGCCCGTACTTCCCCTGTAGGAGCCGGCCTGCCGGCGAATCTTTGCCTGCGGTGATGCCTGTTCAACGGCATGATTCGCTTGCAGGCAAGCCCCTACAAAGGCAATGCAGCTTTGAAGCCATGGCTCAGGCGCTGAAGAAATTCTTCAGCTTGTCGGTCCAGCCTTCTTCGGTCGGCGTGTGCTTGGCCCCGCCTTTTTTGACCGAGTCCTCAAAGTCCTTGAGCAGCTTGCGTTGGTGCTCGGTCAGCTTGACGGGGGTTTCAATCGAGACATGGCAGTACAAGTCGCCCGGGTAGCTCGAACGCAGGCCCTTGATGCCTTTGCCTCGAAGGCGGAACTGTTTGCCCGCTTGCGTGCCTTCAGGAATGTCAATGGCCGCTTTGCCGCCCAGGGTGGGCACTTCGATTTCGCCACCCAAGGCCGCGCGCGGAAAGCTGATGGGTACCACGCAGTGCAGGTCATCGCCTTCGCGCTCAAAAATCTCGTGCTTTTTGGTGCGAATTTCAATGTACAGGTCACCGGGCGGGCCGCCGTTGGTGCCGGGCTCACCGTTGCCGGAGGAGCGTATGCGCATGCCGTCGTCAATGCCGGCGGGAATCTTGACTTCCAGCGTCTTGTTGGTTTTGGTTTTGCCCACGCCGTGGCAGGCCACGCAGGGCTCGGGAATGAGCTTGCCCGTGCCTCGGCATTGCGGGCAGGTTTGCTGCACGCTGAAAAAGCCTTGGCGCATCTGCACCACGCCGTGGCCGTGGCAGGTGGTGCAGCTCACGACCTTGGTGCCGGGCTTGGCGCCCGTGCCCGAGCAGGTGCGGCAGTCGTCCCAGCTGGGAATGCGGATTTGTGCGTCTTTGCCGGTGGAGGCTTCTTCCAGCGTGATCTCCATGGCGTAGCTGATGTCGTTGCCGCGGAACACCTGGCGACCACCGCCTGCGCCGCGCTGACGGCCGCCGCCGCCGCCATTGGCGCCGCCAAAAACGTCACCAAAAATATCACCAAAAGCTTCGGCGAAGCCGCCAAAGCCTTCACCGCCTGCACCGCCTGGCCCGCGCATGTTGGGGTCTACACCGGCATGGCCGTACTGGTCGTAGGCCGCGCGCTTGCTGGCGTCGGACAGCATCTCGTAGGCCTCTTTGACCTCTTTGAACTTTTCTTCAGCGCCTTTGCCCGCATCACCCTGGTTGCGGTCCGGGTGGAACTTCATGGCGAGCTTGCGGTAGGACTTTTTGATGTCCTCTTCGCTGGCATTGCGGGGCACACCCAGCGTGTCGTAATAGTCTTTCTTGGCCATGAAACCGTGCGCTCAGTGATGTGAAAAAAACAAGGCCCTCACGCAACAAAGCGGAAGCCGGGCCACAGCCCGATTTCCGCTTGTGGCGTGCGGGGCGAACAAGCCGCCCAGCGTGAGCCTACAGATGCCGGGCTGTCTTTAGCCCTTTTTGACTTCTTTGACCTCGGCGTCGACCACATTATCGTCTTGGGGCTTGGCGCCACCGGCAGATGCTCCTTCGGCAGCGCCGGCTTGAGCCGCCGCTGCTTGCGCGCCCTGGTCGGCCTGCATGTCGGCGTACATTTTTTCGCCCAGTTTTTGGCTCGCTTCCATCAGGGCCGTGTTCTTGGCGTCGATGGCTGCCTTGTCCTCGCCTTTGAGGGCTTCTTCCATTTCGGAGATGGCTTTTTCAATTTTTTCTTTCTCGCCCGCATCGAGCTTGTCGCCGTACTCGCCCAAGGACTTTTTCACGCTGTGCACCAGGGCGTCGGCGTTGTTCTTGGCCTGTACGAACTCGACTTTTTCTTTGTCGGCCTCGGCATTGAGCTCGGCGTCTTTGACCATTTGCTGGATCTCAGATTCCGACAGGCCCGAGTTGGCCTTGATGGTGATCTTGTTTTCCTTGCCCGTGCCCTTGTCTTTGGCGGTGACATGCAAGATGCCGTTGGCGTCGATGTCAAAGGTCACCTCGATTTGAGGCGTGCCGCGCGAGGAAGGCGGGATGCCCTCAAGGTTGAACTCACCCAAGCCCTTGTTGGCGGCGGCAATTTCACGCTCGCCCTGGAACACCTTGATGGTCACGGCCGGTTGGTTGTCTTCGGCGGTGGAGAAGGTTTGTGCGAACTTGGTCGGGATGGTCGTGTTCTTTTTGATCATCTTGGTCATCACACCGCCCATGGTCTCAATGCCCAGAGACAGGGGAGTGACGTCCAGCAGCAGCACGTCGGTGCGGTCGCCAGAGAGCACCTGGCCCTGGATGGCTGCGCCCACGGCCACGGCCTCGTCGGGGTTGACGTCTTTGCGCGGCTCTTGGCCAAAGAACTCTTTGACTTTGTCTTGCACCTTGGGCATGCGGGTCATGCCGCCGACCAAAATCACGTCGTGGATGTCTTTGACGCTCACGCCCGCGTCTTTGATGGCCACGCGGCAGGGCTCCATGGTGCGCTCGATGAGCTCGTCCACCAGGCTCTCGAGCTTGGCGCGGGTCATCTTCAAGCTCAGGTGCTTGGGGCCCGAGGCGTCGGCCGTGATGTAGGGCAGGTTGATGTCGGTGGCGGCCGAAGACGACAGCTCGATCTTGGCTTTTTCAGCGGCTTCTTTGAGGCGCTGCAGAGCCAGCACATCTTTGGACAGGTCCACGCCCTGGTCTTTTTTGAACTCGCTGATGATGAAGTCGATGATGCGCTGGTCAAAGTCCTCGCCGCCCAGGAAGGTGTCGCCGTTGGTGGACAGCACTTCAAACTGCTTTTCGCCGTCCACGTCGGCAATCTCAATGATGGACACGTCAAAGGTGCCGCCGCCCAGGTCGTACACCGCAATTTTGCGGTCGCCCTTGCTTTGCTTGTCCAGGCCAAAGGCCAGAGCCGCAGCCGTGGGCTCGTTGATGATGCGCTTGACGTCCAGGCCGGCAATGCGGCCGGCGTCTTTGGTGGCCTGGCGCTGGGCGTCGTTGAAATAGGCCGGCACGGTGATGACGGCTTCGGTGACGGCTTCGCCCAGGTAGTCCTCGGCGGTTTTCTTCATTTTGCGCAGCACTTCGGCGCTGATCTGGGGAGGCGCCATTTTGTTGCCGCGCACCTCCACCCAGGCGTCGCCGTTGTCGGCCTTGCTGATGGTGTAAGGCATCATATTGATGTCTTTTTGCACCTCTTTTTCACCGAACTTGCGGCCAATCAGGCGCTTGACGGCATACAGCGTGTTGCGCGGGTTGGTCACGGCCTGGCGCTTGGCCGAGGCGCCCACCAGAATTTCACCGTCTTCTTGGTAGGCAATGATGGACGGGGTGGTGCGAGCGCCTTCAGAGTTTTCAATCACCTTGGTGGTGTTGCCCTCCATGATGGCCACGCAGCTGTTGGTGGTGCCCAGGTCGATGCCGATGATTCTTCCCATGATGCTTTTCTCCGAAATTTGAAATTGGGGCGACTCATCAATAAGCCGCCATAGAAGGTCTTGTCTTGAATGTGTGGATAAGTTGCAGGACTTCAAGCCCTGGCCACTCAACTCACGGCCTTTTCAGGCTTATTTGGCGGCAGCGACGGTCACCAGGGCAGGGCGCAGCACCCGGTCGGCAATGGAGTAGCCCTTTTGAAGTACGCTGACCACGGTATTGGCTTCTTGCTCAGCTGGCACCACGCTGATGGCTTGGTGCTGGTGGGGGTCGAACTTGGTGCCTGCAGCGGGCGCAATTTCAAGCACTTTGTTGCGCTCCAAGGCGCTTTTGAGCTGCTTGAGCGTGGCTTCGGCGCCTTCGCGGATTTGCTGGTTGCTGGCGTCTTTGATCAAGAGGCCGGCTTCCAAGCTGTCGGTCACGGGCAGCAGGCTTTCGGCAAAGCTTTCCACCGCAAACTTGCGGGCCTTGCTGACTTCTTCTTCAGCCCGGCGACGGGCGTTCTCAGCCTCCGCCTTGGCGCGCAGGTAGCTTTCGGCCAGCTCAGCATTTTTGGTTTTCAAGCCAGCCAAATCGGCTTGCAGGGCCTGCATGGCAAATTCCGGGGTGAAGCCCGAGGCCGCTGCGGCAGCATCTGGCTGGACGGCTTTGTCGCCGCTAGGGTCTTGATTCAATGGGTTTTGTTCGTGTTCTTGCATGCTGAAGTCGCAATGGGTTGATGCGGTTGCTCATTCGAATTGGGGACGGCTCGCCCCATTTCAAGGCTTAAAAATGAGGGCAAAGGCGCTTTTGCTCCTGCCCAATGAGGAGCTTGCAACCCTGCCATGGTCAACATGGCATGGATGGTCGCGACACACATGAGCGTGCTCGTTCAGCAACCCTAAAAGCCAGCCGATGGGGATCAAAGGCTGCTGCAAGCCCCTTGGGGCCGAATTACTTGAACTTGTCTTTGTCCTTGCCCCGCGGGATGACCGAAGTCATAGGCGGGGAGGGCCGGTCCGAGGGCACAGAGCCTTTGGGCAAGCTGGTGTCTTTTTTCGGCTTTTTGCTCATTTTCTCGTTGCGCTGTTCTTTGCCCATGGTGAGCTCCTGGTGTGCGAAGCCGCAGGGATTGCGGCATAAACTTATTTTACTTTGCAGACAGAGGCCTGGTTTTTGGACTGAAAAATCGGGGTCAGATACAGATTAATTGGCAAGTGCACTTTCAGTGCAAGCGCAGCAACTACAGGTAAATTTTGCACAAGATCAGTCGCGCTTGGGCGGCTGTCACAAATAGATTTTTTGCAACAAGTCCATCAGCGTTTGTTGCTGCGCAAGCGTCAGCTTGTGGGCCACGTCTTTTTCTAACTGCTCGGCGGTGCGCTCTGCTTCTATCATGAGTGCCAGTCCCTCCGACGTGAGATGCAGACCATGGGCGCGTCGGTCTCTGGGGTGGGGGCGGCGCTCAATCAGACCGCGCCCGTCAAAGCGGTTGACCATGCCCACCATGTTGGGTGGCAACACACCCAAGGTCGCGCACAGCTGGCGGGCGGTGATGCCGGGGTTGTGCGTGATGAGCGAGAGGATGGAAAAGTCCACAGGCCGCAGGCCATAAGGGGCCATGCGGGCGAGGAACACCTCAATCACGGCCAGGGCGGCGCGCCTGGCGTTGTAGCCGATCAGGCCTTCCAGGTAGCGGGTGTCCACCCTTTCTACGCCATGGCCTGTGGGGGCCAAGGCAGACGCTGGGCCGAGCGGGTCTATAGCCAAGGCCGTGCGGGCAGAGCTGTTGGCAGGTGCTGGGCGCCGGCCAAGGTGGTTTGAATGAAAGCTTGTCGTTGGGTCATGCTTGTCTCCTCGAAGAGTGTTTGAAAATAGACTGCTCAGTCACTGTTAAGGCGCTGTTCACATGCACTTGGCCTTGATGTCTTCGGGAATGGGAATGGCGCGTATGCGGTCTTCGCCTGGCAGCCGCACGGCCAGGGCGCGGATTTCCGTGCCTTCGCAAATCACATCGTCGCCGCGCATGACCACATGCTTTTGGATCAGTACCTTGGCGCGCCACTCTTGCACGTTGGTGTGAATCTGCAGGCGTTCGCCATAGGTGGCGGTCTTCAAGAACTTGGTGTGGATTTCCAGCAGCGGCGCGCCAATGATGTGCGTGGTTTTGTACAACTCGCGCCAAGGGGGGACACCACACTTCACAAAAAAGTTCAGCGATGACGCGTCCATCCACCTGGAAAAATTGGCGAAAAACACAATGCCTGCGGGGTCGCAGTCGCCGAACATGACCTCGGTTTCGTAGATGACGGTTTTGCTCATAGGTTGCTTTGGGGGTGTGGAGTCAGGGCTGGGTGGGGGCAGTCGTGGCCGACGGCTTGAGGATGTGGTGCAGGGTATCGGCATGCAGTGCGGCCACGGTGCCTGCCCGGTGGGCCAGCACGGCGCGCTGGTTGATGGAGCCTTTGTCGGTGACCTCGCCCCGGTCTATGGTGGGAGGAACGGGCAGCAGGCACAGGCGCGCCAGGTGGTTGGCGCTGCCGGTGCTGGATTGGGCCAAGGCGTTGATGACGGTTTGAAAATGCGCCAGCACGGGCGCGCTTTCGAGCACATCGGCCAGCGCGGCTGTGGCGGGCAGGCCGGACAAGCTGCGCACGGCGGCGGTGGGAAAGACCATGGCGCCTACCTCGCGGGTGTTCAGACCGGTTATGACGGCGTCTTGAATGAAAGGTGCGCCTGCGGCAATGATTTTGGCGCGCAGCGGCCCCACGCTCACAAAGGTGCCGGTGGCGAGTTTGAAGTCTTCGGCAATGCGGCCGTCAAATTTCAAGCCCAGGTGCACATCGGTCTCGTCTATCCACTTGACTGCGTCGCCCGTTTTGAAAAATCCTTCTTCGTCAAAAGACTCGGCCGTCTCTGCAGGCATGCGCCAGTAGCCGGGCGTGATGTTGGGGCCTCGATAGCGCACCTCGACCTTGCCGTCCACGGGCACCAGTTTGAGCGCCATGCCTGGCGTGGGCAAGCCCAAATCGCCGGCTTGCACATGAGGATGGGTGACAAACAGGCCAAAGGGGGAGGACTCGGTCATGCCCAGGCCTGTGCCCATGACGATGCGCTGGCCAATCTCGCGCTCCTCGCTTTCGTACAGGCTGTCCCACACCGGCTGGGCCAGCGCGGCGCCGGCGTAAAAGAACATGTTCACGCGCGAGAGCAGCTTGCGGCGCAGCGCGTCGTCGGTTTTCATGGCGTGGGCGATGGCCTCAAAACCCGTGGGCACGTTGAAGTACAGCGTGGGTGCAATCTCGCGCAGGTTGCGCAGGGTCTCGTGCATCAGCGCGGGGGTGGGCTTGCCGTCGTCAATGTAGAGCGTGCCACCATGGAACACCACCATGCCAAAGTTGTGGTTGCCGCCAAAGGTGTGGTTCCAAGGCAGCCAGTCGACCAGCACCAGCGGCGATTGCAGCAGCACAGGCATGGACTGCACCATTTGCTGCTGGTTGGCGCAGCACATGCGGTGGGTGTTGATCACCGCCTTGGGCATTTTGGTCGAGCCGCTGGTGAACAAAAACTTGAGGATGGTGTCTGGCCCGGTGGCCAGGCGGGCCGCCTCCACAGCAGGCGTGGCTGCGGTGGCGCACAGCTGCTCAAAGGAGGTGCTGGCCCGGCCCTCCAACTGGCCCTCAGACAGCACCACTTCGGTGCCCGGTGCCACGGCTGCGGCAATGGCCTTGGCGTAACGCGCATCAGATGCAAACACCAAGCCTGGCGTGGTGGTGCGCAGCACGTGCCGGAGCTTGTCAAAGTCTTGGCTGATCAGCGAGTAGGGCGGCGACACCGGCACAAAGGGCACGCCCGCGACCATGCAGCCCAGGGCCAAGAGCGCGTGCTCCAAGCTGTTTTCGCTCAAGATAGCCACCGGCCGCTCCTCATTGAGGCCCCGGTCCAGCAGCGCTTGGGCAATGCGGCAAGCGCTGTCCCAGGCTTGGCCAAAGCTGAGGTGGCGCCAGTCGCCCAGCGTGCCATCGGCCAGCTTTTGGCGGCGGGCCATGAAGCTGCGTTCGGGCGCGGCCTGCGCCCAGTGCTTGAGCCGGTCGCTCATGCGCTCGGGGTAGGGCGCCAGTGGCTGGTCGGCCATCAGGTAGCGCGTGCCGGCCGCACCATCGCGCAGGCTGGCGCGGGTCACGCCAAAAGTCAGAGGGCGAAAGGGGACTGCGGTCATGGCGGATGTGGCGTTCAAATGTCCTGGTGGGGCAGGTGCGGGCCTGGCGCTTGGCCTGTGACTTGGCGCCAGCCGTGTCGGCTCACATGGACAATGGCCACCTCTTGCCGGTCGCTGCGCAGTTGGTGCTGAAGGTCTGCTGATCTCATGCTTGCCTTTGCTTGAAAAACAAATTATCGTTATCACCAATAACTATCTCAAGCGCCCAGCAGGCCTGCAGGCCCCACGTTTTCCCTGATTTTTAAACCGCCGCATCACCTTCACCGCCCAGGAGCCCCATTTGGACCACGCCAACCTGATTGCCATTGACATCCACACCCACGCCGAAGTCAGTTGCTGGAACCCCTTTGACAACTACGGCGAGGAATACGACCGCGCTGCCGACAAGTACTTCAAGAACTCACGCCGCCCAACCATTCAAGAAACCATTGATTACTACCGCGAGCGAAAAATTGGTCTGGTGATGTTCACGGTGGACAGCGAGTCCAAGCTGGGCCGCAGGCGCATTCCTAACGAGGAAATTGCCGAGGCCGCGCAAAAAAATTCCGACATGATGATCTGCTTTGCCAGCATAGATCCGCACAAAGGCAAGATGGGCGCCCGTGAGGCCGAGCGCTTGATCAAGGAACACGGTGTCAAGGGCTTCAAGTTCCACCCCACGGTGCAGGGCTTTCACCCCTTCGACAAGATGGCTTGGCCCATTTACGAGGTGATCAACGCCCATGGGCTGCCGGCCATTTTTCACACCGGGCACAGCGGCATTGGCTCGGGCATGCGCTGCGGCGGTGGCTTGCGGCTGGAGTATTCCAACCCCATGCACCTCGACGATGTGGCCATTGATTTTCCGGACATGCAAATCGTCATGGCCCACCCCAGCTTTCCGTGGCAAGACGAGGCGCTGTCGGTGGCCACGCACAAGCCCAATGTGTGGATAGACCTGTCGGGCTGGAGCCCCAAGTACTTTCCCAAGCAACTCATTCAGTACGCCAACACCTTGCTCAAGGACCGCGTGCTGTTTGGCTCGGACTACCCCCTCATCACTCCCGAGCGCTGGATGCAAGACTTTGAGGTGGCCGGCTTCAAACCCGAGGTGATGCCCGGCATCCTCAAAGGCAATGCCGTCAGGCTTTTGGGTCTGGACACCGCCAAAGCCGCATAAAAAAAGCCCGCGGCCGGTGCGGCTCGCGGGCTGGTTCCAGCAATGACGCGCTTTACAGCGTGTCTATGAAGCTGCGCAGCTTATCGCTGCGGCTGGGGTGCTTGAGCTTGCGCAGGGCCTTGGCCTCAATTTGGCGAATGCGCTCGCGCGTCACGTCAAACTGCTTGCCCACTTCTTCCAGCGTGTGGTCGGTGGACATTTCAATGCCAAAGCGCATGCGCAGCACCTTGGCTTCGCGCGGCGTGAGGCTGTCCAAAATGTCTTTGACCACATCGCGCAGGCCCGCTTGCATGGCCGCTTCCAGCGGCGCGGTGTTGCTGCTGTCTTCAATGAAGTCACCCAGGTGGGAGTCGTCATCGTCGCCAATGGGCGTTTCCATGGAAATGGGCTCCTTGGCGATCTTCATGATCTTGCGGATCTTGTCCTCAGGCATTTCCATTTTTTCGGCCAAGATGCTGGCGTCGGGCTCAAAGCCAAACTCCTGCAAGTGCTGGCGCGACAGGCGGTTCATCTTGTTGATGGTCTCGATCATGTGCACCGGGATGCGGATGGTGCGGGCCTGGTCGGCACTGGAGCGTGTGATAGCCTGGCGAATCCACCAAGTGGCATAGGTCGAGAACTTGTAGCCGCGGCGGTATTCGAACTTGTCCACCGCTTTCATCAGGCCAATGTTGCCCTCCTGGATCAGGTCCAGGAACTGCAGGCCACGGTTGGTGTATTTTTTAGCAATCGAGATCACCAGGCGCAAGTTGGCCTCGATCATCTCTTTTTTGGCATCGCGCGAAGAGGTCTCGCCCTCGTTCATGCGTTTGTTGATGTCTTTGAGCTGGCTCAGGGGCACCACCACCCTGGACTGAATCTCGCCGAGCTTGCTTTGCAACTCCTGCACCGGCGGGATGTTGCGTGCCAACACGGTGGACCATGGCTTGCCAGCGGCGGCCTGCTTTTCAACCCATTTGAGGTTGAGCAAGTTGGGGGGGAAGTCCTTGACAAAGGTCTCTTGCGGCATGCCGCACTTGTCCACGATGATGCGGCGCAATTCGCGCTCGAACTTGCGCACGGTGTTGACCTGCTCGCGCAGCATGTCGCACAGCCGCTCAATGGTTTTGGCTGTGAAGCGCACGGTCATCAGCTCGTCGCTCAAGGCTTTTTGCGCCTTCATGTAGACGGGTGAGCCGTAGCCTTCTTTGTCATAGATCTTGCGCACCTTTTCAAAGTGCTCAGCAATCTTGTCAAAGCGGCTGAGCGCTTCGCGTTTCATTTCTTCGAGCTTTTTGGTCAGCGCCTTGGAGCCGCCTTTGCCGTCGTCGTCGTCTTCTTCGTCGAATTCGTCAAAGTCTTCCTCGGCCACATAGTCGTCGGCCTCGTTGGGGTCGGAAAAGCCATCCACCACGGTGGAGATGACGACTTTGTTTTCGCGGATATCGCCGGCCAGCTTCAAGATTTCGGCAATCGTGGCCGGGCTCTCGGAGATGGCCTCCATCATGCGCTGCAGGCCACCTTCGATGCGCTTGGCAATTTCAATCTCGCCCTCGCGGGTCAGCAGCTCAACCGTGCCCATCTCGCGCATGTACATGCGCACCGGGTCGGTGGTGCGGCCAAACTCGCTGTCGACGGTGGACAGGGCCGCTTCGGCTTGCTCTTCGGCTTCTTCTTCGGTCGCCACGGTGGCACCGGTGTTGTTGAGCAGCAGGGTTTCAGCGTCGGGCGCCTGCTCGTACACGGCCACGTCCATGTCGTTGAGCATGTTGATCACGACTTCCAGCGTTTCGGCATCCACCAGCTTATCGGGCAGGTGGTCTGAAATTTCGCCATGCGTCAAATAACCGCGAGTCTTGCCCAGCTTGATCAGCGTTTTCAGGCGCAGCCGGCGCTTGGCCATGTCTTCTTCGGAGAGCACGGCCTCGTCCAGGCCGAATTCTTTCATCAAGGCCCGCTCTTTGGCCTTGCTGATTTTCATGCGCAGCGGCTTGACCTTTTCGGTCGTGGCTTCGGGGGCGACTGCAGGCTCTTCTGCAAACTCGGCCTCAATGTCCGACATGTCTACTTCGACCTCACCCTTGTCGGCTTTGTTGGCTTTGGTGGTTTTGTCTGCTGGCTTGGACTTATCTTCATTGGCCGCGCTTTTGGCGGTGCGGCTGGTTTTTTTCGGAGCAGACACGTCTGCCTCTGCAACGGTGGTCGCCGTTTTCAAGGCGGCTTCTTTGGTCGCGGAAGCTTTGCTGGCAGGTGAACTTGACTTGGAAGGCACTGATGAAGGGTCTTTCTTAGCGACAGGAGTGGCCGAGGTTTTGCTAGAGGCAACTGCTCGGATGGGGGCTTTGGCAGAGATGGCGGCCTTGGGGCTTTTTTCAAGCGCTGAAGGTTTGGCCGCGCTTTTGTTCATGGTGTCAGCGGTGGTTTTAAGCGGCACCTTGGCGGCTTTTTTCACAGCTGCAACTGGGCTGGACTTGCTGGCGGCCATGGCCTGGGCAGAAGTTTTGGCCGCAGTTTTGAGCGGGGTCTTTGCCGGCAACTTTGCAGAAGATTTCGCAGAAGATTTAGCAGGAAATTTGGCTGCAGCTTTGGCCGAAGTTGAGGCAGCAGTTTTGACGGAGCTTGACTTAGCAGCGGGCATACGATTTCCCCAAGGTCACAAAAAAATTGGCACTCACGCAAACCCAAACACATGGCCAAAACATCAGGTTTGGCTCATACATTTGAAGATGCAGCTATGAAAAGGCAGGCGAGGATTGGGCTGGAATTCAGCTCAAACTGGTCAACCCAGGCCTTAAGGCAAGTGTGGGGCGATCATTTGGTGTGCAGCCCTTGCGGGGAGGGTGGCTCTCAAACCGTCGTGGGCCCCGTGTTGCGGGGGAGCCTGGACCGGAGGTACTGCTGTCGCGCTTGCCGTCAAGTGATTGGATTATACCCTTGGCGCTTTTTGAGCGCATCGGTGGCACCTATCTCAGAGCTGCTTGACCAGCACCTGGCTTTTGCGCGTAAGGTTGTAATTGCGCTTGCGGGCCTCGGGTAGCCACGACAAATCGACCACCTCAAAGCCGCGCTTTAAAAACCAGTGCATGGTGCGCGTGGTCAGCACAAAAATACTGGTCAGGCCCTGGGCTTTGGCGCGTTGCTCCACGCGCTTGAGCAGGCGCTCGCCGTCACCTTGGCCTTGGCTTTGGGGCGAGACCGTGAGCGCTGCCATCTCGCCGGTGCGGGCCTCGGGGTAGGGGTAGAGGGCCGCGCAGCCAAAGATCACGCCGTCGTGCTCGATCACCGAGTATTGGCCGGCATCGCGCTCAATTTCCGTGCGGTCGCGCTTGACCAAGGTGCCGTCTTTCTCAAAGGGCTCAATCAATTGCAAGATGCCGCCCACGTCGTCCACGGTGGCTTCTCGCAGCTCTTCCAACTTTTCGTCAATCACCATGGTGCCTATGCCGTCGTGCACATAGACCTCCAGGAGCAGCGCGCCGTCCACACCAAAGGGCAAGATGTGGCTGCGCTCGACGCCGAACTTGCAGGCTTTGACGCAATGCTGCAGGTAAAACCCGATGTCGCTGGGCTGCTGGGCGGCGGGCAACTCGGCCAGCAGGCGCTCGGCGTAGGCCAGCGGCATCTCAGTGTCTATGGGGTTGTCTTCGCTCTCGGGCTCGCCCGGGTTCAAGCGAATGCCTGGCACTTCAGTCAAAAAAATCAGCTTGTCGGCCTGCATCTCAATGGCCACGCGGGTGGCCACCTCTTCCATGTTCAGGTTGAACGCCTCGCCCGTGATGGAAAAGCCAAAGGGCGAGAGCAGCACCATGGCGCCCATGTCCAGGGTTTGCTTGATGCCCTGGGTGTCCACCTTGCGCACCAGCCCCGAGTGCTTGAAGTCCACGCCGTCCACAATGCCCACCGGCCTGGCCGTGACAAAATTGCCTGAAATCACCCGCACCGTGGAGCCGGCCATGGGCGTGTTGGGCAGGCCCTGGCTGAACGCCGCCTCAATCTCGTAGCGCAACTGCCCTGCAGCTTCCTGCGCGCAGTCCAAGGCCACGCTGTCGGTGATGCGCATGCCCTGGGCGTAACGCGCTTCGTGGCCCTTGGCGGCCAGCTGCTCGTTGACTTGGGGCCGAAAGCCATGCACCAGCACGATTTTGACGCCCATGCTTTGAATCAGCGCCAGGTCCTGCGCAATGTGCGGCAATTTACCAGCAGCAATGGCCTCGCCCGCCATGCCGACCACAAAGGTTTTGCCTCTGTGCAGGTGGATATAGGGCGCCACGGAGCGAAACCAGGGCACAAAGGTAAAATTGAAAACGGCTGACATCGACTTTCCAGGGGTAGATGGGCCGATTTTGACCGATGTGTCACCCTGGCCTTTGGCCACCCTCCCAATTTAGCCCCCGCGCCTGCCCGGCGCCCCTTGTCTTGTCTGCCACTCCCGCGCCCGCTTTGTCCCTGCACCTCGAGTTCCCTGAATCGCTGCCGGTCTCCGGCCGCAGGCAGGACATCACCGAGGCCATTGCGGCCCACCAGGTGGTCATCGTCTGCGGGGAAACCGGCTCGGGCAAAACCACACAGCTGCCCAAAATTTTGCTGGCCATGGGGCGTGGCAGCGCCAACCACCCGGGCCGACGTGGCCACCTGATTGGCCACACCCAGCCCAGGCGTGTGGCGGCATCGAGTGTGGCCAAGCGCATTGCCGATGAATTGAAAACCCCGCTGGGCGAGGTGGTGGGCTACAAGGTGCGCTTTCAGGACCGCACCTCAGCGGGCGCCTCGGTCAAGCTCATGACCGACGGCATTTTGCTGGCCGAAACCCAGACCGACCCGCTGCTGCGGGCCTACGACACCATCATCATTGACGAGGCCCACGAGCGCAGCCTGAACATTGACTTTTTGCTGGGCTACCTGCGCCAGTTGCTGCCGCGTCGGCCCGATTTGAAGGTGGTCATCACCTCGGCCACCATCGATGCGCAGCGCTTTGCGGACTACTTTGCCTCCCGCCAAGGGCCAGCGCCCGTGCTGCTGGTGTCGGGCCGCACCTTTCCGGTGGAGCAGCGTTTTCGGCCCTTTGAAGAAAGCCGCGACTACGGGCTCAACGAGGCCATTGCCGATGGGGTGGACGAGCTCTGGCGAGGCGGCGCGGTGCATGGGGACATCCTGATTTTTTTGCCTGGCGAGCGCGAGATCCGCGAGGCCGCCGACCACCTGCGCAAGCACTTGGCGCACCAGCCCATGCTGCGCAATGCCGAGGTGCTGCCGCTGTTTTCGCGTCTCTCGCAAGCAGAGCAAGATCAAATTTTTGAGCCCCACGGCCAAAGGCGCATCGTGCTGGCCACCAACGTGGCCGAAACCTCGCTGACTGTGCCCGGCATCCGCTACGTGATAGACAGCGGCACGGCGCGCGTCAAGCGCTACAGCTTTCGCAGCAAGGTTGAGCAGCTGTTGGTCGAGCCTGTGTCACAGGCGGCGGCCAACCAGCGCGCAGGCCGCTGCGGCCGGGTGGCCGATGGCATTTGCATACGCCTTTACGACGAGACGGACTTCAACGGCCGCCCGCGCTTTACCGACCCTGAGATTTTGCGCAGCTCGCTGGCCTCTGTGATTTTGCGCATGAAGGCGCTGCACCTGGGCGCCATTGAAGACTTTGCCTTCATCGAGCCGCCCCAGCGCCGCGCTATGGCCGACGGCTACCAGCTGCTCTCTGAGCTGGGCGCGGTGGACGAGGCCAACGAGATCACGCCCCTGGGCGAGCTGCTGGCCAAGCTGCCGCTGGACCCGCGCGTGGGCCGCATGCTTTTAGAGGCCCGCGAGCGCCGCGCCCTCGACGAGGTGCTGGTGATCGCCAGCGCGCTCAGCGTGCAAGACGTGCGCGACCGCCCCATGGACAAGCAGGCCCAGGCCGACCAGCAGCATGCCAAATTTGACGATGAAAAAAGCGAGTTTGTTTCCTACTTGAAGCTGTGGCACTGGCTGGAAGAGTCCAGGGGAGGGCGGCCTTCAGGACACACCGTGGCGCGCGTGCCCTCACCCCAGCCCTCTCCCAGGGGGAGAGGGAGCCAAGCCGAAGTCCGGACTTCACTCCCTCCCCCTCTGGG
>CAMCUN010000058.1 GCA_945878995.1 Polaromonas sp. YR568 | reverse complement strand
AGGTCTGGCTTGAAAAATACCTTTGAGAGCATGTCGAGCTCTTATAGATAGTTTTATTGAATTAATTCGGTTGGGTGTGAGCAGGGCTGTTCACCTTCTTATCTTTTTTTTCATCCCGGCCTCAAGTATTCATGGGTCATGCCGATCAGAGCATCGACAAGCCCTGATTCACCCCCCGCCGTTTCATGATGAAGCAGGTGGGTGCTTCCAGTGATGCCTGTCTGAACAGGTACCGATCATGAACACGCCTTTGACCTCTGTGGGAGCCGACCGACGCAACGAAGCACCCGTTGCGCTCGATCCTTCTGCCCAAGCGAGCATGCTTGCAACTGCCGCAGCGCAAGGGCAACAAGTGGCCAGAACCGATCCGTTGGCGGAGTTCAAGGCCACGCGCAAAGAATTGGAGCAGGCTCTGACCGAGGTCAACGAGCGCATGCAGCGCAATGGGCGGACTTTGGCGTTTTCTCTGGATGAAAAGGCAAATCGCACTGTCATCAGGGTCACCAACTCCAGCACAGGCGAAGTGGTGCGCCAAATCCCTGACGAAACGGTACTGCGTATCGCGCACTCCATGGAAGCACTCAAAGGAATGTTGTATGACGGTACCAGCTGATTTAAACAATCAAGTGATATAGCCCTCAAGTTTTTTCTCAGGTGGCCGATTCATAAAGTACCAGGAGCTCAAACGCTGAGGTCCGGTGAAGTTCTCAAAATTTCCTCGCGACCCAGGCATCCGCCACGCGTAACCTTCTGTTTAGGAGTGAACCATGTCAGTCATCAATTCCAACATCAACTCGCTGGTCGCCCAGCAAGCCAATGTCGTCAACACCCGCAGCCAGGCGCGCACCATGGAGCAGCTGTCTACCGGTAAGCGAATCAACGGCGCCGCTGATGATGCCGCTGGCCTGGCGATCTCCAACAAAATGACATCGCAAATTCGCGGTTTGAATCAAGCTGTGCGCAATGCCAACGATGCCGTGAGCATGATACAGGTGGCCGAAGGTGGCACCAACGAAGTCACCAGCATGCTCCAGCGCATGCGTGAACTTGCCGTGCAATCTATCAATGGCTCCTATACGACGGGTGACGTCAGAGCGATCAGGACTGAGTACCAGCAGCTGAGCAAAGAGATTGATCGTATTTCCGACAATACCGAGTGGAACACCAAGAAGATTGCTAACGGAGTTGTAGGCTCGACAGATTTCCAAGTCGGTGCCAATTCCAGCCAGACCATCACGGTTACTTTTGTCGACTTGATGGCGCTTTCTGGCCTGTCCTCGACCGTGGTTTCCGCAGTAAATGCAGCCTCCGTTGGTGCTTTCGCTCTTGATGCTGCCACCATCACTGTGTTGGACCGTGCAATCGCGTCTGTGGATGGCTACCGAGCCAAGTTGGGCTCGACCATCAACCGCCTGAACTATGCGGCCGACAACTTGACCAACGTGTCCATCAACACGTCGGCATCACGCAGCCGCATTCAAGACACAGACTACGCCAAGGCCACCACTGAGCTGGCCCGCACGCAGATCATTCAGCAAGCGGCCACGGCCATGCTGGCACAGGCCAACCAGCAGCCCCAGGCGGTGCTGAGCTTGCTGCGCTGATCGATTGAGTTGAAATAAAGCCCGGTGGACGTCTGTCCGTCGGGCTTTTGTAGCATGCCTAGCCTCTTGAGCTTCTTGCGCTTATTGCACAGTTCTCTAGGTCGGTTGCTTTTGTTCTTGGCCAGCCTGGCTTGGCCTGGTAGTTTGGAGTCTCCATGACCATCATCAATACCAACATTCAGTCCCTGGTGTCCCAACAGTCATTGGTGACAAATGGGCGTCGGCTGAGCCGGTCTATGGCAGAGCTGTCAACTGGTCATCGTATCAATTCCGCTGCTGATGACGCCGCAGGCATGGCCATAGGCAGCAAGCTTCGCGCACAGGTGATGAGCTTGAATCAGGCTGTGCGCAATGTCGCTGATGGTGCCTCGCTCATGCAAACAGCAGATGGCGCAGCAGAAGGTGTGACGCAAATGCTTTTTCGCATGCGCGAGTTGGCTTTGCAGGCCCTCAATGGCACCAACAGCAGCTCGGATCAGACCTCCTTGAACACCGAGTACACCCAATTGCGAACCCAAGTCAAAGACATCACCGCCAACACCCAATGGAACGGCATGAAAATCATTGGTGGCGACAAGGCCACCGTGGTGTTTCAGGTGGGGGCAAATGCTACAGATAACGTGGCTGTATTGTTTAAAAACATGTGGGTATCAGGCGTGGCCTCGGGCGTGTCAGGCACCAATTTGCTAAGCACAGGGGGCATGAACACGGCTTTGTCTGGCATAGACAGAGCCATGTTGGCAGTTGACGACTTTCGCTCCAGTTTGGGAGCCGCCATCAATCGCCTGTCTTACGCGGCAGACAACTCCGTCAACATGATGACCAAAACAGCGGCTTCACGCAGCCGCATCATGGACACGGACTACGCCAAAGCCACTTCTGAATTGGCGCGAGCGCAAATTATTCAGCAAGCGGGCACGGCCATGCTGTCCCAGGCCAATCAGTCCCCCCGCCTCGTGGCCATGATGCTGCGTTGATGGGCTGACCGCCATGAATCAGTCTGTGAACACCGCAGACACGAGACTGGGGTCGATTTCGCCGCGTTCGCTCACGCGCTGGTAGAAACGGTCAACTTGGTCGAGCAGGGTCTGTGCCAGCGAGGCGGCAGACTCGATGTTCTGGTAAACCTCGTCGTATTTTTTGACTGCATCGGCCAGCCCTTCCATGCCTTCGCCCGTTTGGGCAATGTAGCGTATTGATTCGAGCTGGGTCATGCACATCACGTCGACAAAGTGCTTGCTCAGCGGCTCGTGGTCTTTGAGCTTTTGATTCATCCGGTCTATGCGTGCCATCTGCTTTTTAGTCGGCTTCTTGCCCTTGCTGCGGCATAAGCTGCGGCCTTCGCTGGCGAGCTGACCAAAGGCAATGATGTTCTCCTTAAGCCCCACCAGGCCTAGTCTGAGCTTGGCCATGTGCTCGGTATCAATACTGCGCTTGTAGGGCTCCATCAAGGGGCGCTTGCGCAAGCTGGTGTCGCGGATCTCTTGGCAAATACTGGCAAAGGGCACTTGCAAGGCACCTTTAATGCGGGCGCCACCTTCTGTGGCATTGATGATGAGCCGCTCAGGCAATTCTTTGATGCGTTCTTCAAACCAAGTTTTGTAGAACATCAACTGCCGCTCTGTGCGAACCCGGCCACCGTGGTATCCATCCACATCAAAGCCGTTGTCTGTTCTGTGTTTGAGCGTTTGACTGTTGTAAGTGTGGGGGTAGCCTGCTGCATGGTCGCGGCCATCTGTCAGCGCCAAGTCTTGCCCGATCAATACCAGCGGGTTACCTCCCAACAGCACGGCCAAAGAAAAAGCGGAAGTGGCCACCGAGCCCCCTGTGCGCAGGAATTCCCCCTTTGCGCCCAGTGAACCTGCAATGGCTGAAGTAATGGGGTCGCAAGCCGTGATCACGTGGTTGTGGTCTTGCGACCAAAGCAGCTCGGGCGCGCAGCCCATGTCCACGCAAAAGGCTGTGCTTTGTGAGATGCCGTTTTGGGGCCAGGACGGTCTGGAATTGCGGTCCAGGCTGAGCACCGCGTCTGGCACGATGCCGTGTTTTTCAAGAATGGGCCAGACGGTATTGACGGCCAAAATAGTAAACAAATCTTGGTTGGCAGCCAGCATGGGCAATTGCTTGTTGAGCGAGGGCCCGGCTGCGACGATGAGCACCGGCTGATTGCTGCGCTGTGCGGCCCATTGCTTGAGTCTGGACTCGCCAGCGGCCAAGGGGGCATTGACCAGCGTGTTGCGCAGGTAGTGCATGGCCACCGCCATATAGGTACGCTTAGACAAAATTTTGGAGTTGAGCCCACTGGCCAGTCGTTCGAAAAGTTGGCGCGTCTTTTCGGGCTGAGCGTTCATGACCGCTTGCGACAGCAGCGGCTTCCAGCCATCAAAAAGGTTGATGTCCACCATCTTCAAAAACTGATCGGCGCGCTGAATCAACGAGCCACCCACGATGAGGCTGAGCTTGCCGTCAGTCACCAGCATCAGCAGTTTGTCGTGCTGCGTCGGGCGCAGGTGGTAGGCGTCTGGCGCCTGAGACTCCAACACTACAAGCTTTGAGCAGTCGGTGATGCGACTGAGCACATCTTCGAGGGTCTGCAGGTGGCAAGAGCCGTAGAGTACCCAGATCATGCGCTTGCGGCTCCAGTCCACGTCTATGGGCAAATCGTCCAAGTTCACGCCGGGTGGCTCGGATCCTTGTTCGCCTTGGTACACCCAGCTCAGGGCTTCGGGCGTGTCGGCATCAATCACAATGGAATGCAGGTTCAGGTCAGGGTGCATGGCGATCCCCGGGCGAGTTCAGGTTTGCGGTGTGAAAGTGCTGCAGACCGACGGGTTCGTGCAACTGAGCAGCTTGTTTGAGCCGTTGGCCCAGCAGCTTGGGCAACCACTTTGGGGCAAGCCCTAGGCCAGGCCTGACGCTGCGAACGTCGCCGGTTGACACCATCTCACCTGCTTGCATGGCCCTTGTGAAGTACAGCGAACGGCGAAACTGCGCATTGGCCTGTTCGCTGGACTGGCGTGCATAGCTGACCTGGCCAAGGGCTTGCCAGGCGGTTAGTGCACCTTGGCAGAGTTGATGCAGGTCGGCCGGTTCCAGCGAAAAGCTGTCGTCCGGCCCGCCGCCCTTGCGGTCCAGCGTGAAGTGCTTTTCAATGAGACAGGCGCCCAGGGCCACGCTGGTAATCGCCGTGGTGTTGTCCAGCGTGTGGTCGGACAGACCTGTGACCACGCCATAGCGCTCGCGCATGTCGGACAAGGTGCGCAGGTTGTAGTCGGCGGCCGGGGCCGGGTAGCCGCTGACGCAGTGCAGCAGGGCCAGCTCTTGGCAGCCGCCTTCGCGGGCTGCATCCACGGCCTCTTGAATTTCCTGTTGGTCGGCCATGCCCGTCGAGATGATGAGCGGCTTGCCCGTGCTGGCTGCGTACTTGATGAGCGGCAGGTCAATCGCCTCGAAGGAGGCAATCTTGTAGGCCGGGGCGTTCAGGTCTTCGAGCAGGTCTACGGCGGTGGTGTCAAAGGGCGAACTGAACAGCGTGATGCCCTGCTGTCGGGCGTGTTCAAAAAGTGGCTTGTGCCACTCCCAAGGCGTTTGCGCCTGGGCGTAGAGGTCGTGCAGCGTGCGTCCATCCCACAGGCCACCGTGGATTTGAAACTCTGGTCGGTCAGACTTGAGGGTGATGGTGTCTGCGGTGTAGGTTTGCAGTTTGAGTGCATTGGCCCCCGCTTTTTTGGCTTCTTCAATAAGCCTGAAGGCGTTCGGCAGTTGGCCGTTGTGGTTGGCGGACATTTCCGCAATCACATAGGGCGGATGGTCGGGGCCAATGGGACGGCCGTTTATTTTTATATCGAGGCGGTTCATGGGTGATCTCCAATGTATTGACGTGCACCTTCAATACCGATGTTGGCAATGACGTCCAGCATGGAAAGATGGGAGACGAAGGCCTCAGACTGGTATTGAGGATAAGGCCTGGGCTTGAAGTCCTGAAGTTGCAACCGGATGCCATGCTTTTGCGCGAAGTCGTCTTCTTCCAAGTAGGCGGCGGCGCCTTGCGGGGAGAAATAACTGTCGCAGCCCACGCGCCGGCAAATGTGCGCCACGTGGTCAGAGCGGTGGCCAGCGCAATTCAAGGCCGATGCATACACGATGGGGGTTGTGATGGCCAGCGCGTTGCAGAGGATTTGAATCAGGTGCCCTGTGAAATTCACCAACTTGTCTGAGGTGTCCGTCAGGTAGCTGTTTTGCACCAACTGCAAGGCCTCGGCCCCGTGCCTGGCTTTTCGATAGGCATGCTCCAGCATCTTCCAGTGCTGAACCCTGAAATTTTGAACTGTGCAGATCTCCATGCGTTGGAGCAAGGCATCACTGAGCGACCTTTTTTTGGTGGGAATCGAGATCATGTGTTCCGCGCCATTGAGCAGAATCTTATTGCGGTGCTGCCAGGAGCTGCGTTCAAACTGAACATCGTCCAAAAGCACAAACTGGTCCACAGACGCTATAAGGTGGAAGTACCCCGCCCAGGGCAAATAGGTGGGCTGCATGACGGCGCAGGAGCTCATGGCAAGACCTGGTCCAGACACCGTTTCATGCTGGCGACTTTTTCTTCGCGGCCGTAATGGCACCAGCCGCCAGGGATGATGCCCCGCGCCAGCAGCGCTGGGGTGCTGGCCTGCATTGCCGTCAATTCGGTGGTGGAAAAGTTCACATGGCGTAACTGCGGAATGCTAGCGGCGAGATCAAACTCGCTGGGCAGGCCCAGGCGCTGAAACACTTGGGCCAGGGTCTGCTGCGAATCAACACCAGGGCGCTCAAAAGCTTCGACCGAAAAGCGCAGATGCCCTTGCAAGCGGTACACGTAAACCCGGATCACAGGCGATGAGTCGTCGAAAACCTGCCAGTAATACGGCAGCGGTACAGGGCAGGGCGCCTCACCGATGTTGTTGAACTGGCCGACCCACAGCGTCATGGCAATGGGAGGGGTTTTCAAGCGAATGTCGCAAACGCGTTGGAGCAAGGCCGTGGGGTTGGAGGCCCAGACCACCTGTTCAAAGACCTGTTCTTGGCCGCGGCTGTAAAGCCTGAGTCCGGGGCTGTCGTCCATCAGCTTGACGGGGGAATTCATTTGCAGGCGCACGCCGTTCTCTTTCAGGGTTTCCTCAAGCTGCGATAAGAACGGATCGAAGCCGTCAGGCGGCAGCATGGCCGGCTCTGCCTGGCTGCCTGGTTGGCGAATCCGGCGCGGCAGTGCGATCAGTGCGTCGGCCTCGGCGTCGGCGACTTTCTTGGCCTGGAGTTCGGCGTCCTCGGGGTAAAAAATACGGGACAGCTGCATGTGCAGCACGCATCGCTGGTCCAGCTCGTCGAGCTTGCCAAAGCCGCTGGCCCAGGCAATCAGCCGGTCGGCATGGGGGCCGTAAGCGCTCAGCCTTTGCAGTGCTGTGCCGTCCAGGACGGCGTGCGGGCTCAATTCGGCCTGGCCGTCCAGGGCCGGTTGTGCGCAGTCGTCGAGCAGCCGCGCCTGCTGGTTGCCCAGCAGCGTCAATGATCCGTATTCGTGCGGGAAGACCTTAAGACCTTGGCTCAGGCCCAGCGCGTCCAGCGCCCCGGGCCGAAAGTATTGGCAGCCGTTGTAATAGCGCTGGCCCTGGACCTCTACGTCCCTGACGATGCCACCCAGGCGGGTCTCGCTCTCAAACACGGTGACTTGCGCGCCCCGTCTGGCCGCGTGCAGCGCGGCCAGGCAGCCGGTCAAGCCTGCGCCAACAACGGCGATGTTCATTGCCCGCCCCGATAGGCGTAGACCGTGAAGTCAAAAGGTGGCACGCCGGGCTTGACCTCGTAATCGTTGCGCAGGGCCACGAAGGGGGTGACTTTTTGCTTGAGGAAAGCAAAGACTTTTTCGGGGTACTCGTAGAACAAGCCCTCGTCCTGGTAGTCCACGTAGGCGCTCATCATGTTGAAGGACAGGCCCTTGCGCGCCATGCCGAACAAGGTCTTGAGTGTGCTCTGGTAGAAGGCTGTGTTGTCTTCCATGAGGTTGTTGAAGACCCCGGCCACCAAAACATAGTCAAACTGCTTGCCTTGGAAATCCTGGAGCTGGCCGAATCGGCCCTGGGGGAATTTTTCCTGGCACAGGGTCAGGAACTCGTCGACGATGTCCACCCCGTGGTAATGCACATTCACGCCGTGTCTAAGCAGGTAGTCCTGGAGTTGCCCGGTGCCGCAACCAAAGTCCAAGATGCTGCAGCCATTCAAATCGGCGACACCTACCAGCTTTTCAAAGCGCCGCTCCTGCGTTTCGCGGGAAGAGTACTGAACGGCTTGCGGGCTGTCACCGTGCTGGCGGAGCAGATCTCGGTAGTGGGCTTGCAGGTCTTTGATCATTGAAATTCCTCCATCAGGCGTGTCACGCGCTGCGCTCCGCAGCGGTGGGTCAGGTTCAAGGGGATGGGTTTCAGGCTGCGCATGCGAGCCAGGGCCTGCGCCAGCATGTGGGCATATTCCATGTCTGCCTCGGCCAGGGCGATGCCGTGGCCGTCGGCTTGCAGGGCCAAGGCGACTTCTTTTTGGATGGGCGTGGCATGAATGATCACCATGGGCGTGCCGACCAAGGCCAATTCATAGGCCATGAATCCGCAGCGGACCACTGCACCTTCAACGCGCCGGCACAGGGGCGCGGTGTCATGCAAATCCAGGTGAAATTCAATCCCCCCCGATAAAGCGAGCGAGGGCGCCAGCGCGGGGAGGGGACCATAGGCTGAGGTGGCCAGCACCTGCAAGGACTCAGCGTCGCACGTGGCCAGGTGCTGCAGCAAACGGCCTAAGGCCAGGCGGTGGTCGCCTCCGCCCAGAAACACCAAGAGGCCTTGTCGGGGCACGGGTTCTTGCTCGTAAAAGCCGGGACGGGCCAGCAGATGGGTCAGGCCCAGCCATTGCGGGCAACCCTGTGGCAGCAATGGGCCGTAGGCTGACTGCAGCGAATTGGCAATGTTTTGATCGAGCAATGCATCGCAGTCGTGGGCCCGGTTGGCGAGGTCGTCAATGACCAAGATGCGTCTGGCGTGGACACGGGCCTGGCTTTGCCAGGCGCCGTCCAGGCCGTAGTGGTCTACCACCAGCCAGTCCACGGGCTGGTGCCTGGCCAGTTGGGCTAGCGTGTCAAGGCCTTGCGTGTCCGATGCCATGGCGTGGCAGCGCACGCCGTCCAGTTGCGTCAACAGCCTCAGGGGCAAGGGGCGGGACATCAGTTCGACCTGATGGCCTCGGGCACACAAGGCCCGGGCGAGAACGCTGGAGCGCATCAGGTGCCCATGCCCCAGCTGCTCGTCAGCATCGAATCTGAATACGATCCTCATCGCTGCGCTCAGAGGTTCCCGGCCCTGGCGGCGCGGTGTTCGTGCTTGATTTCAGCTAACTCCCAGTCCACCAGGCTGTCAATGTCGTGGCATTGGGTTTCGGGCACTTCAAGGGTGGCGGTTCGCCCGCCCATCAGGGAGCCGGTTTCCAGCAGGGTTTGGGTGCGAAAAAAGTAGAACTGACCTGCATCGTGAAAAGCCACAGGCAGGTCCTGCGAACGGGTAGATGCATGTTCGGGCCATACAAAGCGGGTGAGACCCGCCTCATCCCGTTGCAGGGCGCGCCAGATGGGGTGGGAAAAGCGTATGACTGGAAACACCAGATCCACATGGCCTTGCCGCAACTGGGCCAAGGCCGCACTCAGTTGGTCGGGAGTCACAAAGGCCGCACTCGCGTAAATGGCGCACAGGTACTCCGGCAAAGGGCCTTGCCGGGCTAAGCCGTCCAGGCATTCCAACAGGGCCTGCGTCGTGGTGGCTGTGTCACTGGCCGCTTGCGGTGAGCGCAGCCCCAGCGATTGCAGGCCCACATCAAGGGCCAAGGCTTCGATGTCGGGGCAGTCCGTGCTGATGAGCACGCGGTCGAACTTGCCCCAGTCCAGCGCGGCCTGGGCCGGCCAGGTCAGCAGTGGTCGGCCTCTGAACAACTTGGCGTTTTTCTTTGGGATGCGCTTGCTCCCTCCACGTGCCAATAAGATGGCGCTCATGCCAGTGCTTGGATTGAACTTGGCCTTGGGCGAGACGCTTGACATCACGAATGCACCTCGTTTGACGTGACAGGCGCCTGCAGCAAGTCGCCCAGAAGATGACTCACCCGGTCCACGGCCTCGTCTTGCATGTCTGGATAGAGTGGAAGGGTGAGGGATCTACTGCTGTAATGTTCAGTATTGGCTAAGTCGCATTTTCTTAATTCTCTGGGTGGATAGAAAATAGGCGTATGCGATGTATTGTTGATTAAAAAATCACTCACCTTAGCCGAAGGCCGATTCGCTGTACCTGTCATGTTGACACCGCGCTAGTACAGCCTTGAAGGAGGCGATGCAGTTCATTGCTTACACGCTCTACGTCTTCAATACACATATCCGGGAAAAGGGGCAGGCTGATCGCCTCTTGGCTATAAATTTCAGCATTTGGACAATACCCTGGTGCAAAGCCACGTTGGCGGTAGTACGGCTGAAGGTGAACGGGTCTATAGTGCAGATTTACCCCTAAGCCTGCCTGTCGAAGTGCGCAAAAAAGGGTTGTATGGTCTAAAAGTCGATGATCTTTAGGAAGTCGCACCACGTAAAGGTGAAAACTGCACAATTGTCCAGGGTTTACATGTGGCAAGATCAAGGGCAAGTTAGCCAACAACTTGTTGTAATGTTCAGCAAAGGTATTCCGTTGAGCTACAAAGGCGTCTAGCCGCTTCATTTGTGACAGTCCCAATGCAGCTTGCAAATCTGTCATGCGGTAATTGTAGCCAAGCTTTTGCTGTTCGTAATGCCAAGGGCCCTCTGGCACTTGCGTGAGATATTCGTTTTGACTTGTGATTCCATGGCTGCGCACCATTCGCATCGCCCGGGCCAATTCTGGGTCTTGTGTCAGCGCCATCCCCCCTTCAGCCGAGGTGATGATTTTGACTGGATGAAAACTAAAAACAGTAATATCGCTATAGCGCCCACAGCCTACGGGTTCGCCCTGGTAGTGTCCTCCTATGGCATGTGAGGCGTCTTCAATGATACGAAAACCATATTCAACGGCTAATTTTGCAATGGCGGCCATATCGCAGGATTGGCCTGCAAAATGAACAGGGATCACGACTTTGGGCAGCCGCCCCTCGTGCCGAGCTTGAGCCAATTTGTTTTCCAGCTTACTTGGGCACAGGTTTAGTGTTCTGGAGTCAATGTCTACGAAGTCAACCTCAGCACCACAGTAGCGTGCGCAGTTGGCGCTGGCCACAAAGGTATTTGGGCTTGTCCAAACCCAATCGCCAGGACCGACACCCAATGCCAAACATGCAATGTGCAGGGCACTGGTGGCGCTATTGACTGCCACGGCGTGTGCTGCTTGGCAATAGTTTGCCACTGCTTCTTCAAATGCAGGAACCGCTGGACCTTGGGTCAACCAGACGCCACGCAGCACAGCTACCACTGCATCAATATCCGCCTCGCTAATTGATTGGCGACCATATGGCAAGTAAGTGGTTATGTCTTTGTCGGTCAAGTTGGACATAAATTCTTTCAATGTGTTTCAAATCTCTTGCTGAAAGGCGAATTGATAATTCTATTTATACAGATTTTCTTTTAAAAAGCAAGAGTTCTGAATGGAATCCATCGACAGTCTGGAATCCGAAAGGATGAACGTTGCTGTCGACTAATTCATAGTTGTGGAGCATTGTCACGTAGTCTCCTGTCTTAATGGGAGTTTTAACTCCGGGGTGACCTGGCTTTTTCAAGGGTTTTCCTTCACGGAGGTTCCTCAACAAAATCCATCGGGCTTCTAGCCGGTTGACATGATGCAGGTAGTTGTCGACTACGTCGGGCTCCATTTCCTGGAAGGAAATGAAGTTGACAAAAAGATCGACCTCGCCGACCAATTGCTCAATTTGCCATGGGCAAAGCACGGCCGCTTGTTTCAGACTTCCGAGCGGCACTTCGCCGATCTGTGGAAATTCTTCGAAACCGCTCACTTGATGGGGTCCTATGGCGGCTTTGAGGTACTGCTCTGCCACAAGTTGAGTGGGCGTGATGTCAATGTCAATGTATTGCCAATCAGGCACACCTGACTGTGACCATATTTCACCCAGTGTGCCAAAGCCACCGCCTATTTCAAGCACGCAGCGGGGTATGTCGTCATGCAGATGGCGCTTGAGCAGACTCAATCCCAGCAGGTAGTTGAGTGCCGAGCGGCTGTATCGCTTGCCGCTCCATTCGAATTGCTCCAATGGATGGCCATAGGTGCTTTCACTGAAGGTATGGAGCCATGGCAATTGATGGTGGTTATCTCCAGCAATCAACACCCTGTAATCAGCCAATGCGGCTTGGGCACCCGATAAGAAGTGCTCAAGGGCCAACTGTGCCTTTTTTGCGTTTGGAAAATTCCCCTGCAAAGTGGTTCGCAGAACGTCTGCTTGCTCGGGGCTGATGCCACTGGCCGAACCACTGTAGTTGGGTACGAAGTAACCCAACGCAGTCGGCGTGCGCCTAAATTGATCAATGCCTGCATCCACCAATTCACGCGCGATTTGTTCGCTGGCGTCGGCCCAAAAAGCGGTCGGTTGGTACAGCGCTTTTTGTTTGGACATCTCGCTTTTGGCGTGATTGAGCTTGTCGATGATCTTCATGGTATGAACTCAGAGTCAATTTGAGATGAGCGTTTGATAAAAACTTCAGCGATGATCTGTTAAGACGATCAAACTGGGACAAATTCCGGGTTGACATGTGAGCGAATCAGGTGGCGAATGTCTTCCACGCTCAAAAAGTCGGGGTTGGTGCCGGAGTTGTATGAAAACTCGCCCGCCATCACCTCCGCCTGCCTGCGCTTTAAGTAGGCGGGCACTTTGCCTGCGCTCAAGATGGCGTAGTAGGCGCCCAAATCCACGGTGTTGGGGCTGTCGCTGGGGGTGATCATTTCTTCGTGAATTTTCTCGCCGGGGCGCAGGCCCACAATCTCTTGCTGGCAGCTCGGCCCAATCGCTTCGGCCACATCGCAAATGCGGTAGGAGGCGATTTTGGGCACAAAAATCTCTCCGCCCAGCGCGTGTTCCAGGGCCCAGCAGACCATTTCCACGCCCTCGTCGAGCGAGATGTTAAAGCGCGTCATCTGTGGGTCGGTGATGGGCAGGCGGCCGGTTTTGGCCTGGTTGATGAAAAAGGGAATCACCGAGCCGCGTGAGCCCATGACGTTGCCATACCGGACCACCGAAAAGCGCAGGTCGCGTGCGCCCCTGAAGTTGTTGGCCGCCACAAACAATTTGTCGCTGCACAACTTGGTGGCGCCATACAGGTTAATGGGGGCTGCGGCCTTGTCGGTGGACAGGGCCACCACGCGCTTGACCTGGGTGTCCAGGCAGGCCTCAATGAGGTTTTGCGCACCCAAGATATTGGTCTGAATGAATTCAAAGGGGTTGTACTCGGCGGCCGGCACCTGTTTAAGGGCGGCGGCATGAACCACGGTGTCAATGCCTTCGAGCGCGCGGCGCAGGCGGTTTTGGTCGCGTACGTCGCCAATGAAAAAGCGCAGGGCAGGGTACTTGGACTCTGGGAATTCTTGGGCCATCTCAAACTGTTTGAGCTCGTCGCGGCTGAACACCACCAGGCGCTTGATGTGCGGGCAGGTGTCCAGCACGTTGCGCACAAAGGCCTTGCCAAAGGAGCCCGTGCCGCCAGTGATCAGGATGGAACGCTCGCAAATGTCGCTGCGCTGCTTGGTATTTATGTCCATTTTTCGACACCTCTATTGAGTCAGTGGTCAAGACCATGCACGTTGCGTGCCAGTTCAATCCTAGTCTTGCTTTGGTTGACGCTGGTCGCCCACTGGTTTGTATGCAGCATTTGACGTTGGCTTTCAAACCAATGCTTGCGCATTCCAGTGCGGCCATGCCTGAAGGCTTTGCTGTCACTTTGCCGTCCACCTTTGGCCTGGCAGGTGCGCCTGGTAGACAGGCGCAGCTGTGACATATGTATATGTGTTGGGGTTTATGAGCCCTGCTTGTGGGGGGCAGACATGCGGCGGCTTTGTTCAAAGCTCCTCGATTTCCCGACACTTTGACCTGGCACGGGGATTGCTGTGGGTAGGGTGTAGCCAAAGTGGCGGCAATGGTTTGCCACCCGTTCAGATTTCATTGAGGAGTTTTTATGTCCCGTACTGCTGTTGCGTTTTCTCCGGTGATGCCGGTGATCTCCCTGCCCATGTTCATGGCCGAAGACATAGACCGTTTCAGCGCGGCCGAAGTGCGGCAAGCAATTTGCGCCTGGGTGGGCGAATCTCGCATGGACATGGCAGATGCCTTGGTGGCCGCTGGCTTGGCGATGTACCCCGACAGCCAAGACATTTTGGTGATGGGTGCCCTGGTGGCTGAAGTCAATCAGGACTGGGCCCAAGCGCAAGACTGTCTGGAGCGCCTTGTCACCGTCCAGGGTGATGCGGTCAGTGCAGAAGTTTTGCACCACTTGGTCAGGGTATTGCGCTGCAGAGGCGCTTACTTCAACGCTTTTATTCACGCAGAAAAAGCCATTCTGCGTTTTTCCCAGCATTTGGGCTTGATTCAGGCGCACACCGAATTGGCCGAATTGCTCGAGTCTGTTCCCGTTCATGTCGCGCCTGAGGCGCAAGTCAGCTGACCCCACCCACAGTGGCAAAGCTTTGCCGTCTCTTTTTGCATAGGAAATACCATGCCAGTTATTAATACCAACCTTAATTCGCTGATTGCCCAAAGTGCATTGACGCGCAACAACCGCTCGCTCAGCCACGCGATGGAGCAGTTGTCCACCGGCAAGCGAATCAATGCAGCGTCTGACGACGCCGCTGGTCTGGCGATCAGTAACCGACAAACGGCGCAAATTCGTGGGTTGGACCAGGCCGTGCGCAATGCCAATGACGCGATCTCCATGATCCAAACGGCCGAGGGCGCGACCAATGAGATCACCAACATGCTCCAGCGCATGCGTGAGCTGTCGGTGCAAGCGGCCAACGCCACTTACAACACCTCAGACAAAGCCTCGCTGCAGCTTGAATTCAAGGAACTGCAGTCCGAGGTCAAGCGCATCACCAACATGACGGAGTGGAACGGCAGCGGCATTTTGAACGGCACCACTTCGGCTGCTGTTTATCAAATTGGTGCCAACGCCAACCAAACCATCACGGTGGGTTTTGGCAACCTGGTGGCTTTGACGGGCGTGGCCACGGCCATGAGCGCAGCCGTTTCAGTCAGCACGGCGGATGTCATCACTCAAATGGACGCTGCATTGGGCGCCGTGGACCGTTACCGCGCCGATCTGGGTGCCAAGATCAACCGATTGACTTACGCGGCCGACAACTTGACCAATGTGTCGACCAACTCGTCGGCTTCCCGCAGCCGAATTTTGGACGCCGACTACGCCAAGGCCAGCAGCGAGTTGGCTAGAACGCAAATTATTCAGCAGGCGGCCACGGCCATTTTGTCGCAGGCCAACACCTCGCAGCAAACGGTGCTCAAACTGCTGCAGTGACGCTGTTTCGCTCTTCTTTATTGCTCGTTTTATTGCTCGTCTAGGCGATACTGGCTCCTTCTATGTCCGGCCCGACGCCTGCTTCTTCACGCTCCGCTCCCAATTGCTTTGGGTGCCGGCATTTCGCCGTCAGTTGGGACCCGCACAGTCCCTACGCTTGCCGCCTCATGGGTTTCAAGTCCAAAATTTTGCCCGCCATTGAGGTGCTTCGCGCCGATGGCATGCCTTGCTTGGGCTTTGTCTCCAAAGCCGCCGCACCTTTGCCGCGGCCTCAGCCTTTTCGCCGTTCTGTGCCAGAGCCGGCGCTGGACCCCGTGCCCGAATGGGCCGATGTGCGGGGTCTGTCGACTTTTCGTCGCCTGGCCTGAGAATCCGTCAAAAGTGACGGTTTAATCCCCTTAATTTCTCTTTTAAAGTAGTTTTTAACTACATTTCACATTGGCATGACATTTGCGGGTCTGAGTCGAACAACCGACATCAAGGCCACTTGTCATGAACAACCCCTCGCACACGCAGCACCTGCTTTGGCTGGACCCCTTTCGCGCATTGTCTGACGCGGACCGGGCGCAGTTGGCGGCCGCTGGTTTGGCGGTCCACCCTGTGGCCACACTTGACGATTTGCGCGAGCAGCTGCCCCAGGCGGGCTTGATTGCGCTGCGCCTGGAAGGCACGCCAGACTTGCTGCGCGATGTGCAAGCCTTGCAAGCCGAAGAAGGCTGCAGCCTGGCGGTGCTCTGCCGGGTGGAGCGCCGTGAATTGGAACTGGCCGTGGCGGCCATGCGTTTGGGTGCCCGGCATGTGCTGGCGGCCGATGATTTTTCAGCGCAGGCCTGGCAGAACGCCAGCCAGCGCCCCGCCGCTGCACCGCAGGCAGCCAAGCCCCAGGCCAAAACCTCACGCACCGTGGTGTACGTGGACCCGGCCAGCCGCAACCTGCTGGCACTGGCCCAGCGTGTGGCGCGCGCACCTGTGAGCGTGCTGATTGAAGGCCCCACCGGCGCCGGCAAAGAGGTGCTGGCCCGCGTGTTGCACGAGTCGTCCGCCCGCGCCCAAGGCCCGTTTGTGGCGCTCAATTGCGCGGCCTTGCCCGACCACCTGATTGAAGACATGCTGTTTGGCCATGAAAAGGGCGCTTTCACCGGTGCGCTCAAAGAGCACCGGGGTTTGTTTGAACAAGCCCAGGGCGGCACGGTGTTTTTGGACGAGATTGCCGAGATGCCCATTCATCTGCAGGCCAAACTTTTGCGCGTGCTTCAAGAGCGCCAGCTCACCCGCTTAGGGGGCGAGCGCGCGCTTGATATCGACGTGCGCGTGCTGGCCGCCACCAACCGCGACCTGCGGGCGGCCACGGCCAGCCGCGAGTTCCGTGAAGACCTTTACTTTCGCTTGTCCACCTTCAAGCTGCGTGTGCCGGCCTTGCGCGAGCGGCCGGGAGACATCTTGCCTTTGGCCGCGCGCCTGTTGGTGCGCCACGCCGAAGGCGGGCGGGCACTGTCGGTGAGCGTGCAGGCGCAAGACAGCCTTAAAAACCACCCCTGGCCTGGCAATGTGCGCGAACTGGAGAACGTGGTCATGCGTGCTTTGGTGCTGTGCACGGGGGAAGTGATCTTGCCCGAGCACCTGATGTTTGACGATGCGGCTTGGGCGCCCAACGTGTCCGCCGCTGCTGCCCAAGTGGCGCCCGCCGCTTGGCCAGCCACGCTGACAGAGGCGCCTACAGCCTTGGCTGCCAACGCCCAGCGCATCAGCAGCCCGGTCCCCAGCATTTGGTCGCCGGCCAATCCCCCCGCCCAAGCGGACAGTGACGCCACCGACGAGCCCGCCAACTTGCACCAAGCGGTGCAAATAAACGAGCAGCAACTGATTTTGGCGGCCGTGCAAAGCACCTACAGCCGCTTAGAAGCCGCTGCCAAGCTGGGCATCAGCCCACGCACGCTGCGCTACAAGATGGCCAAACTCAAGGTGGGCGCGCCAGCGCTGGCCTGACCCCACTGCACAAGCCGCCCCTAGGAACCCGACATGATTGAAAAGATCAACTCCAGCGCGAACATCCAGTCCATGCTCGCCACGCTGCGCGCCCACCAGGCGCAGGCCGCGGGTGGTGTCCAGTCTATGGAGAGCCAGCCCGTTGAAAAGCCGGGCTTTGGCGAGGCCGTCAAGACCTTGCTCAACCAGGTCAACGACGCGCAGGCCAACTCGCGAAAAATGACCGAGGCCTATGACCGCGGTGAAAACGTGCCCCTGACCGACGTGGTGCTGGCCATGCAAAAGTCTTCCCTGAGCTTTGAGGCCACCATGCAGGTGCGCAACAAGGTGCTCAGGGCCTATGAAGAAATCATGAACATGCCGGTGTGAGCGCTGCTCTGTACTGAAAGATAACCCCCATGGCCACCACCACCGCTCCCTTGCCCGGCTTGACCGGTCCTGCGTCTGCTGCCAACCCAGCAGGCGGCGCCCTCACCACCACCGGCCCCGGCTTGCCCGCAGCCCCCAGGGCCGGCTTGCTGGCCAAGCTGTTTGAGCCCACCGGCCCCTTTGGCCCGGTGCGCCAGGTGTTTGACCAGCCGGCCGTCAAAAAAGCGCTCCCTTTCATGATCTTGGCGCTGGTGCTGATGCTCTTTGTGGGCATTTACACGGCCATCAACGCGCCCACCTACCGCTCCATTTCAGCCGGTATGAACGAGGCCGATTCGCAAGCGGCCATGGAGGCGCTCAAGGCGGGGGACTTCAAGCCTCAGCTCGACCCGAACAACGGCCAAATCACGGTGCAGTCTGGCCGCTACCACGAGGCCCGCATTTTCTTGGCCTCCAAAGGCATTCCCAAAACCGCACCCGTGGGGCTAGAGACGCTCAAAGAGCAGTCGGCCATGACCACCAGCCAGTTCATGGAGCAGGTGCGCTACACCGCCGCCATTGAGCAGGAGCTGGCCAAAAGCATCACGCACATCCAATCCATTCAGGCCGCGCGGGTGCACCTGGCGCTGCCCAAGCAGTCGGCCTTTGTGCGCGACCGCACGCCACCCAAAGCCTCGGTGGTGATCACGCCGCACCCAGGCCGCTACCTCACACCTTCCCAGGTTCAGGCCATTGTGAATTTGGTGGCGTCCAGCGTGCCCATGCTGGCCACTGAAAACGTGTCTGTGGTCGACAACAACGGCAAGCTGGTCACCGAATTGGTGGGCGAGGCGGTGTTGGGCCTGAGCACCGCACAACTGCAGCACAAAGAAAAAATGGAAGACGTGCTGCGCCAGCGTGTGGACCAAATCCTGCGCCCCATCGCAGGCGAGAGCAATGTGCGCTCGCAGGTGAATATTTCGCTGGATTTCAGCCAGACCGAGACCACCACCGAGAACTTTGACAACCGCGACAAAGGCCCCAAGACCCGCTCCGAGGTGCTCAGCGAGGAGCGCAACAGCTCCCGCGAGGCCATTGGTATCCCAGGCGCCTTGTCCAACACCCCACCGGTGGCGCCCAGCGCCAACCAGACACCCGGCGGCAGCGACCTCAAGAGCCAGCGCGCCACCCGCAATTTTGAAATGGACCGCTCGGTGCGCCACGTCAAAGGCGCGACCGGCACAGTGGAGCGCCTGACGGTGGGCGTGCTCATCAACGAGCGCCCGCCCACCCAAGGCCCCAAAAACGACAAAGGCGAGCTGCCCGCGCCCACACCCAACCCGTATTCGGCCGAAGAAATTGAGCGCCTACAAAACCTGGTGCGCAGCGTGGTGGGCTACAACGAGACGCGTGGCGACGTGGTCACCGTGGTGCCCGCCAAGTTCGAGCCCGAGACTGTGCTGGACCTCAGCCCACCTTGGTACAAAGACGAGTCGACCTTGAGCAACATCAAAACCGCAGGCCTGGGCCTGGCGTTCCTGGCCTTCTTGCTGCTGGTGGTGCGCCCCGCCGTGATGCATGTGCTCCAAGGCGAGCAAAAAGCCCAAGAGGCCGCCGCCCTGGCGCTGTCGTTGTCGCAAACCGAAGCCAAGAAACCCCTGGGCGACGGTGAGCTTTCAGAGCAAGACCTCAACGCCATTCAACTGGGCGAGGGTGAGACACTGGAGCAGCTCAAGGCCAAGCTCAAGCCTAAGAAATCGACCATCTCGCTGGAGATGCTCGACACTGCCAACTCTTATGACGATAAAGTGGCTTTGGTCCGCATGATCGTGGCTGAAGACTCGTCCCGCGTGGCCAGTGTGCTGAAAAACATGATCAGGGCGCCCAGAGCCTCCTCAACCTAAGGGATAAAAGCCATGGCAGAAGAAGTCACCGCCGCCAAAGCCCAGGAAATGGCCGCCGCGCTCGAGCGCGAAATGGCCGAACTCACAGGCACCCATCGCGCCGCCGTGCTCATGCTCTTGCTCGGCGAGCAGCAGGCCGCCGAAATCATTCGCTACCTCAACCCCAAGGAGGTGCAGTCTTTGGGAGCGGCCATGGTGTCGGTGGCCGATTTGTCACAAGAGGCGGTGAACGCCGTGCTCGACGAGTTTGTCGCCACCCTCAAAAAGCAAACTAATTTGGGTTTGGGCACCAGCGATTACGTAGAAAAAGTGCTCAAGCGCGCCCTGGGGGAAGACAAGGCAGCTTCGGTCATCAACCGCATCATGCCCGGCCAAGGCAGCAAGGGCCTGGACATTTTGGAATGGATGGACGCGCGCTCGATTGCCGACATGATTCGCGGCGAACACCCGCAAGTCACGGCCATTATTTTGTCGCTGCTTGAAAACCAGGTGGCCGCCGACGTGCTCAATTACCTGCCGTCTGAGAGCCGCTCTGAGATCATGCAGCGGGTGGCCAGCTTAGACACCGTGCAGCCTTCGGCCATGGAAGAGCTGGAAGCCATCATGAAAAAGCAGTTCTCCAACAATTCGTCGACCAAGTCCTCGAGTTTTGGCGGCGTCAAGGCGGCGGCCCGGATCATGAACATGACCAAGACCGAGCTGGAGGCCTCGGTCATGTTGGGCCTGAATGCCCTGGACCCGGACCTGACACAAAGAATTCAAGACAATATGTTCACATTCGACAACCTCACGGGTGTGGACAACAAGGGCATACAGGTGCTCATGCGCAATGTGGAACCCGACCAGCTGATGATTGCCCTGAAGGGCGCCAACGACGGCGTCAAAGACAAGTTTTTTAGCAACATGTCCGAGCGCGCGCGCAGCATGTTCAAGGACGATATGGACGCCAAAGGCCCCACGCGCATTGCCGACGTGGAAGAGGCGCAAAAGAAGATCATGCGCATTGCGCGCAAGCTGTCGGACGCGGGCGACCTGGTGCTGGGTGGAGGCGAAGACTTTGTCTGACCGCCTGCTTGCCGGCACCGACGCCCCCCGCACCGCCCGCATTTGGCAGCCCGCTGACATCTTGCGCGCAGGCGCAGGGGGAGGCGGTTTTACGGCCACCCAATGGAAGCCCGCTGCCAAGCCTTTTGAGATGGTGCCCGCAGAAGGCCGGCCTGTGCCGCCGTCCCAAGACGTGGCCCCAGAACAGCCACCCGAGCATGAGGTGCCCGCCCTGGCCGCCAGCGCGCCAGTGGCAGCGGCCCCGCCCGAGCCCGCAAACACGGTGAGCCAGCAAACGCTTGAAGAAGCGCGCCTGCAGGCTTATGCCGAGGGCCAAGAATTTGGCCGCCACGAGGCCGAAAAGCAAGCGCGAGAGTCCGCCAAAGCCGAGCAAACGCTGCTGCAAAACCGCTTGACGGCCTTGGAACAGGCCCTGCACGCGCTGGGCCAGACGCCCGAGCGCCTGCACGAGCCGCTCAAGCGCTTGGCGCTGCATTTGGCCGAGCAATTGGTGCTCGGTGAGCTGACTCAGTCGCCCCAGGCCATTGAGCGCTTGGTGCGCCGCTGCGTGGACGAGCTGGCCAGCCGCCGCGCTCAGGTGCTGGTGGAGCTGCACCCGGACGACCTGGCGCTGCTGCAGCCCTTGCTGCTGCGACTAGCCGCTGACGACAGCGCCGCGGCCGAGGCCAGCCGCGCGGGCGCTCCGCCTTGGCAATTGCAGGCCGACGCCAGCTTGCAGCCCGGCAGCGTGCGCGCCAGTGCCGACGACGCGGTGGTCAGCGATTTGGTCGAGCACCGCCTGGACGCGCTGGCCCGCCAGCTGCTGCTGGACCCCCAGCGCCAGGCCCGCAACTCTGCTTTTGCGCCAGAGCGCTTGGCGGCCCGCCGCGCCGATGTCGATGCCGTGCTCGACGCCCAGCCCCGCATGGCCGAGAGCTCGCGCAGCAACCGCTTCAGCCCCGTGGTGGAGGCCCAGCCTGTGGCCAGCCCGCGCATGCCCGACCCCGCGCCACCACCGCCCGACCATGGCGCCAGCGCTGTGCTGGACGACGACGGTCTGATGGACACCGACTTTGGGGCTTACGAACAGAGCCAAGCGTTCATTCAACCCGACCAAGCCGAGCCCCAGGCGCCGCCCGCATGATGGACTTTGCCCAAGACGTAGAGCGCTGTGTGGCCCGCGTGCGCGCCCCCGAGCCGCAGCGCTGCGGCACACTGGTGCGCTTGGTGGGCCTGCGCATGGAGGCGCGCGGCATCATGGCGCCCATAGGCACCTGTTGCGAGTTGACCAGTGGCAACGGCCATCGCGTAGAAGCCGAGGTGGTGGGATTTCAAGACAAAACCCTGTTCCTCATGCCCTTCGCCGAACCTGTGGGCATAGGTCCGGGCGCCACGGTGCGGGCCATGCCCGACAGCGGCTCGGTCAGCTTGGGGCCGGAGTTGCTGGGTCGGGTGATTGACGGCCGGGGCCACGCCATAGACGGCAAGCCCCAGCCCAAGTGCACCACCCGTTTGTCGCTGCTGGGCCTGCCGATCAACCCCATGGAGCGCGGTCCCATCCACAAAATTTTGGACGTGGGCGTCAAAGCCATCAATGGCTTGCTCACCATAGGCCGTGGCCAGCGCATAGGCCTGGTGGCCGGCTCCGGTGTGGGCAAAAGCGTGCTTTTGGGCATGCTCACCCGCTTTACCGAGGCCGATGTGGTGGTCATTGGCCTGGTGGGCGAGCGCGGCCGCGAGGTGCAAGCCTTTATTCAAGAAACCCTGGGCGAAGAGGGCCTGGCCAAGGCCGTGGTGGTGGCCGCGCCCGCCAACGTCTCGCCCGTGCTGCGGCTTAAAGCCGCGCAAATGACGCACCTGGTGGCCGAGTACTTCAGGGACCAGGGCAAAGACGTGTTGATGTTGGTCGACAGCCTCACCCGCGTGGCCCACGCCCAGCGTGAAATTGGCTTGGCCGTGGGCGAGCCGCCCACCGCCAAGGGTTACCCGCCATCGGTGTTTGCGCTGTTGCCCAATTTGATTGAGCGCGCCGGCACCGGCCGCCACGGCCACGGCTCCATCACCGCCATTTACACCGTGCTGGCCGAGGGCGACGACGCGAACGATCCGATTGTGGACATTGCCCGCGCCTCGCTGGACGGGCAGGTGATGCTCTCGCGCAAGCTCGCTGACGCGGCGCACTACCCGGCCATTGAGCTGACGGGCTCGATCTCGCGGCTGATGCAAACCCTGCTCAGCCCCGAGGACCTCAAAGGCGCCAACCGCTTTAGGCGCTTGTGGTCGCTTTACCAGCAAAATATCGATTTGATCCAGGTGGGCGCTTACGAGGCTGGCAGCAATCCTGAGGTGGATGAAGCGATTCGTCTGCGCCAGGCCATGGAAGCGTTTTTGCGCCAAGACATAAACCTGGGCCTGCCCGAGCCGCAAACCCGCACGGCCCTGCGCCAGCTGCTTCAAAGTTAATTTAAACCGGAATTGCCCCTGTCATGCTCAAGCCCCGCGCCTGTTGGTCTGTGTTGCTCACCAAAGCCGAAGACGAAGTCGACCGCATTCAGGGCGAGCTGCAGCAAATCCGCCTGCGCGCGCAAAGCCTGGAAGCCAGCCGCGAGCGATTGCTCAATCTGCACGCCGATTACCAGCAAGCCCCGGCCACAGGCAGCACCAGCGCGGGCATGCAAGACACCATGAACCGGCGGCAATTTGCCGCGCAACTGCTGACCTTGCTGGACCGTGTCAAGCAAGACATTGCCCAGGTCGAGCGCGTCATGGCCCACACCCGCCAACTCCTGGGCGAGGCTGAAAAAGAGCGCCTGAAAATGCAGGCCCTGGTGGAGCAAGACCTCAACGCCGTGCGCAAAGACGCGGCCGTGCGCGAGCAGCGCCAAATGGACGAGCTGGGTGTGATGCAGTTCAACCTCGGGAATGGCGCATGAACCCATCGGGCGGCTTGCGCTGGCATTGGCGCGCCTGGCGCTCGCAGCGCCAGTGGCAGGGCACGCGCGAGCACCTGGCGCAGTGGCTTGAAAGTGTGCAGCCCGCAAGCGATCAATTGCTGCTCTTGGGCCCCAGCGCGGGCTGGTTGCTGCCCAGCGCTTTTTTGACCCGCTTTGGCCAAGTGCACTGCTGGGACATAGACCCGCTGGCGCCTTTTTTATTTGCCCGCCGCCACGGCGCGGCCTTGCGCGCGGCGGGCGTGAGCTGGACTTACCAGCGCGGCGATGCTTGGGCCAACTTGGACAAGCTGCTGGCCGCCCACCCCCAGGCGGCCGTGTTGTTTGACAACCTGCTGGGGCAGCTGCGCTTTCACGGGCCTGGCACCGGATCTGAGGCGGCCGCGCATGCGGCCTCCGTGGAGCGCCGCATCACCCGCTTGCGCCGCAGCTTGGGCGGCCGGGAGTGGGGCAGCGTGCACGACCTGCTGTCTGGCCCTGGCCGCCTGGCGGAGCCTGGCCAAGAGATGCCCATGCGCCGTCGCAAGCTGCGGGCCGGCGTGCCGCTGGCCCAAGACGGCTGGCTTTCTGGCTTGCAGCCCCAAGGCGATTGGCTGGACCACCTGACGGCGGCAGTGTTTGCGCCAGGAACCACCGTGTACGACATTGCCTGGCCTTTCAAGCCGGGCTATTGGCATTGGCTTCAGGCCGGCTGGGTGGCTCCGGCCTCGGTGTCGAGATAACATTTAATAACAATGAATTCCCGTATTTTTCTCAAAAAATTGTTCTCCATGGTCTTGGCGGGCTTGCTCACGGCCTGCGGTGGGGGAGGTGGGGGTTCAGCGCCGCCCGCTGCTGACACGCCAACGCCTGCGCCCACGCCCACGCCCACGCCCACCGTGCTGGCCAGTGCCTATGTGGGCACGGTCGGCTCACAGGGCTTTTGGGCTGTGGTCAACGGCACCCAAGCGGGTGGCGATTTGTTGGCCATGAATTACATCGGCGATGCTTCCTCCAGTGTCAGCACCACCTTGTATTCAGGCAAAGTGCAGGCTGGTGTGAACGGGGTGGCTACTGCATCTGGTGTGCGCACCATGCGGGCCGATGGCACGGTGCGCGATGGCACGGCCAGCTTCAGCGGGGTTTCGCTGACAGGCTTTCAAGCCAGCTTTGATGCCAATATTCCGCTGGATGCGGCCAGCCACCAAGCCGTGTCCGTGCAGCCCGTGGACGCTGTGGCAGGTGACTGGACCGGGCGCTGGGTGGATGCAGCCGATTCCAACACCAGCTTGAGCTTGCGCGGCTTGGCGGGCGGCGGCACTGCGCTGATCAACGTGCCGAAATGCAGCGGTGTGAGCCTGCGCCTGGGAGCGTGGCAAGCCGCATCGCGTCTGTACCCGGTGCAGCTGGATTACCCGGTCAGCCAAACCGGCTGCGGCCGTCAGAACACCCAACTCAAGGGTTGGGCCTTTGTGCAGCAACTGGGCACCCAGCAGCGATTGCAGTTCATGGCCTTGGATGCGACCGGCAGCGGCATCAGCTTCAGCGCTTTGCGATAAGCCGCATCAAGCTTTCGCCCTTGCAGACGACTTATTTGAATATCACCTGGACATCGCACCATGAAACGCATCATTTTTGAAGTCTTGTTGGTCCTGGGCCTGGGCGGCGCAGGCGCTTTTGGCTTTTTCACTTTCCAAAAAGAAAAAGCCAGCGCCACCCAACTCGCCGAGCTGACCCAGCAAACCGAGGGGTCTGGCAAAAAGCTTGAAGAGCTCACGGCCGAGCTGGAGCAAGCGCAAAAAGAAGTTCCGCCGCTGAAATCCAAGGCCTTGCAGCTTGAAGCGCTGCGCGAGGCACTGGTCAACGGCGAGACTCTGCGCGACCTTGAAGCCGTCTACAAAAAAGAAAAAACGCTCAGCCCTGAACGCCTGGCCGGTTTGGGCGCCTTGCGCCTGCTGACCAAGGGCGGTGAGGACCCAGCCACGGTGGAGGCCTTCCAAAAAGCGCTCAACGCCTCCGACTGGGGCACCCGACGCAACCTGATCTGTGCCTCGCAAAAGGCCTTGGCTTCAGCCGGTCAAGACGTCAAGGTCTTGTCGGAGTGCTTGCCTGCTGGCGTGAGCAAAATGCCGCTGGCTGATGAGGGCAAGGGGGCTGTCAAGACTGAAAAATCAGAGAAATCAGAAAAAACCGACAAAGAAGAAAAACCTGAAAAAGACAGCAAGGCCGCCGATAAATCGGCCGAGGTCGAGGACAAGGACGACAAAAAACAGGTGCGCTGGGCCTACGAGGGCGAATTGGGGCCGGAGAACTGGGGCAAAGACTTTGCCATGTGCGGCCGTGGCCGCGAGCAGTCGCCGGTGGACATTCGCACGCCGTTCGAAAAAACCCGATCCTCCGTGGTGGCGGCCTACCAAAACGGCCCGCTGCGAATCGTCAACAACGGGAAAACCATTCAGGTCAATGTGGCCGAGGGCAGCAAATTGCGCGTGGACAGCTTGCCGTATGACTTGCTGTACTTTCAATTTCGCCGGCCCAGCGAAGATTTTGTAGACGGCAAGCCTGCGGCCATGGGTGTGCACTTTTTTCACAAAAACAAAGAGGGCAGAACCGCTGTGTTGGCCGTTCTGCTCAAAGAGGGCAATGAAAACCCAGGCATCAAACAGCTGTGGGCCCATGTGCCAGCCAAAGAAGGCCCAGAGCAGCTCATCGACGGCGTGAGGTTCAACCCCGGCAACCTCTTGCCGCGCGAAATGGATTTTTGGGGTTACGACGGCTCCCTGACCACGCCACCCTGCACAGAAGGAGTGAGGTACTTTGTGCTCAAGACCCCGGTGAACATTGCTCGGGAGCAAATTGAGCAGTTCCCCTTCAAGAAAAACACCCGCCCCGTGCAGCCTTTGAACAGCCGCCAAATCATCGCCAGCTGAAACTGTTTTTATCAACCTGTAGGAGCTGGCCTGCCAGCGATCCGTGCCTTTCAACGAGCGCCACCGCAGGCGAAAAATCGCCAGCAGGCTGGCTCCTACAGGGGAAGACGGCGTGTATTTGTAGGAAACAAGCCTGCAAGCGATTCGTGCCGGGCCACCAACATTTCCCACGCGCACAACTCCCCGCCACACCCCTCAGCCCCAGCTATCCTTGTGGACCCATAAGGAGAAAAGCCATGTCTTGGCCCGTGCTGGTGTTTGACATCGAAACCATTCCCGACCTGCATGGCTTGCGCGCCACGGGTCTGGCCCAGGGCGACACCGACGCCCAAGCCTTTGCCGCCTGGAAAACCCTGCGCGCCGAGCAAGGCAAGACCGACTTTGCGCCTTTGCACCTGCAGCGCGTGCTGGTCATCAGTTGCGTGTTCCGCAACGCCGACGGCCTGCGCATCCATTCTTTTGTGGACCGAGAGGCCGAGGGTCAAAGCCAGGAAGGTCGCATCATCCAGACCTTTTTCAGCACCGTTGAAAAGCACCTGCCCCAGCTGGTCAGCTGGAACGGTGGTGGCTTTGACCTGCCTGTGTTGCATTACCGGGGCCTCAAACACGGCGTGGTGGCCAGCAAGTACTGGGACTTGGGCGAGGGCGGCGACCATGACAGCCGCGAGTTCAAGTGGAACAACTACATCAGCCGGTACCACATGCGCCACCTGGACCTGATGGACCTGCTGGCCATGTACCAACCTAAAAACAACGCCCCCCTGGACGCCATGGCCAAGCTGTGCGGCTTTCCGGGCAAGTTGGGTATGGACGGCTCCGCGGTGCACGGCGCTTACATGGATGGCCGGCTTGAAGACATTCGCCGTTACTGCGAAACCGACGTGATGAACACCTACCTGATGTACTGCCGCTTCCAGAAAATGCGGGGTGGCTTGTTGGAGCAGGAGTACGCGCAAGAGATTGATTTTGTGAAAAGCACGCTGGGGGAGTTGTCTGCGACTGAGCCTCATTGGCAGGAGTATTTGGCGGCTTGGCCTTGACTCTTTTGCCTGTGACAGGGCGGGGTGTGCGCTTGAACAAACAGCGGTGACACGCGTGCCCCCACCCCAACCCTCCCCCAGAGGGGGAG
>CAMCUN010000057.1 GCA_945878995.1 Polaromonas sp. YR568 | reverse complement strand
CGACTGCTGGTGCCCGCCTCAAAGGCTGCTGCGGCCTTGATCAACTTCACCCCTGTCCTTTTGAAAGTCCACCAGCTAAGGCGCGAAAAAGCGACATTGAACGGCCCCGCCCTGGGGTTGCTTGGCTTTTGGCTACCATATCAGTGCTTTGACGCCTGCGCCTGTCCAGCCCATTCAACTGACTTTGACAGCGCAGCTTTCTATCCGTCATGAAAAAATTATTGCCTCTTCAAATTCTCTTGCTCGCTGCAGCGCTTGCGCTCGGCGGCTGTGCTGCCACCAACTATGGCGACGAGCAGCTCAAGCTGCGCATGGCCTCGGTGGGCAAGGACATCATTTGGGTTCCTTCCAAGCTCGACATCGTCCACAAAATGCTCGATGCGGCCCAGGTGCAGCCCAGTGACATCGTCTATGACCTCGGCTCTGGGGACGGCGTTATCACTATCGAGGCAGCCAAGAAGTACGGGGCGCGCGCGGTGGGCATCGAGTACAACGGCAATTTGGTGGCGCTGGCGCAAAGAAATGCCCAGCGTGCCGGCCTGCAGCAGGGGCGGGTCAGCTTCAAGCAGGGCGATGTGTTCGTCGAGGATTTTTTTGAGGCGACGGTGGTCACGCTCTACATGGGCGAGGGTGTCAACGCCCGACTGATGCCCAAGCTGCTCAAAATGCGTCCGGGCACCCGGGTGGTTTCCAACACCTTCGGCATCGAGTCCTGGATTCCCGATCAAGTACTCAAGAGCGCCTCGGGGGATGTGGCCTTTTTCTGGACCGTGCCGGCTCCTATCGAAGGCCGCTGGGACATCAGTGGCATCCCCGATGCCAGGGCGGTGACCCTGCAAGTCAGTCAGAAGAAGCAGTTTTTTAATGCAGACATCGACTTCGATGGCAAACGGGTGGCGCGCATCGACGACGGCGTGATTGCCGGCACGCAGATGAGCCTTGAATTCACCCATGCCAACAAGAAATACAGCTTGCGCGGCCAGGTGCTGGGCTCGCGCTTCACGGGCCGCCTCAACGACGATCCGCGCCTGCCGGTCAGCGGGGTGCTGCGCCTTTAAGGGCGGTGGATGCCCAGGCTCAAACAGCCCGACGATGCCCATGGCTGGGATCCGCTCGGCTGCTCCCTCAGGCTCAGGCAAAAGCACCTTGCTCAACATCATTGGCTTGCTCGAGTCGCCCAGCTCGGGCCAGCTGCGCATTGCCGGACAGGCGGCCGAGCAACTGGACGACGCGGCTCTGACCGCCTTGCGCGGCCACACCATTGGTTTTGTGTTCCAGTTCCACCACTTGCTGCCGGCCTTGACCGCGTTGGAAAACGTCTTCCTCCCCAGCCTGATTGCGCACGGCACGGCCAGCGCTGAAGACGAAGCCCTGGCGCGTGAATTGCTCGCCCGCGTGGGCCTGAAAGACGCCGACTACAAGCGCCCGGGTGAACTCTCAGGCGGCATGCAGCAGCGCGTGGCGATGGCACGCGCGCTGTCGCAGCGGCCGCGTTTGATCCTGGCCGACGAGCCCACTGGCAACCTGGACACCGTCACGGCCGACGACATATTTAAACTGCTGCGCCAGTTCAACCGCGAGCACGGCAGCGCCTGCCTGATCGTCACGCACGACCTGCACTTGGCCCAGCGCTGCGACCGCGTGATGGAGCTGGTGGACGGACGCTTGGTCTGAGCTGGGTCAGGTCATCACTTGGCTTAAAGTCAAGGCCATGACCGCCGTCCTCTACACCTACCGCCGCTGCCCCTACGCCATGCGTGCGCGCATGGCTTTGCTGCTGGCGGGGGTGGCCTACCAAGCCCAAGAGGTGTCTTTGCGAGATAAACCGCCCGCCCTGTTGGCGGTGTCGCCCAAAGGCACGGTGCCGGTGCTGCTGCTGCCCACAGGCGAAGTGCTTGAGCAAAGCCTGGACATCATGCGCTGGGCTTGGGTGTCCACGCACGACGTGGACGGCTGGTGGGCGAGGGCGCAGTCCCCTGAGGCGCAACAGCTGTGGGCGCTGTGTGACGCCGACTTCAAGCACCACCTGGACCGCTACAAATACCCGCAGCGCTACAGCGATGCCTTGGGCGCCGAGCACCATGCCCGCCAGGCGGTGGAGGTGTTGCTCAAACCGCTGGAAGCGCAGCTCAAGGCCCAAGCCCAACTGGGCGGCGCCACGGCCTGCGCCGCAGACATTGGTATTTTTCCGTTTGTGCGGCAGTTTGCAGCGGTGCAGCCTGATTGGTTTGAGGCTTTGCCTTTGCCCGCGCTCAAGGCTTGGTTGGCAGGGTGGCTGCAAAGCCCTTTGTTTGAGCGGGCGATGGTCAAAGTGGCGAAAAGCTGAAAATCGGCTTGAGCCATGCAGCCACATGGCCGAGAGAGCCTCGGAACGCTCACGGTTCAAGGCCACGGCTGTAGGCTGGCAGACGCGCATTGACGAAGAGCAAAAGGATTGGTTTCGCACGCACTCGCCAGCCTGAGGGCCGGGCTGGATCCTGCACCCACCCATGTCAAAAGGACTAATTCTTAGGGGGCTCTTGGGCTGGGGCACCGACCGTCGCAGTGGTGCCCATCATGACAGTGATCAGATTCGGGTAGTCATAAGCTGCGCCCGAGGCCATGTCGACGCCCGCACCAATCGGTCCGCCAAACAGGATATTGCCGAAGGCCATGCCCTTGGTGCTGGAGTTCACGACGGACTGCCCGGGTTCGGAGCCATCCTTTTCGCACCGAACATTCAGTGCTTCGTAGCTGCGGCTGACGGTGGCCGATCCAGGCGTCGTGACGAACCAGGTGCCCTTGTTGTTGGTCAGCTTGCAGTTGGCCCCGTTCAGCGCCGAGCCACTGCTCGCCCGAGTCTCGACGGACACTGGCTGGCTGGTCCCGCTGACGATAGAGGCGCAGCCGGTCGTCAGCAAAGTGATGGCGATCAGAGAGATAGATTGAAAGGTCATGAAATCACCAGTTTGAAAAGACTTCAAAATGTACTGGGAGTTCACGGGTTGCGGAATTAAATAACGTAAGCCTCGTGGGCTCTGCGAACCCCATCGCATAAGGAGCCCTGGTTGAATCAAAGCCCAAACTGTAAAAATGATTCAAGCTGTGATCGCAGGGGCGCTAGCCTGAGCTCAGCCGGATAGGCATGAATCGGCGCAATGCGGCGCCGACGTTCGAGGCCGATAGACCCACTCCAATTCAAGCCGCCGCATTCAGCCGCCGCCTCATCAATCGGATTTGACCTTGGCCGTGCGGATGATGTTGGCCCATTTGTCGATATCGTTTTTGATGGTCACGCCAAAGGCGGCCGGCGTGCTGCCTTGGACCACCATGCCCTGGTCGGCGTAGACCTTGCGCCATTCGGGGCTGGCCAGCAGTTTGCTGATTTCGGCGCCCAGGCGCTCGACAGCCACCCGGGGCGTGCCGGCCGGTGCCATCATGCCCACCCAGGCGTCTTCGTTGAAGCCGGGCACTGCGTCGGCAATCGGCGGCACATTGGGCAGTTGGGGGTTGCGGCTGGTGCCGCCCACCCCGAGCGCGCGCACCCGGCCCGATTCGATGAAAGGCTTCATGGTGGCGACGCCGTCAATCATCAGATCGACCTGGCCGCCGATCACATCGGTGCGCGCCACTGCGCTGGACTTGTAGGGCACATGGGTCATTTGGCTGCCAGCCAGAAACTTGAACTGCTCGGTCACCAGGTGGTAGACGGTGCCGCTGCCTGACGAGGCGTAGTTGAGCTTGCCGGGGTTGGCCTTGTCATGGGCCAGCAATTCTTGCGTGGTCTTGAAGGGCAGGTTGGGGTTGACCACCAGCACCAGCGGCAAGGAGGCCATGGCGGTCACCGGCACAAAGTCCTTCAAGGTGCTGTAGCCCAGATTGGTCTGCAGCGTCTCAATGATGGCGTGGGTGTTGGAGATCATCACAAAGGTATGGCCGTCGGTGGGCGACTTGATGGCCGCCCGCATGCCCAGCGCGCCGCCGGCGCCTGGGAGGTTCTCCAGCACCACCTGCTGGCCCAGGGCTTCGCCCAGCTTTTGCGCGATGGGGCGCATCACCGTGTCGCCACCGCCGCCAGCGGCAAAGGGCAAGATGATCTTGACCGGTTTGGTCGGCCAGGCTTGTGCCCAGGCGGGCCCGGCCAGCAGGCCAACAGCCGTCAGGCCCAAGATGCGGTGGAACAGACGGCGGGAAAAGTGGCTGGGCATGGGTTTGTCTCCGGTGGATGTTGTTAAGTAATCAGTGCTCTTTGAAAAACTGCAGCATGGTCTCAAAGGCCTCCGGCCGCTCGCTCATGAAGCCGTGCAGCGTGTTGTCGTAGATCAGCAGTTGCGACTGAGGGATGGCCGCGGCAAGGGCCTGGCTGTGCTCCACAGTGGTGATCAGGTCGTTGCGGCCAATTAAAATCTGCGTGGGGCAGCTGATGTGGTGCAAGCGGTCCATCACGTCGTGGGTCAGCAAGGCGTTGCCGGTGTTCAAGTAGCCGTGCAGCGGGCGGTGCACCTGCAGCAAGGTGTCTATGCCGGCGTCAATTTTGGCGCGCTGGCTCTCGTAGTGGCTTTCGGTGTAAAAGTAGGTGAGCAGGCCCGCCAGAAAACAGCGGTTGATGCCCATGGCCTGGGCCGAGCCCATCCACCAGCGCACCATGTCTTGCCCGCGCTGCCCCAGTTTGCCGAATGTGGAGGTCATGGCCAGGCTGCGCACCCGCTGTGGCTGCTGTAGCGCCATTTGCTGCGCAATCGCTCCACCCAGAGACTTGCCCAGCACATGGGCCCGCTCTATGCCCAGGTGCGCCATCAGGCCCAAAGCGTCGGCCGCCAGCATGGCGGTGGTGTAGGGGTGATCGGGTGCGTCGGTGCCACCTATACCCCGGTTGTCAAAGGCCAGCACTTTGAAGTCTTGTGCGGCCCGCTCCAGTTGAGCACCCCAGGCGCTGTAGTTGCCGCTGGCATAACCGCCCACCATGACCAGCCAGTCGCCTGTGCCCTGGACGGTGTAATTCATCTGGATGTCGCCGATGTGGGCTTGGGGCATGGTGCTATCCTGTGTTACACCCGGTCAAGCGTGTGCTTGATCCTTAGGGGGCGAATATAGCAAGCCTTGAATTTGCTTAGGCCGATTGGCTGGTGTGGCAAAGCGGCGGCGGTTCTCGCAAAACCTGGTGTTACTCCAAGGCTTGGCGGGGTTGGACAAACTGCGCAGGTTGGCTTTTGGGGCGGGCACAGCGATCCTGCAAAAGAATGAACGCTAACCCGGTCGACTTATGAAATACATGCGCCACACCGAGTCGATGTTGTAGACCGGCTTGCTGTTCACAACCTCGGTTTTAGCGGTCATGTTCAAGCGCAATCTTTGGTCATCTTGTTCCGGAATATCTACATAAGGCTTTCGGCAGGGGCGCTGTGCAACCAACACTAAAGCACTCATCCATCTGCTTGCGCACTTGCCTTAGCGCTTGCCTGAGGATTTCGGCTCCGGCGGCGTCGGCGTGCCAGCCGGCACTTTGCCAACACCGGCCAGGGCCATGTAATCTTGCAAAGGACTGACGCCATTGAGGGGCTTGAACACGCCCTTGTGGCAGGTGGCGCAACCGACCTTGGGCGCATCGCCATGAGGCCCCAGCCGGAAGTCTGGGAACAAAGGCGTCAAGGGAATCAAATACTGGGTGTTGAGTTCTCGCACCAACTGCAAACCGTGCCATGCGGTCACGCGCTGCGGCGAGCTTTCTTGCCAACTGGCAAAAGACCGCGTGTTGTGGCAATAGGTGCAGTTCACACCCAGAGACCCCGACATGTACAGCATCATGGAATAGGTCCATTCGGCAGACTTGACCGAGGGTGGGTGTTCCCGCGAGGCCAGCGCAGTTGAGCTTTGAATCCGAACGGCGGAGTCGCCCATGGTGGTGGCCGTCTTTTCGCCAGTGACCAAAAAGCGTGATAGCGGATCGTCTGGCAGCGACGAGCCTGCGGCATTGAGCGAGGGTCTGTTCTGTCCGTCACGCTGGCCCAGGGCGGACATCCAGGCCGCAGGATCTTCGCCCTTGAACCAGTCGCCTGAGGGCACCGCCTGACCGCGGTGGCAGGTCCAGCAGGTCACACCCGTGGTGCCCACATGCGCGCCCCAGTCGGTGTTGATGCGACGGGTCATCTCGAGCATGCGGCGGGCGACCACTTTGGTGTACTTTTCGTCAGACTCCAGTTTGTCTGGGTTATGGCAAAAATTGCAACCTTCTTCAGGCGCGATCCAGGTGGACATGGCCTGCATCAGCCGAGAAAACTCAGTGGCGCTCAAGTCATTGAGCACCTTGACATTGACGAAGACTTCACTGGTCGGCGGTGATTCGATGTCGGCAGGGTCTTCGGGTGGCGGAATGCTGTTGAGGTCCTTTAAAGCTTGAACATTGCTTTGCTTGGCCAGTTGGATCTGGGCGCTGCCGCGCGGGCCGCGTTGCTCGGAGGTGCTGAGTTCGCACGCAGACAAAAACAAGCTGACGAACGCTGCCGCCACCATGGCAAGCCAGCGTTTGTTCAGGCTTGACATGCACCGGTCTCGCATCTCAGGCCTTTCTGGGCTTGAAATTCCTGCACCAGCCGTTGGCCACCACGGTGCGCTTGAAGAATGAGCATTGGCCTGTCGCGTCCCCAGGGTCGGCGGCGTACAGCTGACAGCCGCTGCACTTTTGGCTGACATCGTGGCGGGGGAACTTGCTTTTATCAACGTCTGCCGTGTTCAGTCGATAGCCCATGGACTTGGGGTAGGGATCGGATTCCTTCACGGCATTGGCCGGCGATGCCGTCGCCGGGCCGCTTACTGATTGCAAAGCCAGCACAGCGCCCACAGGGAGGATTCGCAGCATGAAAATTCGTCGTGCCTTCTGGGTTGTCTCTGTCATGGGTTTTCTCCTTGGTCAAGTTGGATTGCAAAAAAATCATCCAATGGCGGCTTCACCGCTGCGCACTTCGCCTCGGGTGTCTGTCCAGGTCGCCTTCAAACGCTGGCCGGTGCGGGCACCGGCCACGCGAAAAGCAATCACGGGGTCGCTTGACACGGCGATGCTCAAGCTGGCCTGGAACACGCTGCGTCCGTCCAGCGACACCGCCACCTCGCAAATGTGGTGAGCGGGCACCAAATGCCCCGCTTCATCTCGGCGAAAGCCGGTCTCCATGGGGTGCGGCATCAGAAGGTGCACCTCTGTAAATGCACCGCGCTGGCGCGCACGAAGGCGGATGGGCAGGGTCATCAGCGGCACCCTCCTGTGCTCACCTGGGCGTGTTGGGCATTGAAAAACCAGCCAGCGTTGGTGCGCACAGCGGCATACACCGTGCCGCTGGCAGACATTCGAATGCGGGTGCTCACAAACGCATCCGTGCCCTTTGGAATCGACGCATGAAGGGCAAGCGGCACGGGATTGACATCGACCAAGACCCGGATTTCGCATGCGTCGCTTAACAAAGCCGTGACCGTGATCGGCACGACCGCACCGTCATCCACCACCGTGGGCATGTCAAGTGAGATGCTTGGGCTCCATTGCGGCGCTGGGCTGAAATCATGAAGGGCCTGCAGGGCCTGCGTGGCTTGAAAAGCCTGCGTCTTTTGAGATGAAGTTGGAGCCGCAGACTCGGACGCGGCCCTGGCAGCGCCAGCACTCGCGCCGCTGAGGACAGCCGCCAGGGAGGCCAGCCGCCCAAGCCAGCGCCTTCTTTCAGGGGTGTGTGCCTTGCTTGCCATGGCTGATCAAGGGCCGGTGCGCACCAGGCGCACATGGTGTTGCTCGTCCTTGAGCGCAGGGGCTGCACCCGCCCAACCAAAGCTCAGCACGAACACGCGTTGGCCCGCCGGCTCGCCGGGCCTGGCCGTGGCGGTCCAGAAACTGGCCGCTGGCGTGTGCGGAAAGACACTCGGATTGGTGCGAGGTGTGGCGCAACGGCTGTCGGTGATGGACGCCAGCTCTCGCATGTTGGGCACTCGCCAGTCGTTGTAGAAAGCCTGCGCTTGTTGGTTCAGGCGCTGCGCCTGGCGCTGCGCCTGAGGCCAGTTCAACATTCCCGCTGCACCTGTGCAAGTGTCTGCCTTCCAACTCTGTCCCAGGGCGCAACGCATCCACATGAGCTTGGAGACGCTGTCGGTGACCGTGCCGTCGCCGTTGTCCACAAAGCGCTGTGTCGGCATGCTTGTCCCTGGGCATGCCGACTGCAAGTGAGGCTCGCTGGTGCCAACCGTGCCCGCCGCAGCCGCAGGCAAAGCCACGGACAGGAGTGCGCTCATGGCTGCGGCGCGGGTCTTCATTTTTTGTCGAAACCGATTCCCGTACCGGGAACGTTGATGCCGCGGGCGTTTTTGGGCGTGGGTCCCGATGTCTGCCGCGTTTGCAGCCCAGTCTGTATGGGCACGCCCTTGTGCAGGTAGAAAGAATAGGCTTCCAGGGCAATCATGTCCTCGCCGCTGACATCCAGCGCCTTGCCGCCCTGGGGGTTTTCGATGCACCAGTTGACCATGTCGCGGTAGGCCACCACGCGGTCGAACTGCGGCATGAACTTGGGAAAAGTTTGCGGATTGGTCGCCGATGCGTCGGGATGACAGTTCGCGCAAGCCAAGCCATTGTTGGCCATGTCTGCACGGGCCCCGTACCACATGTCGTAACCACGTTTGGACGATTGGGTGAGGCTGGCCTCCATGGCCTTGAGTTCATCAGCCGTGAAGGGGTTGCGCGCCAAGGCGACGCTCACCACCAGCAAAGTGGCCGTGCTGCCGAAGATGGTCAAGGACATCAAGCGGCGACCGGAAACATTGAAAATATTCATGTCATGACTCCTTTCAAATCTTGAAACCGTCGATCAGGCGCTGGGGGACCGAATCGGCAAACGGCGCGTACTGCATCCGTCCAGCGCCTGGCCCGGTGATGGACACAGCGGCCGTGCCCATGCCGTCTGAGGTGTTGGATGGGTCCGCGCGGTACTGCTGAAACTGTGGGTATGGCAACTTGACTGGCGGATACGGCCAGGGCCATGAGGTGCTCATGGTGCCGATGGAGGTCATGTTGCCGATCTTGTTGTACAGGGTGTGGTGGACATGGCCGTGGAAGGCCATCACGCTGGTGAACTTGGACAAGATGCCGCGGATCTGAACCGCATCACTGACCTGAAAATTCCACCTCGGGTAGTAGTCCCACAGAGGTGAATGAGTGAAGATGACGATGGGCGTGGAAGTGGGTAATTTGGCCACGTCTTTTTTCAGCCACTCGCGCTGTCGTGCATCTGTGCCCCAGACGCCTGGCACCGGGCTGTTGAGCGGCATGAACCAATCGCGCCGTTGTTCCGGTGTCAAGCCGGCCTTGGTCCAGAAGTCGGGCACCAAAATGGAGTTCAAGCCGATGAAGTGGACTCCCTTGTGGTCAAAGGACCAGAACTCATCGCCAAAATTGGCCCTCCAGCCTGCGCCCATGTCCAGGTACCAGTCGTGCTCTCCAGGGATGGAGCGGATGGGCGCCCTGAGATTGCCAAGAATGCGCTTGCCCTTTTCAAGTTCATTAAGCACCCCGTTGTGGGACACATCACCCAAGACCACAACGAAGTCGGGTTGCTCCTTCATCTCGTTGACCTGCAGCACTGCATCTTCTAATTGCTTGTCAAACACGTGGTCTTTGGCGCCGTACAAGTGGGGGTCGGCAATCATGGCGAAGCTAAAGGGCTTGACCGCCGCCGCTTGCGCGACATTGACCAAGCCCAAATTGACACCTAGGGCTTGCGCGAACACCGTGCTCAGTCCTGCCTTGCCTGCGAGGCCAAGAAACTCACGTCTAGGGTTACCGTTCGATTCCGTCATGGTTCTTTCTCCTTTGGTGATCATGGTGGTGGGTGGTGAAAACAGCCTGCTGAGGGCCAATCTCGCCTGGGTTCTGCTTGTCTTCGAGTCGCTTTTGATGCTCATCGTGGCTCGAGTCTATGCAGATGGATATAAATCATGAAGTTGTATTTATTGACGCAATCATTTGCCTGAACTAATATCAAATAATGCATCTTTCGAGGCTGTCCACACTCAAGCAACTCCTTGCCTTTCAGGCGGTGGCGAGGCTGAGAAGCGTCTCGAGAGCGGCGGAAGAACTCCACATCACGCAGTCGGCGGTCTCTATCCAAATCAGCGCGATGGAATCGGCTTTTGGCACGCCCTTGATACTGCGAACTGGCCATGGGGTGCGCCTGACGGACGCAGGTGAGGCCTTGTGCACTTACGTCGAGCGCGTGCTTGCGGCCTGGACTGACATGAGCGAAGGCATGGCCGCCTCCGTAGGTGCTTACTCTGGGAACTTGCGCGTGGGTGCCGTGCTCACCTCGGAGTACTGGCTGCCCAGTCTTTTAGTGGCTTTTCTCAAGGACAATGCCAAGGTCAGGCTCAAGCTGCACGTGGCCAACCGAGATGAAATCCTGCGCAGCTTGAATGCGCAAGAAATTGACATTGCCGTGATGGGCAACCCGCCTGAAGAGCTTCAGCCCAGCGCCACTGCATTTGCCAAAAATCCCATGGGCTTTGTGGTGGCCGCAGACCACCCGATGGCAAGCTTTGGTTCACTGACCCTGGCGGATTTGGCTGCGTCCAATTTTTTAGTGCGTGAGAAAGGCTCAGGCTCGCGCAACACGCTGTCTCGGCTGTTCAAAGAAGCCGGTTTGAATCTGCGCGTAGGCTGGGAGCTGTCCAGCAATGAAGTCATCAAGCAGATGTGCATGGCCGGATTTGGACCGGCCTACCTGTCCATGCACACCTGCGGCGCGGAGCTCAAGGCGGGGCTGTTGCATCTGCTGCCCTTGAACAAAAACCCGATCGACAGGGCCTGGTACGTGGTGCAACTGCCGTCCAAGACACCGTCGAATCTCGCAGCATGCTTTGAGCGATTTTTGTTGTTGCGCGGCCAAGAAAAAATTGACCACTTGATTCATCAAAACGAAACGAAGTTCGCCTCTGGTGTCCCAGGTCACCAGCGCTGAGCGTCAAGGCGGTGGGAGCGATTTAAACCTAAACCCGGCAGTTGGCCGCTTGCTTCCGCTTCAAATACTTGATGAATCAAACACTTACGCACACGACGACCTTCACCTAATGGGTGAAAGCGCTGCACGGCCGCAGGTCTGCCGCTTCAGGCCTCTGGCGTTGTTGCTCGCACCCCCCGGACAGGCAGTCCGGGGGGCACTCGCGCCTAGCCAGAGACCTGCTTCGTCAGCCCCTCGGCCGCGCCCAACTGCCGTATTTAGGTTAAATGAATGCGCCAGCCTCAAGTGCAAAGCTTGGCGACCGTAAAAAATGCATTGACAGACCACTCCACCCAAAGCTGAGCTCAGAACCCCTCAAAGCGGCAAAAGTTCAGCCACAGCGCCTTCAGGCAAGGGGTACTGGTCTACGTTCAGGCACATGCTGACCAGGGTGTAGTAGGCCATGGTGGCCATCAGGTCCACCACGCCGGGCTCGCCCACCCACTTAACCAAGGTGGCGAAACGCTCATCGCTGACCCGGCGGGTTTGAAGCAGCTCTTGGCAAAAGCCGTGCACCGCTGCCGCCATACCTTCAAGCGCGGGTGGCTGGCCTTGGGCGATGGCCACAATGACCTGCTCGGAGAGCCCGGCACTGGCTGCCATGTTGCGGTGCGCCCACCACACAAACTGGCTGGTCCAGAACCGCGCCACCATCAAAATCGCCAGCTCATTGAGTGCCAAGGGCAGCGACGATTCAAAACGGGTGTGAACGCCAAATTGCTGCGCCAAGTTGCCGATGTGGGGGCTGCGCAGCAGCACGTTGTACGGCCCCTGCATGGAGCCTCGCTTGCCCGCCATCACGTTTTGCGTCATGGCTTGCTGGGCGGTCGACATGCGGTCCCACGTCAGCGGTGCAAAGCGGCCTCCGCGCAGCTCAAATTCGGGCGGGCTGTCTGTGGTGTTCACCGGCACGTTCATGCTGGCTTGTCCCCGCGCAAGGTGATGCGGTGCATCACGCGCTTAAAGCCGTGGTAGTCATTGACCGGGTTGTGCTGGACACAGCGGTTGTCCCAAAACGCAATGGTGTGGGGCGTCCAGGCAAAGCGGCAAGTGAACTCGGGCTTGACTTGGTGCTGAAACAAAAACTGCAGCAGGGGCGCACTTTCTTCGTCGTGCATCCCTTTGATGCCTGCGGTGTGTGCCACGTTCACGTAAAGCGCCTTTTCACCTGTTTCAGGGTGGGTGCGCACCACCGGGTGCTCGGCCAAGTAGGACCGCGGGGCGGCGTCTTTGCCGTCGGACTTGAGCCGGTCCTCGCGGGTTTTGGTCACGTCGGCTTTGGCCGAGCTGCTGATGCCCACCAAGCCGTCCAGCATCTTTTGCAAGGTGGGGGACAGGGCCTGAAAGGCCAGCACTTGGTTGGCAAAAAGCGTGTCACCGCCATAGGGCGGCACCTCACGCGACAGCAGCATGGAGCCCATGGGCGGCTCTTGCAGGTAGGTGGTGTCGGAGTGCCACACACCGCCGAAGTTGATCTTTTCGTGTTCGAGTTTTTTGATTTCAATGATGTCTGGAAACCCGTCCAAGCCCTTGACAAAGGGGTACTCCATGGGCTCGCCCATGGCGCGGGCAAAGTCCAAGAACTGCTGGGGCGCGAGGTCTTGCTGCCGTAAAAAAATGACTTTGTGCTTTAAAAAAACTTGGCGCAGCTGCGCCGCTTCGTAGGCGGTTAAACCACGTGCCAAGTCCACACCAGTGATGGCTGCACCCAAGGCGCCGGCAATCGGGGTGATGTTCATGGTCACGCCTTTTTAATCTGCCGTAGCGCCTGAACTTTTGACCACTGCCGCCCACTTGGCAATGTCAGAGCGCAAAGCCGCGCCAAATTCTGCGGGCGTGCTTTCAAAGGGCTCTGCCCCCAATGCGGCAAATTTGTCTTGCGTGTCTTTTTCGTTCAAGATCTTGTTCACGTCTGCGTTGATCTGGCGCACCACGGCCGCAGGCATGTCCTTGGGGCCGAAAAAGCCAAACCAGGGGTTGATCACAAAGCTGGGGTAGCCCGACTCGGCCACCGTGGGCATGTCTTTGAAGGCTTGCGGGCGCTTAGAGCCCGTGGCCCCCAGGCCCTTGACCGAGCCAGAGCGAATGTGCTGGGCCACTGATGGCAGGCTGGTGAAGACCAGCTGAATTTGTCCGGACAGCAAGTCTGTCAAGGCCGGTGCAGCGCCTTTGTAGGGTACGTGCTGCATTTTGGTGTTGCTTGCCACGCTGAACATTTCGCCCAGCAAGTGGTTGACCGAGCCATTGCCCGCCGAGCCAAAGGAGACTGGATTTTTGGCGGCGTAGGCCGCCAATTCACGGATGTTGGCGACAGGCAGCGAGCCTGTCACGGCCGCCACAAAGGGCACATTCGCCAAGGTGGCCACAGGCGTGAAGTCGGTCTCAGGGTCGAAGGGCAGTTTTTTATAGATGCTCACGTTGATGGCGTGCGAGCCCACGTAAGACATCAAGAGCGTGTGGCCGTCATTGGGGGCTTTGGCCACCACATCCATGCCAATGTTGCCACCCGCGCCTGCGCGGTTTTCAATCACCACGGGCTGGCCCCATTTTTCGGACAGTTTTTGCCCCATGATGCGGGCCAGCGCATCAGAGGCGCCGCCAGGCGTTTGCGGCACCACAATGCGCACCGGCTTGGTTGGGAAAGTTTGCGCCTGAAGAGTGGCTCCGGCGGAGGCGCCCAAAACGATCAATGCGGTGTGCAAAATGGTTTTTAAATTCATGGCTTGCTTAGGGTGGTTCGTTAAATAAGCTAGAGTTTTACACATTTCAAGCCAGCAACTGCGTGGGCATAAGCACCGCGTCAAAAAGTTCTTCAAAGGCATACAGATCGTCGAATGGGGTTCACTGGTCGTGTGCGTTAGCCTCATTGCAAGCAGCCGGGCTTGGCCGAAGCGCCGAGCTTGCGGGGTGATGGTGTTCGGCTTTGTGGTGGCCGATGGCCCAGTACTTGCTGCGTTTGTGAACGGCGCCGCCGCTGCATTGGGGGGCGCAGACATTGTGGTGGCGCAACTTCAGTGCGCTGGAGACTCCTAACGATGAGGCTAACTGGCAGCGCGGCAGTCTTTCTGGCCAGCCGGGCAGCAAGCTTCATCACTGGCACCAACTTGGTGGTCGATGGTGCGCTGACCAAGGGCGTGCATCTCTGACCTGTCACTTCCTGGAGCCAGGGTGCTACTCAGCGCCCTGGCTGATCAGCCCGCCAAACCAGCAAAGACGTTTTGCACGTCTTCATTGGCGTCGATGGCGGCCAAAAAGGCGTCCACCTCTTCCAGCGCTTCTGCGCTTAAGCTGGCTGGATTGATCGGGTTTTTGGGCCGGTAACCGAGCTTGGCAGACAAGACGGTAAAGCCTTGGGCGGGCAGGGCGCGGCTGACCAGGTCGAGGTCGGTGGGGTCGGTGAGGAAAACGCACACACCCTCGTCGTCGGCAGGCTCAAAGTCTTGCGCACCGGCCTCAATGGCCGCCATCTCGGCGTCGGCACCTGAGGCTGCAGCTTCGGCCTCGATGATGCCCACATGCTCAAAGTCCCAGGACACCGAGCCGCTGCTGGCCAGTTGTCCCTTGCGGAACAAGATGCGCATGTCAGACGCCGCGCGGTTCACGTTGTCAGTCAGGCACTCCACCATCACCGGCACCAGGTGCGGGGCAAAGCCTTCATAAATGACATGCTCAAAGTGCACCGCCTCGCCGGTGAGCCCGGCGCCTTTTTTGATGGCGCGGTCCAGCGTGTCCTTGGGCATGGACACCTTGCGCGCTTGCTCCATCACCAGCCGCAGTTTGGCGTTGGCAGCAGGGTCGGCACCGTTGCGCGCGGCCATCATGATGTCTTTGGCCAGTTTGCCAAAAAGCCGCCCCCTGGCGTTGGCCGCTGCGTCCTTGTGCTTGGCTTTCCACTGCGCGCCCATGTGAGTTCCTTTTTTGTTTGTGTGAATGGCGGTTGCAGAGTCTATTAGAGCGGAGACAAAGACTGCTGCTTTTCTCAGCCCTTCAAGCCAGGCCACGGTGCGGCTTGTTCAATCCGCTTCTTGCCAAGTCCCCAAAGTCAAGCCGTCCAGCGTGTAGGGCCCAATCGATGCGCGAATCAAACGCAGCGTGGGCAAGCCCACGGCCGCCGTCATGCGGCGCACCTGGCGGTTGCGGCCCTCGCGGATCACCAACTCCAGCCAGGAGGTGGGCTGGCTCTGGCGCACGCGTATGGGCGGCTGGCGTGGCCACAAGAGGGCGGGCTCAGGGATGGCACGGGCTTGCGCGGGCAGGGTCCGCCCGTCATTGAGCTGCACGCCCAGGCGCAGCGACGCTAAAGCGGCCTCGCTGGGTGAGCCGTCGACTTGCACCCAATAGGTTTTTTCCATCTTGAAGCGCGGATCGGTTATTTGCGCTTGCTGTTGACCGTTGTCGGTCAAGAGCAGCAAGCCTTCACTGTCAGCGTCCAAGCGCCCGGCCACGTACACACCAGGCAGGTCAATAAAGTCCTTGAGCCCCTGCCACCGGCCTTCGGGGGTGAACTGGCTCAGCACGCCATAGGGTTTGTTAAAGCGGATCAGCATGTGGGCGCAGGTGTTGGACAGGGGGCATGAAACAGGTGCGCAGGCTTGCCCCGCCATCGGATGATCTCGCCGTGGGTTTGTTTGGCTTTCAATCGGCTGTCCATCAAGTCTCGGCCTTCTCGGCCCAGGTGCTTGCACATGGGGCAACTTGCACTGGGGTTAAAGCGGCGATGATGCCAAGGCATCTTCAGCCACTTCATACAGGGTTCATCCTTGTTGCACTTATTACTTGGTTCTGATTAAGATTTGATGACTGAATTCGCTTAAATTTTTGGCGTTAATTTTTTTAATGGACAGTGATTTCTCAATTTAAGTTTCTTTAATCTCGGAGGTTTTTCTATGCGCATGACTTCATTTTTCTGTTGGGCCATCAAGGTCGCTGCCAGTGTGTCTGTGATTGCGGCCTGCCATGCGCAGGCATCGACCTGGCAGCCGACCAAAAATGTGGAATTTGTGGTGCCCGCAGGCACGGGCGGTGGTGCAGACCAAATGGCCAGGCTGATCCAGGCCATCATCACCAAAAACAATTTGATGAAAACCTCCGTGGTGGTCGTGAACAAAGGTGGCGGCGCAGGCGCTGAAGGCTTTTTAGACATTAAAAATGCCAAAGGCGATCCCCACAAAATCGTGATCACCTTGTCAAATATATTCACCACGCCCTTGGCCACCGGTGTCCCTTTTAATTGGAAAGACATGACGCCCGTGGCGATGTTGGCACTCGATGAATTTGTGCTTTGGGTCAATGCAGAGTCACCTCATAAAACCACGCAAGAGTACATGGCGGCGGCCAAGGCTGCCGGCGGCAAACTCAAAATGGGCGGCACGGGCTCCAAGCAAGAAGACCAAATCATCACCGCCTTGATTGAAAAGTCCCAAGGCGCCAAATTCATTTATGTGCCTTACAAAGGCGGCGGTGAAGTGGCCGTGCAGTTGGTGGGCAAGCATGTGGACTCGACCGTGAACAACCCCATTGAAGCCGTGGCTCAGTGGCGCGGTGGCAAATTGCGGCCCTTGTGCGTTTTTGACAGCAAGCGCTTGGCCTACAAAGACAAGGTGGCCGATCAGGCCTGGTCAGACATTCCAACCTGCAAAGAAAATGGGCTGGACGTGGAGTACCTGATGATGCGCAGCATTTTCATGCCGCCAGGCGTGACCCCTGCGCAAACGGCCTACTACATTGATCTCATGAAAAAAGTGCGGGCCACCCCCGAGTGGAAAAAATTCATGGACGAAGGCGCCTTCAACCAGACCTTCATGGAAGGGGCAGACTTTGCACGTTGGATTGCCAATGAAGATATTCGCCACCGCTTGCTGATGCAAGAGGCTGGCTTTGTGGCCAAGTAAGGCGGCTGTATCCCATGTCACAGCCATCACCTGATGCGCCTGAAGCAAGCGCGGCCTCTGTTCGAACCCTGGAGATGGTGGTCGCCGTCTTTTTTCTGCTCATCGGCAGTGTGGTGATGTGGGACAGCGCCCGCACGGGCGCCAACTGGGGCGCTGACGGGCCGCAAAGCGGGTATTTTCCTTTTTACATTGGCCTGTTGATGAATGTGGCCAGTGCGGCCAATTTATGGCGGGCATTCAAATCAGACAAATCGGCCTCTTTTGTTTCGCGGCCGCAAATCAAACTGGTGCTGGCCGTGTTTTTGCCCTGCATGGTGTATGTGTTGCTGATGCAGTGGTTGGGGCTGTATTTGTCGTCACTGATTTTTATTGCTCTTTTCATGCAGTGGCAAGGCAAATTCAGCTGGCTCAAATCAGGCGTGACCTCTTTGGCTGTGGTGCTGCTGCTTTTTTTGATGTTTGAAATCTGGTTCAAGGTGCCGCTGATTAAAGGCCCCATAGAAGCTGCTTTGGGGTTTTGAGATGGAAGAAATCAACGCTTTGTTTCAGGGCTTCGCCGTGGCCCTGTCCCCGGTCAATGTTGGGCTGATGTTTTTGGGCATTGTGCTGGGTATTTTGATTGGCGTGCTCCCAGGCCTGGGCGGTGCCAACGGCGTGGCGATTTTGCTGCCGCTTACCTTCAGCATGTCGCCGGTGTCTGGCATTATTTTGTTGTCATGCATTTACTGGGGCGCCCTTTTTGGCGGGGCCATCACCTCGATATTGTTCAATATTCCGGGTGAGCCTTGGTCGGTGGCCACCACCTTTGACGGCTACCCCATGGCGCAGCAAGGCCAGGCTGGGCAGGCCTTGACGGCGGCGTTCACTTCATCGTTCATTGGCGCCTTGGTGGCCGTGGTGATGATCACTTTTTTGGCGCCACTGGTGGCCAAATTCGCCCTCAAGTTCGGCCCGCCTGAGTTTTTTGCGGTGCAACTGCTTACTTTTTGCAGCTTTGTGGGCATGACCAAGGGCGCGCCCTGGAAAACACTGGCTGCCATGTTCCTGGGGTTTTCACTCGCCGCCATTGGCATGGACAATGTGACGGGACAGCTCAGGCTGACTTTCGGTTTTGCGCCCATGATGAAGGGCTTTGACTTTTTGATTGCCGTCATTGGCTTGTTTGGCATTGGCGAGATTTTGCTGACCATGGAAGAAGGTCTGGCCTTCAAGGGCAAGAATGGCAAGATCGACAGCAAAGTGGTGCTGGAAACCTGGAAAAAGCTGCCTCGTTACTGGATGACTTATGTGCGCAGTTCGGCCGTGGGCTGCTGGATGGGCATCACACCGGGCGGTGCTACGCCCGCTTCTTTCATGGGTTATGGCATAGCCAAGCGCTTTTCTAAAAACCCGGACAACTTTGGCAAGGGCGAGATTGACGGCGTGTTGGCCCCTGAAACTGCCGCCCACGCGGCCGGCACGGCCGCGCTGCTGCCCATGTTGACGCTGGGCATCCCTGGCTCGCCCACGGCTGCGGTGCTGCTGGGTGGTTTGTTGGTGTGGGGTTTGCAGCCCGGACCGCTTCTTTTTGTGGAGCAAAAAGACTTTGTTTGGGGCTTGATTGCCAGCATGTACCTGGGCAATGTGGTGGGCTTGATCGTGGTGCTGCTCACGGTGCCTTGGTTTGCGGCGATTTTGCGCATTCCCTTCTCTATTATTGCGCCCGTGATTTTGGTGATTTGTGCTGTAGGCGCATATACCGTGCACGGCTCTATGTTCGATGTTTATTTGATGATGGGTTTTGGTGTGTTGGGTTACGTCTTTAAAAAGCTCGATTACCCCTTGGCGCCTTTGGTGCTGGCGCTGGTGCTGGGCGACATGGCTGAAAACGCGTTCAGGCAGTCGCTGCTGGGCTCTGGCGGCAGCATGCTGGTGTTTGTCTCCAACCCCTTAGTGACCAGCATCACGGCCTTGGCCTTGCTTATGCTGTTTTGGCCTTTGATTGGCGCGGCGCTTGGCCGCATGAAGCGACAAGCCGCATGAGCATCACGCACTGGGTGCGCTACACGCACCAAGGCGCCGCTGGCTTTGGCCGGCTGGCGGGCGAGCACATTGCGGAGTGCCAAGGCGACATGTTTGACGCCCCTGAACCCACGGGACAGTTGTTGCCCTTGGCAGAGGTGCAAATCTCCATTCCCTGCGTGCCCAGCAAATTCATTGGTTTGTGGAACAACTACCACGCGCAGGCGACCAAGCAGGCGCTCAGCATTCCGGCCGAGCCTTTGTGGTTCATCAAGGCGGCCAGCAGCTACTTGGCCTCCGGCCAGCCCTTCACCACGCCTGCCAGCTACGGCGGCCGTGTGGTGTACGAGGGCGAGCTGGGGCTGGTGATAGGCAAAACCTGCAAAAACATCGCTGTTGAAGCGGCTGCCGAGGCCATTTTTGGCCTGACCTGTGTGAACGACGTGACAGCGCTTGATGTGTTGGCGCGTGACGCTTCGTTTGCGCAGTGGACGCGCGCCAAAAGCTTTGACACCTTTGGCATTTTTGGGCCCTGCATTGCCACTGGCCTGGATTGGCAAGCTTTGAGCGTGCGCACACTGGTCAATGGCCGAGAGCGGCAAAACTACCCTTGCCGTGACATGATTTTTTCGCCCGCGCAGATCGTGGCCAGTTTGTCGCGAGAGATGACACTGCAGCCGGGTGATGTGATTGCCTGCGGCACCTCCTTGGGCGTGCTGCCTATCAAGCCCGGCACGCTGGTGGAGGTCTCCATTGACAGCATTGGCGTGTTAAAAAACACATTTGTTCAAACACCTTCCGCAGACTCGTGACATGAAAATTTGTATTGTGGGCGCCGGTGCCATTGGCGGCATGTTGGGCGTGAAGCTCTCACTCACTGGCCATGACGTGACCTTGATTTTGCGCGGCGCCAACTTAGAAGCCGTGCAGCAAAACGGCTTGACGCTGATTGAAGAAAACGGCCGTGAATTGCTAGCCAAGCCCATCAAAGCGACCGCTGACCTGGCCCAGGCCGGTGTGCAAGACCTGGTGATTTTGGGTTTGAAGGCGCACCAAGTCTCGGCCGTGGCGGCCGACTTGCCCCAACTCATGCACAGTGCCACCCGGGTGGTGACCATGCAAAACGGCATTCCGTGGTGGTACTTTCACAAGCTGCCTGGCCCCTACGCCGGCATGCCCGTGCTTGCGGTGGACCCTGATGGCTTGATCGCCAAGTCCATCCCCATAGACAGCGTGATCGGCAGCGTGGTCTACCCCGCCAGCGAGGTGATTCGACCCGGCGTGATCAAGGTGATTGAGGGCAACCGCTTCACGCTCGGTGAGATTGACGGCACCGACACCCCCAGCCTGCGCGCCATCAGCGACGCCTTCAAAGCCGCCGGTTTTAAAGCGCCCTTGTCCACCGACATTCGCTCTGAAATTTGGCTCAAGGTCTGGGGCAATTTGAGTTTCAACCCCATCAGTGCCTTGACGCACGCCACCCTGGAAGACATTTGCCTGTACCCGCCCACCCGGGCTTTGGCCGCCAGCATGATGACCGAGGCGCAAACCATTGGCGAAAAGCTGGGCGTGCAGTTCAAAGTCAGCCTGCAAAAGCGCATTGCCGGTGCCCAGGCCGTGGGGCCTCACAAAACCTCCATGTTGCAAGATGTGGAGCAGGGCAGGGCACTGGAGTTGCAAGCCTTGGTGGCCTCTGTGCTGGAGCTCGGCCAGATCACCCACACCCCCACGCCCACCATTGAAGCCGTGTATGCCCTGGCCAGTTTGCTCGCCAACAACTTGCAGCAGCATGGCGCGCGCTTGAAAATTTCTTGAACCTTTTGACACCATGACCCACTTCATCACCCTTCACGACATGCTTGCACAGCAAGCGAGCGCATCCACGGCCATGATGTCCCCCGGCGGCGTGCCGCTTTCTTACGGGGGCTTGAACGGCCTGGTGGCCCACACCCTCTCGTCTTTGAACGCCATGGGCATTGGCCGGGGCGACCGCGTGGCCATCGTGCTGCCCAACTGCCCTGAAATGGCCACCGCTTTCGTGGCCGTGGCCAGCGCCTGCACCGCCGCGCCCCTGAACATGGCTTACCGCGCCGACGAGTTTGAGTTTTACCTGAGCGACTTGAAAGCCAAGGCCTTGATCGTGGCAGTCGGCAGCGAGACCCCGGCTTTGGCCGTGGCGGCCAAGCTCGGCGTGGCCGTGATCGCGCTCAAAGCCTTGCCTGAACAAGGCGCGGGTCAGTTTGAATTGGTGTCGGCGCAGCAGGGCCAAGCCGCTTTGCCCGGCCCGGCCCAGCCCGACGATGTGGCGCTGATTTTGCACACCTCAGGCACCACGTCGCGGCCCAAAATCGTGCCGCTGACGCACCGCAACGTGTGCGCGTCGGCCCGCCACATCAGCCACACCTTGCAGCTCACCCCCACTGACCGTGAGCTGCATGTGATGCCGCTCTTTCACATCCACGGCTTGATTGCCGGCGTGCTCGCGCCCATGGCGGTGGGCAGCATGGTTTTTTGCACGCCAGGCTTTAATGCGTTGAAGTTTTTTGCCTGGATGAAAGAGTGCAAGCCCACCTGGTACACGGCGGTGCCCACCATGCACCAAACCATTTTGGCGCGTGCGGGCAACAACATGGACGTGATCGAGGCCAACCCGCTGCGTTTTATCCGCTCGTCGTCGTCTTCCATGCCGCCACAGGTGATTGCAGAGCTTGAAAGGGTGTTTAAAACCCCTTTGATCGAGTCTTACGGCATGACCGAAGCGGCCCACCAAATGGCCAGCAGCCCCTTGCCGCCAGGCAAGCGCATCCCGGGCTCGGTGGGCATGGCCGCGGGCCCTGAAGTGGCCATCATGAGCGAGTCAGGCCAACTGCTGCCGGCCGATGAGGTTGGCGAGATCGTGATTCGCGGCGAGAACGTCACGCCCGGCTATGAAAACAACGACAAGGCCAATGCCGAAGCTTTTACCCATGGCTGGTTCCGCACGGGCGACCAGGGCACCATGACGGCCGACGGTTATTTGACGCTCACGGGCCGACTCAAAGAAATCATCAACCGGGGTGGCGAGAAAATTTCCCCGCGCGAAGTCGACGAGGTCTTGATGGACCACCCCGCGGTGGCGCAGGTGGTCACTTTTGGCATGCCGCACGACAAATTGGGCGAAGAAGTCGCCGCCGCCGTGGTGCTGCGCGAAGGCCACACCGCCACCGACCGCGAGATTCGCGAGTTTGTGGCCACCAAGCTGGCCGACTTTAAGGTGCCCCGAAAAATCCTCATCATGGACGAGATTCCCAAGGGCGCCACCGGCAAACTTCAGCGCATTGGCTTGGCCCAAAAACTGGGCTTGACCTCGTAGTTCCGGGCTCTGTCTGCCCAGGTGCGCGGCTGCCTGGCGCGCCGCTCGGCCGAATGTGGTGCAGGAGACTGGGCTTGAGGACCGCGGCCTGAACTCTGGGTTATATTTAGAAATCTTTCTTTACAGAGTTGGGCTTGTCAGTGAAAGTCTATGATTCCATCGTTGCGGTCGAGAAGGCCATCCTGGTGCTGATTGCCGGCTTCACTGTGTATGCGGTGGGTCTGGAAATGTTTGTGATCGTCATGGCCAAGTCGGTCAAGTTGACCGACTTGCTCTTGCTCTTTATTTATGCCGAGGTGCTCGGCATGGTGGCTGGCTTTTATAAAAACCGGCAAATCCCCATCACCATCCCGATTTTCATTGCCATCACGGCTCTGTCGCGCTTGATCATTTTGCAAGGCAAGGAGACCAACGCGGTCAACCTGATTTATGAAAGCGGTGCCGTGTTGCTGTTGGCGCTGGCTGCGGTCATTCTTCGTTGGAACCTTATCACGCTCAAGCGCTCGCCGCAGGCCGATGACGAAGACACCTGATTATTTTCCCTCTCCAATTCATTTTTTCTTAGGCCATTGAATGACCACCGTCAAGTCGTGCATCCAAAAAAAATCAGGTCAAATTTTCTCCCTGACCTCCACCGATTCTGTGACCCAGGCCCTGGAGTTGATGCGCTCCAACCGCATCCGCTCGGTGATGGTCATTGATGATGGCGCGTTGGTGGGCATGGTGTCGCAGGGCGATTGCGCCATCAAGGTCTTGTTGCCTGGGCTGGTCCCAAGCCAGACGCCACTGAGCGCCATCATGACCCGCAACCCCACCACGGTGGCTGCCACCGACACCCTGCAGCATTGCATGGAAATCATGTCTGCCCGCAATTTCCGCCACCTGCCCGTGCTCACCCAGGGCAAGGTGGTGGGCATGGTGTCGATTGGTGACACGGTCAAAGACATCATCAGCCAGCAGGGCGACCACATCAAGCACCTGGAAACTTACATCAAAGGCCACGGCGTTGCCTGAAGCCGCATACCAAGTGCGTGCACTCGAAGGCAAAGTAGCCTTAGTCACAGGCGGCAGCAGTGGCATAGGCGCGGCCTGTGTGCGCTTGCTGGCCCAAGAGGGCGCACAGGTTGTGATTGCTTTTAACAAAGGCGCAGACCGGGCCCAAGCTTTGTTGGCCGAGTTGCCCGGCCACGGCCACCGGACCCTTGCTTTTGCACTGGACCAACCGGGCAGCCACCAGGCTTTGGCTAAGCGCATTGAGCAAGAGCTGGGCAGGGCAGACATTTTGGTCAATTCAGCGGGTTATACCCAGCGCATTGCGCACAAGGATGTGCAGAGCTTGGAGCCAGAGCTGTTCAACCAGTTTTTAACGGCCAACTTGGGTGGCACCTATTCGGTGACGCGCGCCATGCTGCCGCTGCTCCAAGCGTCTGGCGATGGTCTGGTGGTGAACGTGTCTTCCGTGTCGGCCTTCACGGGCTCGGGCAGCAACATGGCTTACTGCGCCGCCAAGGCCGGCCTGGACACCCTGACGCAGTCCATGGCCCGGGCTTTTGGCCCCCAGGTGCGCTTTTTGTGCGTGTCTCCCGCCTCGGTGGACACCGACTTTGTACCCGGCCGCAGCCGAGACGAAATGCAGGCCAAAGCCCAAAAATTGCCGCTGGGCCGGGTGGTGTCCGCGCATGACGTGGCGCTGGCCGTGCTGGCTTGCGCCACGCACCTCAAAACAGCCACCGGCACCCGCATCGTGATCGATGGCGGCCATGTGCTGTGATCCACTTGCCCCACTCGGCTGAACGCCACTGATCTGTTGCCAAGGCACCAGGGGGCTCAATGCCGGATCACAGGCCAAACCATCACCCTCAAAAAGGAGACAAGCCATGACAACCCTATCGAATTCACTGCGTCCCACTCGCCGAAAATTCTCGGCTCAGTGGACTGGGCTGCTGACCGTTTCGCTCTTGGGCCTGGTGTGCGGCCCAACTGCCGCGCAAAGCGATTACCCCAACCGGCCCATCAAGCTGTGGCACGGCTTTGGCGCTGGCGGCAATGCCGACACCGTCGCCCGCCTGATTGCCATGAAGATGAGCGAGGGCCTGGGCCAGCCCGTGCTGGTCGACGCCAAAACCGGCGCAGGCGGCAACTTGGCCTCTGACATGGTCGCCAAGATGCCCGCCGACGGCTACAACCTGATTTTGCTCACGGGTGGGCATGCGGTGTCCGGAGCCATGTACAAGCAGCTGCCTTTTGACCCGGTGACCGACTTCACCATGGTGTCTACCGTCATGTTCATGCCTTTTGTCATTGGCACGTCTGCGGACAGCCCCATCAAATCAGTGGCAGAACTCATTGAGGCCGCCAAAAAAGAGCCCGGCAAGCTCAGCTACAGCTCGGTGGGCGTGGGCTCCACCCAGCATTTGGCCGGCGAGTTGTTCTCCTCCATGGCTGGCGTGGACATGATCCATGTGCCTTACCGAGGTGGCGCCGCCCCCGTGCAAGACGTGATGACCCAGCGTGTCACCGTGCTCTTTGACACGCTCACCCCCACCACGCCGCACATTCGCTCGGGCAAGCTGCGGGCCTTGGGCGTGACCTCCCGCGAGCGCGCCCCTTCTGTGCCTGAGGTGCCGAGCGCGGGCGATTCGCTGCCTAATTTCGAGGTCACCTCTTGGTTGGGTGTGGCCGCACCTGCCAAGCTGCCGCCTGCGGTGCTCAGCCGCGTGAGTCAAGAAGTTGCCCGCGTGGTGGCTTTGCCCGACATTCGCCAGCGTTTGCTCGACCTGGGCGGCGCCCCACGGGCTGGCAGTTCGGAGCAGATGCGCGTGTTGGTGGACTCTGAAATCGTCAAATGGCGCAGGGTGGTCAACGACGCCAAGATTCCCCGTCAGTAAAGAACTGCCCTTTTGAACTCACCCGAGTTGCCCATGAACCTGCCGCAAGACATCGTCACCGATGACCCGCAAGAGCTGGCCTTGCGCCAGCGCTTGGCCAGGCGTCAGTTCTACCTGTGCATCACCGAGCGCACAGAGCGCGAAGGCGACGCCATGGCCAACCTCAAGCCGCTGATGAGTGCACACCTGGCCTGGATCGCTGGGCTCGAAGCCTCTGGCGTGGCCTTTGCGGCCGGCCCATTCAGGGACCATCAAGACCCCAGCTACTGGAATGGCGACGGCATGTTCATTTTGCGGGCCGACTCCAGGCAGGCAGCGGCGGCCATTGCCGACACTTGCCCCTTCCATGCCAGCGGTCTGCGGCGCTACAAGATCATTCCGTGGTGGATGAACGAGGGCTCGATTTCGCTGACCGTCAAGCTCACCAGCGGGCAGGTCGTGCTGGGCTGAGGGCTGTTTTCTTGCAAGGCATTTAAAGAGGAGTTTTCTTCATGACAAGGCCTGAATCTCACACCCCAAGCGCCGGTCCGGCCTACCAAAGCGGCTTTGGCAATGAATTTGCCAGCGAGTCGCGGCCAGGCGCCTTGCCCGTGGGCCGCAACTCCCCGCAACGCGCCCCCTTTGGGCTGTACGCCGAGCTGCTGTCGGGCACGGCTTTTACCGCGCCGCGCGCTCACAACCTGCGCACCTGGATGTACCGCAAGCGGCCGTCGGCCGCGCACGGCCCCTTGGTGCGCATCAGCGACGGCCGCTGGCAGTCTGGCCCCTTCACCGACTGCGACACCCCGGCCAACCGCTTGCGCTGGAGCCCCTGGCCCCTTCCCGAGGAGGGCGCTGATTTTTTTCAAAGCATCATCAGCGTGGCGGGCAACGGCGATGTGCATGCCCAGTCGGGCGTGGCCGTGCATGTGTACGGCGCCAACCGGTCCATGACCGACAGCTATTTCGCCAACAGCGACGGCGAAATGCTGTTGGTGCCCCAGTCCGGCCGGCTTCAGCTGCACACGGAGCTGGGCCTGTTGGAGCTCTCGCCCGGCGAGATTGCCTTGGTGCCGCGCGGCATGCGCTTGAGCGTGACCTTGCCCGACGGCCAGGCGCGCGGCTACCTGTGCGAGAACTATGGCTCGCCGTTTCGCCTGCCTGAGTTGGGCCCCTTGGGCTCCAATGGGTTGGCCAACGCGCGTGACTTTTTGGCCCCCGTCGCCGCCGTGAAAGACAATGCCGGGCCTGTTCGGCTCATCAACAAGTTCATGGGCCACCTCTGGCAAGGCGAGCAGCCGCACAGCCCGCTGGACGTGGTCGCCTGGCATGGCAACTTGGTGCCTTACAAATACGATTTGGCCCGCTTCATGGCCGTGGGCTCGGTGTCTTTTGACCACCCGGACCCGTCGATTTACACCGTCTTGACCTCGGGCACAGACACGCCAGGCGTGGCCAATTGCGACTTTGTGATTTTCCCTCCGCGTTGGCTGGTGGCTGAAGACACCTTTCGCCCGCCCTGGTTTCACCGCAATGTGATGAGCGAAATCATGGGCCTGGTGCGCGGCGTGTACGACGGCAAGGCCGAAGGTTTTGTGCCCGGCGGCATGAGCCTGCACAACTGCATGCTGGCGCACGGCCCCGATGCGGCCACTTTTGAGCGGGCCAGCCAGGCCGACTTGGTGCCCCACCGGCTGCAAGACACGCTGGCTTTCATGTTTGAGAGCCGCCACGTCTTCAGGCCCACCGCGCAGGCGCTGCAGGCCAGCAACCTCCAAGCGAATTACGACGCGGCGTGGCAGGGGTTCAAGCCTGGCGGTGAGGGGGTTTGATTTTTCTGGCAGGTGTGGGCTGTGCTCCAGCCCGGCTGCAAAGCGCCAATTCCCGCCTTCTGGTAGCATGCTAACGTTTAAATTTACTCATGTGGAGAAGTTATGGACATCGCAGTGGTGGGCGCGGGCATAGGCGGTTTGGCGGCAGCGGCGTGCTTGTTGCGCAATGGGCACAAGGTTCGGGTGTACGAGCAGGCCCCTGCCATCAGCGTGGTGGGTGCGGCGGTGCAAATGAGCGCCAATGCCGTCAAGGTGCTGGAGCACCTCGGGCTCAAAGACGCACTGGAAGCCAACGCCGTCAAGCCCAAGTCCTTTGAGTTTCGCCGCTTTGACACGGGCGAGTTACTCCACGAAATCAAGCTCGGTGCCGACCATGAGGCGCGCCATGGCAGCCCTTACTACCAAATTCACCGGGTCGACTTGCACGCCGCCCTGTTGGATGCCGTGCTCAAGGTCGACCCGCAGGCTCTGGTGCTGGGCTCCCGGGCCGAGCGCGTGCATGAAGACGCCAATGGCGCCGAGGTGGTGTTCACCGACGGTCGAAAAGTCCGCGCTGACTTGCTGGTGGGGGCCGACGGCATCAAGTCCGTGCTGCGCCAACACGTGGTCGATGAAGCGCCGGTGTCCTTCACGGGCCAGGTGGCTTGGCGCCTGTCCATCCCGACCGAGCGCATTCCCGTGCATTTGCGCCCAGATGTGGTGTCGTCTATCTGGTGCGGCCCCAAAAACCACGCCGTCATGTACTACATGCGCTCTGGCGATGTGCTCAATTTTGTAGGTTGTGTCGAGCGCCCCTGGGAAGAAGAGTCGTGGACGGCCCGCAAGCCCTGGGAAGAACTGGACCAAGACTACACAGGCTGGCACCCCATTGTGCGGGCCGCCATTGAGAACGTGGACCGCGACCAATGCTTTCGCTGGGCCTTGAACAACCGCGTGCCCGTGATGACTTGGAGCTCTGCGCGTGTGGCTTTGCTGGGCGACGCGGTGCACCCTACGCTGCCTTACATGGCGCAAGGCGCGGCCATGGCCATTGAAGACGCGGCCGTCTTAAGCCGTGCGGTGGAACTGGACATGCCCATGGACCAGGCTTTGCTGGTTTACCAAAACCACCGCGCGCCGCGCGCGGCCCGCGTGGTCAACGAGTCCAACGAAATGTCGGACCTGTACCACATTGCCGACGCGCAGCAAATGAAGCAAGCCTTTAAAGACCGCAACATTGCGTCCACCCGCAACAACTGGCTCTACCCCTACAACCCCATGACGGTGGACTTGTTCAGCCCCGCCGGCTGAGCTGCCAGCCCCTCAAGCAGTCCAGCGCCTGTGAGGCCAAGCGCGTGTCGGCGTGTGTACATGGGGTGTCTCATTTGGGTGGTATGCCAACGATTATTGACGCGTCTGCGGTCTTGGCTTCTACCTAAAATCCTTGAACCTAAACCCGGCAGTTGGCCGCTTGCTTGCGCTTGAAACACTTGATGAATCAAACACTTGCGCACACGACGACCTTCACCTCAGGGGTGAAAGCGCTGCACGGCCGCAGGTCTGCCGCTTCAGGCCTCTGGCGTTGTTGCTCGCACCCCCCGGACAGGCAGTCCGGGGGGCACTCGCGCCTAGCCAGAGACCTGCTTCGTCAGCCCCTCGGCCGCGCCCAACTGCCGGATTTA
>CAMCUN010000056.1 GCA_945878995.1 Polaromonas sp. YR568 | reverse complement strand
TCGCCAGCAGGCTGGCTCCTACAAAAAGACAAGACCTGGTTTTCCCCTTGTAGGAGCTTGCCTGCAAGCGAATCTTCGAGCGCGGCAACACCCGCTGACCGCCACCATTCGCCAGCAGGCTGGCTCCTACAAATACCAAGACCAGGTTTTTCCCTTTGTAGGAGCTGGCCTGCCAGCGAATCTTTGCCTGAGGTAACACCCGTTGACCGCCACCCTTCGCCAGCAGGCTGGCTCCTACAAAAAAACAGCTGCGGCTGCCCTGGGGGGCTTGCTCACACCCAAATCGCATCCCAATGTGAATAGGCGCCGGTTTTGCTGACCAAACCAGCACGCACAGGGTTGGAGACCACGTATCGGGCCACTTCTGCCAGGTCATCTTCACGCCGCAGGGCACGGTCGTGAAAACCCTTTTGCCAAAGGTCAGGGCCCACCGCTTTGGTGGAAAGCGACTTCATGCGCTGTACGCATTGCGACAGGCTGTCACTGCCTACGAGTTGCATCAGCCAATGCAGATGGTCCGGCATGACCACATGCGCCAGCGTGTGTGCCCTGGCTTCAACGTCAGGGTGATGCAGAACCTGGACAAGCTGACGGGCTGCATTGAAATTGGCAAACACAGCCACCCTGTGCAGCGTCACGGTCGTCACCAGGTACACGCCTTGTGGCTGAGAAAAACGACCAAACCGCAATTGGTGAGCGCGAGCCTCGTGCGTCATGGATCAACCCTCCGTGAAGCGTCATGGTAGGGGTGCGGATTGAGGAGAACCAAGTGCCAAAAGCAATTTTTTATGGCCTATCGCCAGCAGGCTGGCTCCTACAAAGACCCAAGAATGGTTTTCACCCTGTAGGAGCTTGCCTGCAAGCGAATCTTTGCCTGAGGCAAATCACGTTCAGCGCCACAATTCGCCAACAGGCTGGCTCCTACAAAGACAAGCCCAGTCGTCCGTCCATAAAAAAAGCCCAGCATCACGGCCGGGCTTTCTGCGTTTTCTGATAACCTTTTTAAAGGCGTTCCCAGAAGACTTGTGCAGTCATCTCACCAGCCAGATCAGCGCTTTTTGGCGCTGGTTTTGGCAACCGTGTTGGTGACGGAATTGAGATTCGCTTCAGCCATCTCAGAGGCTTGCTTGACGGCTTTTTGCACTGTCTCGTATGCGTGGTTGGCGGCGGCCACTGCGTTTTTCATGACAGCCACAGCGGTCTCGGAACCAGCGGGGGCGTTTTGGGTGGCGTTGTCGACCATGCCCGCGAACTTCGATTGCATCTCGGCGGTTTGGGCTTCTACGGCCTTGCTGAATTCGGCGCTTGTGCCGTTGGCGATGTCATACAGGTGGCGGCTGTAGGCAGCGGCTTTATCAGCCAGGGGCTGCATCAGACCGGCTTGCAGGGCCATCAGTTCTTGGGCGTCTTTGACGCTGAGCATGGCCTGGGTGTGGTTGGCAGACTCAGACAGGGCGGCTTTGGACGCCTGCATATTGAGCTCGACCAGCTTTTCCACGCCTTCAAAGGCTTTTTGGGTCAGGCCGAACAGGGTTTCGAGGGACGCTTTCTGGGAAGCCAGGACTTTTTCTGCGGTCAACATATTCATATCTCCTTTAAATTGATTTTGGGCTGCTGTTGTTCAGCAAGCATCATGTTGAATGCCATTTTGCTGCGCTGCAACATTGGTTCAAGTATAGACAATAAAACCTGCATTGCAAGTGCTTTTGCTGCAATGCAACATTTTTAGGCGGGGCGACCTATTTCTCAATCGGTGCACAATCCGGGCGGTTTTTGCTTGAGACTGCTTTGCAAGCCTTTTACGCCGACCAATTTGTGCTGCCCCTGCCTGCTGGCCATCGCTTTCCCATGGCCAAGTACGCACGCCTGCGCGAGCGCTTGCAGTCGGCCCTGCCCCAGGTGAGCATGCAAGGCGCGCCTGCCGCCACCGACGGCGAGCTGGCCTTGGCTCACACCCCTGGGTATATCGAAGCCATCAAAACCGGCACCTTGTCTGCTGCGGCGCAGCGCGAGATTGGCTTTCCTTGGAGCGATCAAATGGTGGAACGCTCCAGGCGCTCCGTGGGCGCCACCGTGGCTGCCGCGCGCACGGCCCTGGGGCTTTCAGGCACCGCAATTGCAGGCCTGGCCGCCAACTTGGCCGGCGGCACCCACCACGCCAGCGCCGACCAAGGCGGGGGCTTTTGCGTCTTCAATGACGCCGCCGTGGCCGCTCGCCTCATGCAGGCCGAGTGGGCGCGCCTGCATGGCCGGCAGCAGCCCGGGCTGCAGGTGGCGGTGATTGATTTGGACGTGCACCAAGGCAATGGCACGGCGCGTATTTTTAAAAACGATGCCAGCGTGTTCACACTCTCGCTGCACGGGGAAAAGAACTTTCCCTTTCGCAAAGAGCCCAGCGACCTGGACGTGGACTTGCCCGATGGCTGCGGCGACAGTGCTTACCTCGCAGCGCTGGAACTCGCCCTGGAAGAGCTGGACCGCCGCTTTGCCCCTGGCCTGGTGATTTACCTGGCCGGGGCCGATCCGCACGAGGGCGACCGCCTGGGCCGATTGGCGCTCAGCTTTGACGGCCTGGAGGCCCGCGACAGGCGCGTGTTCGATTGGGCCTGGCAGCGCCGCATTCCCCTGGCTTTTGCCATGGCCGGTGGCTACGGCGTGAACATGGACGACACCGTGCAGGTGCAGCTCAACACCTTTGCGGTGGCCCTGGGCTATTGGCAGCGTTGGCAGGCGGCTGTGGTCTAGCGCTGGCTGGGCTTGGCCTTGACTTTCACTGGCAAAATCTCTGCCAACCTGACGCCACACTTTGTGCCCAACCCTGAGCTGCTTTTGTTCAGTGCCCAGCCACCCGCCCCTCGTCTTTGCCACTGCCCCGCATGTCTGCCCCACCCACCCCTCGCCCCCAGCCTGAGCCGCGCAGCGCTTACCGCGCGTTTTGCCCCATCAGCACGCGCTGGTCGGACAACGACGTGTACGGCCATGTCAACAACGTTGTGTACTACAGCTGGTTTGACACGGCCGTCAACAGCCACCTCATGGCCCGCGGCGTGCTCGACATCCATGCCGGCCAGTCCATAGGCTTGGTGGTGCAGACGCAGTGCGACTACTTTGCGCCGCTGGCCTTTCCGCAGCCTGTGCTGGCTGGAATTCGGGTGGCGCACATAGGCAGCGCCAGCGTGCGCTACGAGGTGGCCTTGTTTGCGGCCGACGGTCCAGAGGACGCCTTGTGCGCGGCCAAGGGCCACTTTGTGCATGTGTATGTGGACCGCGAAAGCCGCCGTCCGCGTGCTTTGGCCCCTGAATTTTTAGCCGTCTTGGAGACATTGACTTGAGCAAGAATCCCCTTCCCCTGAGCGCACCCGCCCTGGACGTGGACGCCGCCATTGCCAGCCGCATGTCGGTGCGCGGCTATTTGCCCCGCGCCGTGGAGCGCGAAAAAATCGAGCACATCCTGGCCTTGGCCACGCGCGCGCCCTCGGGCACCAACACCCAGCCTTGGCGCACCTACGTGCTGCAGGGCGCCAGCCGCCAGGGCTTGGCCGACAAGGTGTGCGCGGCCCACGAAGCCATGCGCGCCAACCCTGCGCTGGCCGCCGAGTACAAAGAAGAGTACGACTACTACCCGGCCAACTGGGTCTCGCCTTACATAGAGCGCCGCCGTGAAAACGGCTGGGGCCTGTATGGCCTCTTGGGCATCACCAAGGGCGACAAAGACAAGATGCACGCGCAGCACCAATGCAACTACAGGTTTTTTGACGCGCCCGTGGGCCTCATGTTCACCATAGACCGGGTCTTGGGCCGGGGCAGCTTGCTGGACTACGGTTTCTTTTTGCAAAACATCATGCTGGCCGCCCGTGGCCAGGGCTTGCACACCTGCCCACAAGCGGCCTGGAACAGTTTTGCCAAGATCATCTTGCCGCACATAGGCGCGGGCTCTGGCGAAATGTTGGTCTGCGGCATGGCCCTGGGCTATGCCGACGACAGCGCCTTGATCAACGACTTTTACACCCCCCGCGTGCCTGCCGAGCAACTTACTCAGTGGCTGGACTGATGCGCGTCGCCTGTGGCGGCCCGCCACGTTGAGCCATGACGGCTTCCCTTTCTTTGGTGCAGGTGCTGGGCGGCTTGTCGTATGCCAGCACCTTGTTCCTCATGGCCGCCGGCCTCACGCTGATTTTTGGAGTGACGCGCATCGTCAACTTTGCGCACGGCAGCTTTTTCATGCTGGGCGCCTTGTTCACGGCCCACTGGGTCACCAACTGGTTTCCAGCATGGGGCGAGAGTGCGGGCATGTACCTGCTGGCCATGGTGATGGGTGCCGCCGTGGCGGCGCTGGTGGGCGGGCTGGCCGAGGTCTTGCTGCTGCGCCGCATGGTGGGCGTGCCCGAGTTGTACCAACTGGTGGCCACTTTTGGCTTGACCCTGGCGCTGCACGACGCCATGCGCTTTTCTTTTGGCAACGGGGAGGTCTTTGCACCGCGCTTTCCTGGCCTCAAAGGCGCGGTGGACTTGGGCGGCGAGCTGTTCCCGGTGTACCAGTTGGTGCTCATGCTGCTGGGCCCGTTGGTGTGGCTGGGCCTGCACCTGTTGCTCACGCGCACGCTGTTTGGCCAGCGCCTGCGCGCGGCCACCCAAGACCGCGAGATGCTGGGCGCTCTGGGCGTCAACCCCAAACCTTTGATGCTGGGCGCCGTCATGCTGGGTTGCGGGCTGGCCGGGCTGGCCGGCGCTTTGCAAATGCCGCGCGAGCCCGCGCACCTGCAAATGGACATGGCCATGATCGTGGAGACCTTTGTGGTGGTGGTCACCGGTGGCCTGGGCAGCATAGGCGGTGCTTTTGCCGCCGCCGTGCTCATTGGGTTGGTGCACGCGCTGGGCATTGCGTGGCTGCCCCAGGCCACATTGGTGCTGGTGTTCCTGACCATGGCGCTGGTGCTGGTGTTCAGGCCCCAGGGCCTGGCGGGGCGCGCAGGCACGCCAGACGCAGGCGCGCGCGAGCCGGCCCAGGTCTTTCGCGGCTTGCACCTGTCAACCCCCGCCACGGCGTTGGCCGTGATCACGCTCTTGGCCTTGGCTGCCTGGGCTTGGGCGGGCGGGCCGTACTGGCAAACCTTGGCGCTGGACGCCATGGTGCTGGTGCTCTTTGGCATCAGCCTGCAGGCCATGATGGGCCTGGCCGGGCTGGTGAGCTTTGGCCACGCAGCTTACTTTGCCTTGGGCGCTTATGGCGCGGCTTTGTCTCACCTGCATTGGGGTGCCTCGCTGCCGGTGGCGGCTGCCGTGGGCATGGCGGCGGCCGCCACGCTGGCGGCGCTGTTTGGCGCGGCCGTGGTGCGCAGTGCAGGCGTGTACCTGGCCATGCTGTCGCTGGCGCTGGCCCAGGTGGTGTGGGCGGCGGCTTCCCAGTGGGTGGCGCTGACGGGCGGGGACAACGGCTTGATTGGTTTGCGCCTGGTCACGGCTGAAGGGCAGGGGGCTTTTTACCTGGGCTTGGTGGCGCTGACCTTGGCCTGCTTGTGGCTGCTGCGGCGGCTGGCGCTGTCGGTGCAGGGCGCAGCTCTCCAGGCCCTGCGCGATGCGCCGCTGCGCGCGCAGGCCTCGGGCCTGCCGGTCAATGCCCTTAAGTACCGCGTGTTTGTGCTCAGTGCGGCCCTGGCCGGCTTGGCCGGCGCCTTGTTTGCCGCGCACAAGGGCGCGGTGTTTCCCTCAGCGGCGGGGGTGGCCATGTCGGTGGACGCGCTGCTGGTGGTGCTGCTGGGCGGTGTGCACCAATGGTGGGGCGCGGTCACGGGCGGGCTGCTGCTGAGCTATTTGTCGGCCGAGTTGGGCCGCGAGCTGAGCTACTGGCGCGGCCTGCTGGGGCTGGCCATCATGCTCATCATGGTGGCGGCGCCTTCGGGCTTGCTGTCGCTGCCCAGGCGGCTGCGCCAATTGCGGGTGCAGTCCAAGGTGGCCCCATGAGCGATTCAAAGCTGCAGGTGCGCGGCCTGGTGCGCCATTTTGGCGGTGTCAAGGCCGTGGACGGCGTGGATTTTGAGGTGGCTTCAGGGGAATGCGTGGCCTTGATTGGCCCCAACGGCGCGGGCAAGTCCACCTGCTTTGCGTGCATTGCGGGCCAGCAGGTGCCCACGGCCGGGCAGGTGCTGTGGCAAGGCCAGTCGCTCTTGGGCCTGCAGCCCCGCGAGCGTTTGGTGCGCGGCGTGGCTCGCACCTTTCAAGTGGCGCAAATTTTTGAGGCCCTCAGCGTGCAACAGAACCTGCAGCTGGCCTTGCAAGCCAGCCTGGGCCAATGGCTTGCCCTGCAGCCGCTGAGCGCCTGCCACCTGCCCCAAGCCCATGCCTTGCTGGCCCAGGCCGGCCTTGAAGGGGTGGCCGAGCACGAGGCTGCCAGCTTGCCTTACGGCGCCAAAAAGCGGCTGGAGCTGGCGCTGGCGCTGGCCGCCGGCCCCCGTTTGCTGCTGCTCGACGAGCCTGCCGCAGGTCTGGCTGGGCAAGAACGCCAAAGCTTGATGCAGTGGGTGCGCCAATTGGCCAATGACGGGCTGACGGTGCTCTACACCGAGCACAACATGGACGCGGTGGCCGGCTTAGCCGACCGCGTGCTGGTGCTCATTGAAGGGCGGCTGGCTGCTCAAGGCAGCTTTGCGCAGATTGCCCGCGACCCGGTGGTGCAAGCGCGCTACCTGGGGCACAGCGGCTTGGATTTTTTAGGCACCGAGGAGCAGCCCCATGCTTGAGGTGCGCGGCCTGCAGGCTTTTTACGGTCCGGCCCAGGCTTTGTTTGGCATTGACCTTGAGGTGCGCGCCGGCGAAATGGTGGTGCTCCAGGGCCTCAACGGCGCGGGCAAGTCCACCCTGCTCAAGTCGCTCATGGGCCTGGAGGTGCGCACGCGCGGCAGCGTGCGCTGGCAAGCGCCGGGCGCGGCCGCGCAAGACATCTCAGCTTGGCCGGCTTACCAACGCGCCCGCGCCGGGCTGGGCTATGTGGCCGAAGACAGGCGGCTTTTTTCGGCCATGAGCGTGCGCGAGAACCTGCGCGTGGCAGGGGGGCGTGGCTGCGAGGCGCGCCAGGCCTGGGTGCTGGAGCGCTTTGCCTTGCTCCAACCCATGCTGGACAGACCCGCAGGCCTCATGAGCGGCGGCGAGCAGCAGCTGCTGGCCATGGCCCGCACGCTCATGACCTCGCCGCGCCTCTTGCTGCTCGACGAGCCTTGCGAGGGCATTTCACCGCTGCTGGTTGAATCCATAAGAGATGCCTTGCTGGCCTTGCGCAGCGAAGGTCTGGGCCTGCTGGTGGCCGAGCAAAATCGCATGGTGGTGCAAGCAGCCGACCGGGTGGTGCATTTGCTTGCAGGTACAGTCACACATTTACCTTGAAAGGACAGTCATGGGCATGACAAGCACGGCCTCCGGCCTGAACTACGAAGACACGGTGCTGGGCACGGGCGCCATTGCCAAAGCCGGCCAATATGTGCGCGTGCACTACACCGGCTGGCTCTACGAAAACGGCGTGGCGGGCGCCAAATTTGACTCCAGCAAAGACCGGGGCGAGCCCTTTGAATTTGCGCTGGGTGCCGGCCAAGTCATTCGCGGCTGGGACGAAGGCGTGCAAGGCATGTCCGCCGGTGGCACCCGCCGCTTGGTGATTCCGCCCGAGCTGGGCTACGGCGCGCGAGGCGCTGGCGGCGTGATTCCGCCCAACGCCACGCTGCTCTTTGAAGTGGACTTTTTAGGCGCCGAGTAAGCTTTTTCGCCTGCGTCAGCCATGATCATCACCAGCCTGCTCGACACCGATCTGTACAAGTTCACCATGATGCAGGTGGTGCTGCATCAGTTCCCGGGGGCGCAGGTCGAGTACCGTTTCAAGTGCCGCAACGCAGGCGCGGCTGGTGTTTTTCCGCTGGCGCCCATGGCCAGCGAGATTCGCGAGGAAATCAAGGCCTTGTGCAGCCTGCGATTTCAGGACGCCGAGCTGGGCTACCTGCGCTCCATGCGCTTTGTCAAAAGCGACTTTGTGGACTTTTTGGGGCTGTTTCGGCTCAATGAAAAGTACGTGCAGATCAGCGCCTTGCCCTCAGGCGAGATCGACGTCACCATCCGCGGGCCCTGGCTGCACACCATCTTGTTTGAAATTCCGGTGCTGGCCATCATCAACGAGGTGTACTTTCGCCACACCCAAAAGCTGCCTGACTTTGTGCAGGGCCGCCAGCGGCTTGACGCCAAGATTGGCCAGCTCAAAGAAGGCGACCTGGAGGCCTTGAAAATTGCCGACTACGGCACCCGCAGGCGCTATTCAGTGGCTTGGCACGAAGAGGTGCTGCGCACCCTCAATGCCCGCCTGGGCTCAGGGCCACAAGGGCAGTTGGCGGGCACCAGCAACGTGCTGTTTGCCATGAAGCTGGGTCTTACGCCGCTGGGCACCATGGCCCACGAGTACCTGCAGGCTTGCCAGGCCTTGGGGCCGCGCTTGCGTGACAGCCAGATTTTTGGCTTTGAGTCCTGGGCCAAAGAGTACCGGGGTGATTTGGGCATTGCGCTGAGCGACGTGTACGGCATGGACGCTTTTTTGCGCGACTTTGACATGTACTTTTGCAAGCTCTTTGACGGCGCCCGCCATGACAGTGGCGACCCGTTCTCCTGGGGCGAGCGCCTGATTGACCACTACAAAAACAAGCGCGTGGACCCGCTGACCAAGACCTTGATCTTCAGCGACAGCCTCACGGTGCCCAAAACCATTGAGCTGTACCGCCAGTTCAGCGGCCGCTGCCAGCTGGCTTTTGGCATAGGCACCAACCTGACCAACGACCTGGGCTGCGAGCCGCTGCAAATCGTCATCAAGATGACGCGCTGCAACGGCCAGCCCGTGGCCAAGCTGTCGGACACGCCGTCCAAGAACATGTGCGAAGACGAAAAATACCTGGCCTACCTGCGGCAGGTGTTTGACATCAGCGACCCGGTCTGAGACCGATGACAGAGGATTTGCTGCTCTGGCCCGCGCCGCCCACCTTGGCTTTGGACACAATGCCAGCTCTGAAATTGGAGGACACATCCCCATGACGGTTTTCATCAAAGCCCTGTTGGCCATGCTGGCCGCCGCCAGTCCTGTCTTGGGCTGGACCGCCCAACTCGATGGCAGCCAACTTTCGGCCTGGTGGGGCTTGCCCTTTGCGGGCGTGCTGTTGTCGATTGCCGTCCTGCCCTTGCTGGCCACCCGGCTGTGGCACCACCATTACGGCAAGATCACGGCCGCCTGGGCGCTGGCCTTTTTGATCCCCTACGCCCTCAGCCAGGGCCTGGGCAGCGCAGGCGTGGCGCTGGTGCATGTGCTTTTTGGCGAGTACATCCCCTTTATTTTGTTGCTCACTGCCTTGTTCACAGTGGCAGGCGGCATTTATATACGCGGCAACTTGCACGGCACGCCGGCCTTGAACTGCTTGATTTTGCTCATAGGCGCGGTACTGGCCAGCTTCATGGGCACCACGGGCGCCTCCATGCTCATGCTGCGCCCGCTGATACGCGCCAACGACAACCGCGAGCACAAAGCGCATGTGATTGTGTTTTTCATCTTCATCGTGTCCAACGCGGGTGGCTCGCTCACGCCGCTGGGCGACCCGCCGCTGTTCTTGGGGTTTTTGCAGGGAGTTGATTTTTTCTGGACTGTTCGCGCGCTGCTGCCTCAAACACTGTTCCTGATTGGCAGCTTGCTGCTTATTTTTTGGTTGATCGACAGCTGGTTTTACAAGCGCGAGGGCGTGCTGCCCGTGGACCCGACGCCGTACACGCGCCGCATTGGCTTTGACGGCGGCTTTAACTTTGTGCTGCTGCTGGCCATCATGGGCTTGGTGTTGATGAGCGGCTTTTGGAAGTCGAGCGTGGTCTTTGACATTGCTGGCACGCAAGTGGGCTTGCCTGGCTTGGTGCGCGACATCGGGCTGCTGGTGGTGACGCTGGTGTCGCTGCGCTTGACGCCTGCCAAAGTGCACGCGGACAACGATTTTTCTTGGGCGCCCATGCAAGAGGTGGCCAAGCTGTTTGCGGGCATTTTTGTCACCATCATCCCCGTCATTGCCATGCTCAAGGCGGGCACCTCGGGCCCGTTTTCGGCCGTGGTGCAGGCGGTCACGCTGCCTAACGGCCAGCCCGATCCTTTCATGTACTTTTGGGCCTCCGGCTTGCTCAGCTCCTTTTTGGACAACGCGCCGACTTACCTGGTGTTTTTCAACACCGCTGGTGGTAACGCCCAGGAGCTGATGACCACGCTGGCCCCTACCTTGGCCGCCATTTCTGCGGGCGCCGTGTTCATGGGGGCCAACAGCTACATAGGCAATGCCCCCAACCTCATGGTCAAGGCCATTGCCGAAGACCGGGGCATACGCATGCCCAGCTTTTTTGGCTACATGGCCTGGTCGGGCGTGGTGCTCTTGCCCTTGTTTATCCTTATGAGCTTGATCTGGTTCCGTTGACCTGAAACCCCTGAAACACCATGAACAAACCCCGCATCCTGATGGCCCGCGCCGTCTTTCCCGAGATCATTGAGCGCTTACAAACCGTGGCCGAGGTCGAGGCCAACCAAGAAGACGTGCTGTTCACCAAAGCCGAACTGGTGGCCAAGCTGCAAGGCAAGCAGGGCGTGTTCACCACCGGCACCGACCGCATTGACGCCGAGGTGCTCGCCGCGTGCCCCGAGCTGCGCATTTGCGCCAACATGGCTGTGGGTTACAACAACTTTGACATCCCCGCCATGACGGCCGCTGGCGTGGTGGCCACCAACGCGCCCGACGTGCTGACCGAGACCACCGCCGACCTGGGCTTTGCGCTCATGATGGCCACTGCCCGCCGCATGGCCGAGAGCGAGCATTACCTGCGCGCAGGCCTGTGGAACCGCTGGAGCTACGACATGTTCGCCGGCTCCGACATCCATGGTGCCACCCTGGGCATTTTGGGCATGGGCCGCATTGGCCAGGCCATTGCCCGCCGTGGTGCCCTGGGCTTTGGCATGAAGGTGATCTACCACAACCGCTCGCGCTTGAGCGTTGAGCTCGAAGCCGAGTGCAAGGCCAGGTACGTCAGCAAGGACCACCTCCTGGCCCAGGCCGACCACCTGATGCTGGTGCTGCCTTACAGCGCCGCCTCGCACCACGCCATTGGGGCGGCAGAACTCGCCCAAATGAAGCCCACGGCCACGCTGGTGAACATTGCGCGCGGCGGCATTGTGGACGACGCGGCCCTGGCCGTGGCGCTTAAAAACCGCACCATTGCCGCTGCAGGTCTGGACGTGTTTGAGGGCGAGCCCATGGTGCACCCCGGCCTGCTGGACGTGCCCAACGTGGTGCTGACCCCGCACATTGGCAGCGCCACCATGCCCACCCGCCTGGCCATGGCGGGCTTGGCCGCCGACAACCTGCTGGCCTTTTTCTCGGGCCAGCCGCTGCTGACGCCCTTGAACCCAGACCCGCGCACCCCCTGAGCGGTCGCTTTTGCGTCTGTGGCGTCGGCCTGCATGGCGCGCAGGCCCATGAAGAGGCCGACAATAGACGCTTATGACCGAGTATTTGCTGCTGTACGTGATTGCAGCCCTGGCGCTGGCCAGCTTTTGCCTCTTGCTTTTCTTGCTCAAGCGTTCGCACGCCGGGGCCGACCCCACCCAGGCGGCCTTGCTGCTAAACATGGCCCAGCTCAAAGACGCCAACGAACGCTTGGAGCGCGGGCTGCGCACCGAAGTGCAGGCCAGTGCCCAGGGCACGCGGTCTGAGCTGTCCCAAACCCTGAATCTGTTCCAGCAAGCGCTGCTGGCCCAGTCTGGCGACGTGGCCCGCACGCAAAACGAGCAGATTGACTCTTTCCGCGTGCAGCTGGCGGCCATGCAGCAGCAAGTGGCTCAAACCCTGCAGACCACCACCCAAGCCTTGACGCAGCAGGCCCTGGCCGGCAGCCAAGCGCTGGGGCACAGCTTGGCCCAGGCGCGCGAGGCCCAAGACCAGGCGCTGCGCCGCTTTGCCGAAGACTTGGCCAAGCAGCAAAGCCAACTCGCCGAGCTGCAGGGCCAGCGTTTGGCCGAGATTCGCCTGGCCATGGAGCAGCGCTTGGGCGCCTTGCAAGAAGGCAACGAGAAAAAGCTGGACCAAATGCGCGCCACGGTGGACGAAAAGCTGCAAAGCACACTTGAAGTGCGCTTGACTGAAAGCTTCAAGCAAGTGGCCGAGCGGCTTGAGCAGGTGCACAGGGGCCTGGGTGAAATGCAGACCCTGGCGCAAGGCGTGGGCGACTTGAAACACCTCTTGAGCAACGTCAAAACCCGGGGCATTTTTGGCGAAACGCAGCTGGCGGCCTTGCTTGAGCAAGTGTTCACCGTGGAGCAGTACTCGGCCCAGGTGGCCACTGTTCCTGGCAGCAAAAACACCGTGGACTTTGCCATCAAGCTGCCCGGCCGCCTGGACAGCGGCGAAGGCATTTGGTTGCCGATTGACGCCAAGTTCCCCAACGAGGACTACGAGCGCCTGCTCGACGCCCAGGGCCGCGCCGATGCGCCTGCGGCCGAGGCCTCGGCCAAGGCTCTGGAGGTGCGCATTCGGCTGGAAGCGCGCAGCATTTGCGACAAATACATCTCGCCGCCGCACACCACAGACTTTGCCATTTTGTTTTTGCCCACCGAGGGCCTGTACGCCGAGGTGCTGCGCCGGCCTGGCCTGACCGAGTCGCTGCAGCGCGACTGCAGGGTGGTGCTGGCCGGCCCCACCACTTTGCTGGCCATGCTCAATTCGCTGCAAATGGGCTTTCGCACCTTGGCGCTGGAAAAGCGCTCCAGCGAGGTGTGGCAGGTGCTGGGCGCGGTCAAAACCGAATTCGGCAAGTTCGGCGAGGTCTTGGCCCGCATCAAAACCCAAACCCAAACAGTGCTCAACACCCTGGACAACGCCGAGCGCCGCAGCCGCGTGATGGGCCGCGCGCTCCAGCAGGTGCAAGCCCTGCCGGAGGATGAGTCGGCCCGCTTGCTGCCCCTGCAGCCGCTGGACTCTGTCGCGCTGGCCGAGCCCGGGTCGCAAGAAGATGACATGACCGAGGAGCGTGCCCATTAAAACCCTGGGCGCCCAACTGTTTCAGCTGATCTCGGCGCAGCTGTTCTTGCACGCCACCATGTCGGGCACCCGCATGGCCGCGCCCTTGCTCATGCTGCGCGAAGGCTACAGCCCCGCCGCCGTGGGCTTGCTCTTGGCGTTTTTTGGGCTCACGCAGGTGGTGCTGGCCATTCCCGCCGGGCGCTATGCCGACCGGCACGGCCTGCTCAAGCCGGTGCGCCTGAGCATCATGGCGGCCAGCTTGGGCGCAGCGTTGGCTGTGGTGTGGCCCATTTACCCGGTGCTGTGCCTGACGGCTTTGCTCTGTGGCGGCGCGGCGGGCTGCGCCGTGATTGCGCTGCAGCGCCATGTGGGCCGCATGGCCGCAGGCGGTGCGCAATTGCGCCAGGTTTTCAGCTGGCTGGCCATAGGCCCGGCTGTCTCTAACGTGCTGGGCCCTGTGGCCGTGGGCTTGTTGATTGACCACGCCGGCCCCGCGCCCGGCAGCATGTTGGGCTACCAGGCGGCCTTCGCCTTGATGGCGATTTTCCCTTGGCTCACCTGGCTGCTGCTGCGCCGCGTTCAGGAGGCGCCCAACAGCCAGCCCGTCAAGACCGAGACCGAGACCGGCGCCAGTTTGAGGGCTTGGGACCTGCTCAAAGACCGGTGTTTTGCCAAACTCATGCTGGTGAACTGGTTGGTGTCTTCCTGCTGGGACGTGCACTTGTTGATTGTTCCCCTCATAGGGGTGGAGCGCGGCATGAATGCCTCGGCCATTGGTGCAATTTTGGGCGCCTTTGCCTTGGCCGCCACCGGCATACGCGTGCTCATGCCCTTGATGGCCGAGCGCCTGCAAGAGTGGGCGGTGATCGCCGGCTCCATGCTGGTGACAACAGCCGTGTTTGCGGCTTACCCTTTCATGCCCGGGGCCTGGGGCATGGCCGCGTGCTCGGTGGTGCTGGGCATGGCCCTGGGGGTGGTGCAACCCATGGTCATGAGCACCTTGCACCAAATCACGCCTGCCCACAGACACGGTGAGGCCCTTGGCTTGCGCATGATGGCCGTGACCGCTTCCAGCGTGGTCGTGCCTGTTCTGTTCGGCTCGGTCAGCGCGTTGATAGGCAGCGCTGGGGTCTTTTGGGTGGTGGGCGCGGCCGTGGGCCTGGGCTCGCGCTCGGCCTGGTCGCTGCGCGATGCCTTGGCTGCGCGCAAAGCGACTCAGAGCTTGTAAAAGTCCTTGATGGTCTGCCACGCCGCCTCGGGCGTGTCTTGGTAGGTGAACAGGTCCAAGTCTTCCGGCGAAATGGCGCCTTCTTCCACCAGCACCTCCAGGTTGAACAAGCGCTTCCAATAGTCGGTGCCGCACAAAATAATGGGCACTGGCTTGGCCTTGCGTGTTTGCACCAAGGTGATGACCTCAAACAATTCGTCCAGCGTGCCAAACCCACCGGGAAAAGCCACCAAGGCTTTGGCGCGCATCATGAAATGCAGTTTGCGCAGCGCAAAGTAGTGGAACTTGAAGTTCAGCTCAGGCGTCACGTAGGGGTTGGAATGCTGCTCGTGGGGCAGGGCAATGTTCAGCCCCACGTTGGCCATGCCCGCTTCGTGCGCGCCCCGGTTGGCCGCCTCCATGATGCCGGGGCCGCCCCCTGTGCAAATGTGCAGTTGCTCATGCGCCGAGCAGTGCTTGCTGTGCTCGGCCACCAGTTTGCCAAAGCGCCTGGCCTGCTCGTAATGCACCGAGTTGCGCAGCGCGCGCTCTGCCCGCGCGATGTCTTGGGCCTGGCCTGCCGCACGCGCTTGGGCCAAGCCAGACTCGGCCACGTCTTGCGGCACAAAGCGGGCGCTGCCAAACACCACAATGGTGTGCTCAATGCCCAGGCGCTGCTGCTCCAAGTCGGGTTTGAGCATTTCCAGTTGCATGCGCAAGCCACGGGTTTCGCGGCGCAGCAAGAACTCGGGGTCGGCAAAGGCCAGGCGGTAGGCGTCGGCTTGCAAGGGTGTGCCACTGTTGGCTTGCACCTGAAGCTCGGCCCAAGCGTCGGCCAGGCGACTGGCTGATAAGTTTTGTGTGTTTTCCATGGCCCGATTTTGGCCCACTGCCATGGATCAGCTTGTCAGCGTGCCCTACAAGCCCATGGACAGAGCAATCGGCACAAAAACCAGCGCCAGCGCATTGCCCAAGAGCACCATGGCGGCTACCTTTTCCGGCTCTTGGTTAAAGCGCTCGGCCAAAATAAACTGCAGCACGGCCGGGGGCAGGGCGGCAAACAGCAGCAACTGGCTGCGGGCCACGCCTTGCAAATCCAGCGCCCAGGCCAAGGGCAGCGCCACGGCCAGCCCCACCAGGGGTCTGGCCACAGCGCCCAATACACCGGTGGCCGCGCTGGACCAGTTCAGCGCCGTCAGTCGGGTGCCCAGGGTGAACAGCATCAGCGCCAAAGAAGCATCGCCCAGCAAGCGCATGCTGGTGATGACCACCTCAGGCGGGCGCAGGCCCGAGTAGGCGCTGGCAAAGCCCAGCACGGTGGCTAGCATCAGGGGGCTGAGCAGCAGGTCGCGCGTGCGTGCCTGGGCGCTGGTGATGCGCGCGCCCACCGAGAAATGCAGCAAATTGCTGATGGCAAACAAGGCCACGGCCGGCCCCATGTTTTGCGAGCCAAAGGCCAACAGCGCCAGCGGCAAGCCCATGTTGCCGCAGTTGTTGAACATGACCACCGGCACCAGGGTGCGCGGCTGGGTGCCGGTCAGGCGGGCCAAGGGCCAGGCCAGCAGGCCTGCACCCAAAATGGTGAGCGCGCCGCCCAGCAGCAACACGCTGTGCTCTTGCAGGTGAAAGCTGCTCGACGCCAGGGCCGAATAGGTCAGCAGCGGGACACACACATCGAGCGCAATCTGGTTGAAGGTCTTCATGTCCGGCTTGTGGCGGCGGGCATACAGGTAGCCCAGCGCCACGGTGAAAAACACCGGCACGATCACCTCGATGATGCGCAGCAACAGATTCATGGGGACTCAGTGACAAACAGCCAAGAAAAAAGGCCCCGGGTGGAGCCTTTAGAAGGGGTGAGGCCAGCTCAGACGCGCTTGCGGTACTCGCCCGTGCGGGTGTCGATTTCGACCACATCGCCTTGCGCCACAAAAATGGGCACGCCAATTTCAAAGCCTGTGGAAATTTTGGCGGGCTTGAGCACCTTGCCCGAGGTGTCGCCTTTGACGGCGGGCTCGGTCCAGGTGATTTCGCGCTGCACGCTGGTGGGCAGCTCGACAGAGATGGCTTTGCCGTCGTAGAACACCACTTCGAGTTCCATGCCGTCTTGCAGGTAGTTCAGCGAGTCGCCCATGTTTTCGGCTTCGACTTCGTACTGGTTGTATTCGGTGTCCATGCAGATGTACATGGGGTCGGCAAAGTAAGAGTAGGTGCACTCTTTTTTGTCGAGGATGACCTGGTCCATCTTGTCGTCGGCCTTGAAGACCACCTCGGTGCCAAAGTTGGCAATCAGGCTCTTGAGCTTCATGCGCACGGTGGCCGAATTGCGACCGCCTCGGCTGTATTCGGTCTTGAGGACAACCATGGGGTCTTTGCCATGCATGATGACGTTGCCGGCGCGGATTTCTTGTGCAATTTTCATAAGAGCGGACTGAAAAGATGGGGTTTCAGGCGAAATGCCAAACCCCATATTCTAACCGCCGAGCCTGCTTTGGGCTTGTGGACTGCTAGTCTGCGCCCAGGACAGGCGCTTTTGCACATGTTCGGTGAGCTGATCGACCAGGCTGGTGTGTGGCCATAGCTTGCTGCGTGCCGCTTTCACGCAGGCGCTCCATGGCGCCAAGGTGGCCGCGTCCAGCTTGGGCAGGGGGCCAGGCGCGGTGCCGTTCCACACCCGATGAAAGTGTCTAAGGCTCTCAGGCGCCTCCAGCACGTCCAAAAACGCCTCCAGCTTGGCGTGGTGGGCGTCGTCATCCTGAGGGTAAATCTGCCAGACCAAGGCTTGCCCAGCCCAGAGGGCGCGCACCAGCGAGTCTTCACCGCGCACAAAGTTCACATCGCAGGCCCAGAGCATGTGGTCAAAGCCGAGCTGGCTGGTGGCGAGCTGCGCGGTCCAGCTCGGTGGCGCCATGCCCGTGGCCAGGGCCTGTTGCACCGCCGCGAGGGGGCGGCCGGGCGTCACCAGCAAATGGCTGGGCGTGCCGGCCAAGTCTTGCAGCAAGTGGGGCAGCGCTGCCGGCTCATAGCAAAACAGGCTGACCAGCAAGCCTTGAGCGGGCAGGGCAGGCGCATGTTGGCGGCGCCAAGCGGCACGGTCAAAGGCCTGCTGCCTGACCGCCAAATCGGCCTCGCGCAGCAAACCGCCTGTGCCTGGGCCAAAACCCGGGTAAAAAAAGTGCTTGGTCCAGCCCTTGGCCGGCCCGCTCATGACGGGGGAGGGCAGGCCGTGCAGGCGGGCCACCTGCGGCTCTGCACTCAGGTACTCCAGGTTGATCCACACGGGCGGCTGGTCGCGGCGGGCCACCTCATGGGCTACAAAGGCTTCAGGCAAGTCGCAGCCAAAAGCTTCTATCCACACATCGGCGGCCGGCCACTCTTGGGCATGCTCGGCTTGACAGGCTTGCGCCCAGGGGATGACCGTGATGCCCGGCTCCTGGCCCTGGGTTGCGCCAGGCGCCATCCAGGCCAGGGCGGATGCATCGTCCACCCACAGCCGCACATGGTGCCCAGCATCGCGCAGCTGGCACGACAGGCGCCAGCACACGCCCAAATCGCCGTGGTTGTCCACCACAGTGCAAAAAATATCCCAGACAAGAGAGGCGGGCATGGCGAGAGTCAATGCGCAGGGGCAGGTGAAAGCCGTTAATATAACAACCGTTAAAACATGGAGCCCATGATGACCGCACTCAAACTGACCCAAATTGGCAATTCCGTCGGCGTGATTTTGCCCAAAGACCTGCTGTCCAAGCTCAAGCTTGAAAAGGGCGACACGGTGTTTGTGACGGAGGCGGCCAACGGCGCGGTCATGATGACGCCCTACGACGCTGACTTTGAGACACAAATGAGCGCAGCCCGCAAAATCATGAAAGAGCGTCGGCAGGTGTTGCGCGAGTTGGCCAAATGAGCGCTGGGGCAGGCCAGTGGGTTTGGCTGGACAGCCAGGTCATGCTGGCGGTGCACGAGGAGCAGCTCGTCGAACACGGGGGCGCCAGTGGCGTGCGCGATCAGGGCTTGTTTGAATCGGCCATGAACCGCCCCTTGAACTTGGCTACTTACGAGTCGCCAGACTTCGCAGCCCTGGCGGCGTCTTACGGCTATGGCTTGGCGCGCAATCATCCCTTTGTCGATGGCAACAAACGCACGGCCTTTGTGGCGGTGGAGTTGTTTTTGGCGCTCAATGGTTGGGCCTTGGTGGCCAACGACGCGCAGTGTGTATTGACCATGCTTGCCCTGGCTGCGGGCGATTTGTCTGAAGCTGAATTTGCCGACTGGCTGCGACAGCACTCCGAGCTGCGCCAGTCTTGATTTTTCCTGACCTCCGCCCATGAATGACACGGTGATTCCCAACTCGGCCCCATCGATGGAGCCCGTCATCGACAGCGTTGCAGCGGCCCCAGATACCGCCCTTGATGCTGCCCTAGATGCCGCCCATCAAGCCTTGCTGGCCGAAGTCGCCGCTTTGCCCGCCTTGCCCGGCGTGTACCGCTACTTTGATGCCGATGGCGGCGTGCTCTACGTGGGCAAGGCGCGCAACCTGAAAAAGCGCGTCAGCAGCTACTTTCAAAAAAACCATGGCGGCACGCGCATAGGCGTGATGATTGGGCGCATTGTGCGCATGGAAACCACGGTGGTGCGCTCCGAGGCCGAGGCGCTCATTCTAGAAAACAACCTGATCAAGACCTTGAGCCCCAGGTTCAACATTTTGTTTCGGGACGACAAAAGCTACCCCTACCTCAAGCTCAGCGCCGTGCAGCCCACCAAGTTGGGCGAGGAGCCTGGCCGAGGCGCCGATGCACGGCAGTTCCCCCGCGTGGCTTATTACCGGGGCGCGGTCGACAAAAAGAGCCATTACTTTGGCCCTTACCCCAGCGCCTGGGCAGTCAAAGACAGCATCTTGCTGTTGCAAAAGGTGTTTCGTTTGCGCACCTGCGAGGACACGGTGTTCAACAACCGGACCCGGCCGTGCCTGTTGTTTCAAATCAAGCGCTGCTCTGGCCCGTGTGTGGGCGAGGTCTCGGCCGAGCAATACGCCCAAGACACGGCCAATGCCGAGCGTTTTTTGCGCGGGCAAACGCAAGAAATCTTGACCGAGCTGGAGTCGCGCATGCTGGCGCACGCCGAGCGGCTGGAGTTTGAGCAAGCGGCCGACGTGCGCAACCAAATTCGCGCCATCTCCCGGGTGCTGCACCAGCAGTCCATGGAGGTGGACACCGACAAGGACGCAGACATCTTGGCCGTCAAGGTCCATGGCGGGCGGGCCTGCGTGAACCTGGCCATGGTGCGCGGCGGGCGGCACCTGGGCGACCGGGCCTGCTTTCCCTCCCATGTGGACAGCGCCGTGGACATGGCCGCCCTGGACAACGCCGAGTTGGCGCAAGAGGCGCAAGAGGCGCAAGTGGGGCTTGAGACCGAGGACCAGACCGTCAAGCCCAAGCAGGTGCGCTCGCGCCAGGTGGAGGTGATGGTGCTGGAGGCTTTCATGGCCCAGCACTACATTGGCGTGGCGCCACCGCCCTTGGTGCTGCTGAGCCACCAGGTCGACAAGGCGCTGATCCAGGCCCTGAGCGAGCAAGCGGGCGCGCGCATTCAGGCCGTGCACAACCCGCGAGAGCAGCGCCGCATTTGGCTGGACATGGCGCAAAAAAACGCCGACCTGCAGCTGGCCAGGTTGCTGGCCGAAGAAGGCTCGCAGCAAGCGCGCACGCGGGCGCTGGCCCAAGCGCTGGACTTGCCGCAAACCGAGCTAGACCAGCTGCGCATTGAATGCTTTGACATTTCACACATGGGCGGTGAGTCCACCCAGGCCTCGTGCGTGGTGTTCCACAGCCACCGCATGCAAGGGGCGGAGTACAAGCGTTACAACATTGAAGGCATCACCGGGGGCGACGACTACGCCGCCATGCGGCAGGTGCTCACTCGCCGCTACAGCGCCCTGGCCGAGTCGCTGCGCGAGGGCCAAACCGACGTGAAGCTGCGCATGCCCGACCTGGTGCTGATTGACGGCGGCAAGGGCCAGGTGTCCATGGCGCGCGAGGTGTTTGAGGCGCTGGGCCTGGACTTGGGGCTGATTGTGGGCGTGGAAAAAGGCGAGGGCCGCAAGGTCGGCTTAGAAGAACTGGTGTTTGCCGATGGCCGCGACAAGGTCTACCTGGGCCACGACTCGGCCGCGCTCATGCTGATTGCCCAAATCCGAGACGAGGCCCACCGCTTTGCCATCACTGGCATGCGCGCCAAACGCGACAAGGTGCGGGTGAGCAGCAAGCTGGAAGACATTGCCGGCGTGGGCCCCAAAAAGCGCGCCAGCTTGCTGCGCCGCTTTGGCGGCATTCGCGGGGTGTCGTCGGCCAGTGCAGCGGATTTGGCCACGGTGGAAGGCATCTCCAAGGACCTGGCCGACGACATTTACCGCGCCTTGCACTGAGTTTTTTCACTGACTGAGCGCATTGCGCTGTGCTTGTGCGCCAGCGCGTGGGCAGGCTCATGCCAAAATCAAGCCATGTTCTGGACCATACCCACTTTGATGACCTGGACGCGCATCATCGCGATCCCCCTGATCGTCGGTGTGTTCTACCTGGACTTGCCGCCGGCCTCGCGCAACCTGATTGCCACCATCATGTTTGTGGTGTTTGCCGCCACCGACTGGTTAGACGGTTATTTGGCCCGCAAGCTCAACCAAACTTCGTCATTTGGGGCGTTTTTGGACCCCGTGGCCGACAAGTTTTTGGTCTGCGCCTGCTTGCTGGTGCTGGTGCAATTGCAGCGCGCAGATGTGTTTGTGGCTCTGATCATCATTGGCCGTGAAATCGCTATTTCAGCCTTGCGCGAGTGGATGGCCTTGATAGGTGCCACCAAGAGCGTGGCCGTGCACATGTTGGGCAAGGTCAAAACCGTGCTGCAGATGGTTGCCATTCCCTTTTTGCTCTATGACGGTGAGTGGCTGGGCCTCATCAACACCCATGTGTGGGGCACCTGGCTGATTTGGATGTCTGCCGTGCTCACGGTTTGGTCCATGGTGTATTACCTGCGCAAAGCCATTCCAGAAATTCGCGCCCGTTCCTGATGAGTGGCATGGCGGTCAACCCCTGGCTGCGCGCCATGCCCGCGGTGTTTGTGCTGATCTGGAGCACCGGTTTCATTGTGGCCAGGTACAGCCTGCCGCATGCGCCCCCGCTGTCTTTTTTGGTGTTTCGCTACCTGTTTTCCATTCTGTGTTTTGGCATTTGGATAGGCATTTCACGGCCTCTTTGGCCTGCTGAGCGCAGTCAATGGTGGCACCTGGCCGTCATCGGTTTGCTCATGCATGGCGGCTACCTGGGCGGCGTGTGGGTGGCCATGGCGCATGGCATGGGCTCGGGGCTGGCGGCCTTGATCGTGGGCGTGCAGCCTGTGCTCACTGCGGTGTGGCTCTCGCACATGGGCCAAAAAAGTGTGTCGCGCCAGCAATGGCTGGGTCTGCTGCTGGGCTTCATGGGCCTGGTGCTGGTGGTCTGGCGCAAGCTCATGGCCGGCACCGAGGTCAGCATGTTCACCTTGTCGGCCATCTGCTTGGCGCTCTTGTCCATCACGGCAGGCACGCTTTACCAAAAACGTTTTTTGCAAGCCACCGACGTGCGCACCGCCAGCGTGGTGCAGCTGACTGCGGCCTTGCTGCTCACGCTGCCTTTGTCCTTTCTTGAGACCCAAGCCATGGACTGGAACATGCATTTGATGGGCGCCATGGCCTGGGCCGTGCTGGCCCTGAGCTTGGGCGCCAGCTCCTTGCTTTACCTGCTGATTCAGCGGGGTGCAGCCACCTCAGTCACCAGCTTGTTTTACCTGGTGCCGCCCAGCACCGCACTGATGGCCTGGCTGCTGTTTGACGAACTGATTACCCCCATCACCTTGCTGGGCACGCTGCTGACCGCTGTGGGCGTGGCCCTGGTGGTGCGCCAGCCGCGCCCTGCCGCTTGAACCTAAACCCGGCAGTTGGCCGCTTGCTTCCGCTTGAAACACTTGATGAATCAAACACTTGCGCTCACGACGACCTTCACCTCATGGGTGAAAGCGCTGCACGGCCGCAGGTCTGCCGCCTCAGGCCTCTGGCGTTGTTGCTCGCACCCCCCGGACAGGCAGTCCGGGGGGCACTCGCGCCTAGCCAGAGACCTGCTTCGTCAGCCCCTCGGCCGCGCCCAACTGCCGGATTTAGGTTGAATTGAACGTACTTTTTTGAAGGAATCTTGATGAACAAACCCGCTGGAAAAAAACGCATTGCCGTGATTGCAGGCGACGGCATTGGCAAAGAAGTCATGCCCGAAGGCCTGCGCGTGATGGAGGCGGCCTCCCGCAAGTTCGGCCTGGACCTGCACTTTGACCACTTCGACTTTTCAAGCTGGGACTATTTTGAAAAGCACGGCCAAATGCTGCCCGACAACTGGAAAGAGCAAATTGGCGGCCACGACGCCATTTACTTTGGCGCGGTGGGCTGGCCCGACAAAATTGCCGACCATGTCTCGCTGTGGGGCTCGCTGCTGCTGTTCCGCCGCGAGTTTGACCAGTACATCAACCTGCGGCCCGCCCGCCTGATGCCAGGCGTGGTGTGCCCCGTGGTGCGCCGCGATGGCAGCCCGCGCCAGCCCGGCGAGATCGACTTTTACATCGTGCGCGAGAACACCGAGGGCGAGTACTCCAGCATTGGCGGGCGGGCCTTTCCGGGCACCGAGCGCGAGTTTGTGCTGCAAGAGTCGGTGTTCACCCGCATTGGCGTGGACCGTGTGCTCAAGTTCGCCTTTGAGTTGGCGCAATCCCGACCCAAAAAGCACCTGACCAGCGCCACCAAGTCCAACGGCATCTCCATTTCAATGCCCTACTGGGACGAGCGCGTGGCCGAGATGGCCAAGGGCTACCCCAACCTGCGGCTGGACAAGTTCCACATCGACATCTTGACCGCGCACTTTGTGCAGCGGCCTGATTTTTTTGATGTGGTGGTCGCCAGCAACTTGTTTGGCGACATCCTCAGCGATTTGGGGCCCGCTTGCACCGGCACCATTGGCATTGCACCCAGCGCCAACTTGAACCCTGAAGGCAAGTTTCCCTCGCTGTTTGAGCCCGTGCACGGTTCAGCCCCCGACATTGCCGGTCAATTCATTGCCAACCCCATTGGCCAAATTTGGTGCGGCGCCATGATGCTTGAGCACCTGGGCCACAAAGACGCCCACGACGCGGTGCTGCGCGCCATTGAGACTGTGCTGGAGCCCAGCAACGGTGGGCCACGCACGCCCGATTTGGGCGGCAAAGCCAGCACGCAAGACGTGGGCAAAGCCATTGCCCAGGCGCTGGGCTGATTTCAACCCCGTCACGCCTGACAAGCGCCTTGCGGCCGACTTTCAGCCATGAAAAAAGTCGCATGGCGCAGTCAGCGAATCGGCATAGAATCCGCTCCCTTGACTGCAGATGAGCTTCTGGATGTGTTGGCTCAGCGGAGTTTTTAAAGTTACCTCACTCCATTCAGACGAGACTGCAACACAGGCCGGCAGCAGCGCACATCTGACTGCCCTGTCTGCTCCCATACACACGAGGGCTTGAAGTGAATAAAACAGAATTGATAGAGCACATTGCCACACAGGCAGACATCTCCAAGGCTGCAGCCACCCGCGCCTTGGAAGCTACCCTTGAAGCCGTGAAGACCACCTTGAAAGAAGGCGGCACGGTGTCGCTGGTGGGTTTTGGCACCTTTGAAGTGGGCAAGCGCTCTGCGCGCACGGGCCGCAACCCACGCACTGGCGCTGAGCTTAAAATCGCAGAAGCCATTGGTCCCAAGTTCCGTCCGGGCAAAGCGCTCAAGGACGCATTGAACTGAAGGACCAGATACAGTCAAGTTGACATGGGTGCTTAGCTCAGTTGGTAGAGCGCCGCCTTTACACGGCGTAGGTCGGGGGTTCGAGCCCCTCAGCACCCACCATCAACTTCTTTGAAAAAGGCGAACATGAAGTTCGCCTTTTTTGCGTCAGGACCGGCTTCGTACACACCCAGGCGCTGGATCGCCCCACAGGAAACCAACATGTTTGACTTCATCCGCCAACACAACAAGATCATGATGGGTGTGCTGTTTTTGCTCATCGTCCCCTCATTCGTTTTGTTGGGCGTCAGCGACTACACCCGCACCGAGGCCAAGACCGTGGTGGCCAAAGTCGATGGGCGCGAGATCACCCAGACTCAGTGGGATGCAGCCCACCGCGACGAGGTGGACCGCCTGCGCGCCTCCATGCCGCAGCTTGACGTCAAGCTGCTCGACACCCCAGAGGCGCGTTACGCCACGCTTGACCGCCTGGTTCGCGAGCGTGTGGTGGGCGCGGCCGCCGACAAGCTCGGCCTGAGCGCCAGCAACCAGCGGCTGGCCAAAGAGTTGAACAACAACCCCCAAATTGCCATGCTGCGCAAAGCCGATGGCTCGCTGGACATGGAGAAATACCAGCAGCTGCTGCGCGCCCAAGGCATGAGCCCTGACATGTTCGAAGCCAGCGTGCGCGCCGAAATGTCCAGCCGCCAAGTGCTCAATGGCGTGGCCGCCACGGCCGTGCTCACCACGGCCGCGGCAGACACGGCGCTGGGGGCTTACTTTGAAAAGCGCGCCATCAAATGGGTGCGTTTGAACCCGGCCGATTACGCCGCCAAGATTGATCCCACAGAAGCTGAGGTTGAAAAGTTCTACCAAGACAAGCTCAGCCAGTTCAAAACGCCTGAGTCGGCAAACATTGAATACCTGGTGCTCAACGCAGACGCTGTCGCTAAAACCCTGGTGGTGAGCGACGCTGACTTGCGCACTTTCTACGATCAAAACGCACAAAGCCTGGCCGCCAAAGAAGAGCGGCGCGTCAGCCACATCCTCATCAACGCGCCCCAGGCAGCCCCCGCTGCCGAGCGCGAAGCCGCCAAGGCCAAAGCCGCAGCAGTGCTGGCCGACGCCAAAAAAGCCCCTGACACCTTTGCCGCGCTGGCCCGCAAGCACTCCCAAGACACGGGCTCTGCCAGCAGCGGCGGCGACCTGAACTACTTTGCGCGCGGGGCCATGGTCAAGCCCTTTGAAGATGCGGCCTTTGCCCTCAAAGCCGGCGAGATCAGCGAGCTGGTGGAAACCGAGTTTGGCTTTCACATCCTTCGCGTGGTCGACATCAAGCAGCCCAAGCTCAAAAGCTTTGAGGACATGAAGCCCGAACTCACGGCCGAGCTGAAAAAGCAGCAGCTGCAAAAGAAATACGCCGAAGCCGCCGAGCAATTCACCAACACCGTCTACGAGCAGCCCGACAGCCTGCAGCCTGCGGCCGACAAGCTCAAGCTCACCTTGCAAACGGCCAGCAAACTGAGCCGCACCCCGTCGGCCGAGCCCAAAGGCATACTGGCCAACCCCAAGCTGCTGGCGGCCATCTTCTCGTCAGAATCCACCGAGAAAAAGCGTAACACCGAAGCCGTGGACGTGGGCGGCGGCACCCTGGTGGCCGCCCGCGTGACCGAATACAACCCCGCCCTCGCCAAGCCACTGGCCGAGGTGAAAGACCAAGTCAAAGCCCGCCTGGTGGCCGAGCGCAGCGCCGAAGAAGCCCGCAAAGACGGCGCAGCCAAGCTGGCCGCCTGGCAAGCCAAGCCTGAAGAAGCCAAATTGCCCGAATCGCTCACCGTCTCACGCGCCGAGTCCCGCAATGTGCCCCAGCCTCTGATGGACGCCGTGCTGAGTGCCGACCCCGCCTTGTTGCCCCTCATCAAAGGGGTGGACCTGGGTGAGCAAGGCTACGTCTTGTTGCAGGTTGAAAAAGTGCTCCCCCGGGAAACGCGAAACGAAGCCCAAACCCAGCAAGCGCGCCAGCAGTACACCCAGTGGTGGACCTCGGCCGAAGGCATGGCCTACTACAAGTGGCTCAAGCAGCGGTTCAAAGCCGAGATCTTGGTCCCCAAACCTGCCCCTGAGAGCCTGGCCAAAGGCTGAGTGTTCTGAGCCCGCCAGCCCTTGGCGGCTGGCATGGGTCAGTCACTCTGGGCAGTGTTCTTGGGCTCTGACTTGAGGCTATAATTCCTTCTTACGGTGGCTGTAGCTCAGTCGGTAGAGTCCAGGATTGTGATTCCTGTTGTCGTGGGTTCGAGCCCCATCAGCCACCCCAAGTAAATCAAGCACTTAGCCCAGCCCTCACCGGTTGGGCTTTTTGCTTTTTGGGCTCTTACAGACTGTTTACAGACTGAAGTACATGGTTTTTGTTCTGTTTTCTTCGTAGTCAATGCTTGTCGCTGGGCCGTATAGGATGGTCAATCAACAGGCCGGTCAGAATTGCAATACTTCTTAATGAGTTAAGGAATTTTCATGGCTTGGAATTTTGGCGGCACTGTGCTTTTTTCAAAAGTTTTCTCGTCTGGCTTTCGAAACATTGCAATGGGGTTAGCCGGTCTTTCCTTTGTTGCGGGGGGAGTCATTTATGTACTTGCTGAAATTGAGGAGCGGCGGTCACTCAAGCGCATACAAGTGTCAGAGTTGGTGTTTGAAAACTTGTTGTTAACACCTCTTGGAAGCAATTTCACGCTGACGGATCGAGTCAAAAATAATTCGCCTACACACACCCTCACAGAAATATCGGTCGCCATTAAATTAAAGGATTGCTCTTTTGGAAGCATGAGCCCAGAGGAGTGGTTAGCCTCTAAGTCGCCAAATACATCGGATGATTACGCTGCGTGGATTGCAAAAAATTCTGAAAAGCGGGGAACCCCTGAATACGAAACTGTTGCAAAGGCCTATGAGCTTGCTAAAAGTGCAGAGAACAGTATCCGATACGCAGAGTTGGCTAGACAATTCGGCGGCACAATTTCTCATCCGCCAGCAATAGCTTCTGGAGCAACGACAAAAAATTTAGATAACAGTTGCGTCATTATTGGCGAAATAGGTCATGGCTTGACACTTTCGGTGCCACCCGGCCAGGCTCGTGACTTTGAGGATTTTATTGGCTTGCAGGGTCAAAGTATCAAACCAAGAGGGAAATTTGAGTGGTCTTACTCGGCTGTCGAAGTCAGAGGCAAATGAGTGTGCAAAAAATCAAACAATGCCTGAAAAATTTCTGCTTTGCCTTTGCGGCCATTGGTTTGATGGCTTGCGGCGATAACACCAAATCTGCGAGTTATAACGTCTATTTTTGGTTTCCTGACGATAGCAAGGAATACCATTTGGGTGTTTCATCAGGACTGGATTCATGCGGTTCAATTGCTCACAGTTTTGCGAATACAAAGGGTTTGACCCGCGCAGATGGTTGGAGCTATGTTTGCTGCATAAAAACAGCCACTAGTGAATGTGCAGAAAAACATCGTTGAAATATCTGTCTTTACTGCCTTCCAGTTAGCGTTTGTCAATTCAATTGCAGCATGAAATCACAATCGCGAATCTTGTTTTCTGCCCCCTTGTTGTCAAGCTTTTCAAATTTTTGATTGGTTTGCTGAAAATGTCATTTGGGGTGGCGCTTTTTCATCGGCTGTCCGAGACGAACTTTAAAAATGCTACGTATGGAATGCTTTCCGTCTCTGGTGCGGCCTTGTTGGCCAAAGGCACACCGTTTTTCGTGAAGATAGCTGTGAAATTTCAGGCGATGTGGATCCTGGTTTTTGCGTGACGATGCAGGAAAGCCTAACGAAGGCGCAAATTCTTCCTGCCCATCACATCATCGATTTCACGAGGCAATGCTTAGCCTTGACCGCTACCTCGATGCACCACGAAAATCGGGGTCATATACAGATTTCTCCTTTCTCTTTCTTTAACTGCGTGTCTTAAACTGGGTATTCCGAAGCAACGTGACCAGTGATTCCAGTCGAACGTGACCGCTGACTCCGGGATCGTGACCGGTCATTTCGGTCATCGTGACCGTCTCGGTGTTCTACACCATGGGCACGGTGTTGCACATGTTTTTCATATTTGGCCGGGTTAGCGTTCATCCTTTTTACAGGATCGCTATGTCCGTCCCAAGGATCAACATGCGCAAACTCAAAGACGCATTGCTTCTTTAATTCGAAGTTCAGCAGTCGCACCAGCAGATCGCCACCGCTTTGGGCATCTTCAAAGGCGTTGTCACCAAAAGTGCAGTGCTTTCCTTTGCAAACACTCACTGGACGCACGGGATCCCAATTCGTGCCCGGGTTGAAAAAATGGCAGATTCAACTTGAAAACTGCAGACTTCACAGGGCCTGTTCTCCAAGGCAGCTTGCAAATGTCAGCGTCATAAATGTTTAGCAATGGTAAATTTTAATGAGATCATCGATGAGTGATGTACAGGCGTTTGCCAATACCGCTGAGAGATGCTACCCAAGGATGACGGAAATGAACACCGAAACCAATGAGAATTTGATAGTTGACTCACAAACGGAGATCGTTGAACCGCATGATGACGCGGAAACTGGCACTGAGAAAGAGCACGAAGCTGAGCAACAAGCTGACACGGAATCCACGCCTGAAGCTGAGCAACAAGCTGAAACGGAATCCACGCCTGAAGCTGAGCAACAAGCTGAAACGGAATCCACGCCTGAAGCTGAGCAACAAGCTGAAACGGAAT
>CAMCUN010000055.1 GCA_945878995.1 Polaromonas sp. YR568 | reverse complement strand
CGCGATCCATTCACCACGCTGTGGGCTAGACCTCAGTGTGCGAGCCCCTGACGGCCACCGTCATCTCACCGATCTGGTCTATCCAGGCGTGCATGGTGTCGCCAGGAACGACGGGCGCCACACCCTCGGGTGTGCCCGTCATGATGATGTCGCCCGGGTACAGCGTGTAAGCCTGGCTGGCGTAAGCAATGAGTTTTTGCACGTTCCAGATCAGCTGGGCTGTGTTGGCTTTTTGCCGCGTCTCTTGGTTGACCTTGAGTTCAAAGTCCAGCTGGTTGGGGTCGCTGATTTCGTCGGCGGTCACCATGTGCGGGCCGAACACGGTGAAGGTGTCCAGGGACTTGCGAAAGGAGCGGTCTTCGGTGCCGCGTATGGTCATGTCCAGGCCTATCATGTAACCGGCCACATGCGACAGGGCTTGGTCTTCGGTGATGCGAAAGCCTTTTTTGCCAATGACCAGCGCCAACTCGATCTCATGGTCAATGCGGCGCTCGGCCCAATCGGCCACCACGGCCTGGCTGGCGCCAATCATGGAGCTGCTGGCCTTGAGGAAGACGCCGTAATCGGCGATGGTTTTGACCTGGGTGCCAAAGTTGATGGCCTTGTCGGCGCGCGACTCGTCCAGGTGCAGCTGGTAGTTCACTGGCGCGGCGACGATCTTGCCCGGGTTGCCTACAGGCGAGAGCAAACGGACCGATGACACGGGCATGCCCGGCGTGGCATCGGCCAGCGCCTGCATGTGCGGCCGCAAGGCCTCGAAATGGTTGAAAAAGTGGTCGCCCTGCGGGGCCGGCCAGCGCAGGGCAGGCAGGCTGTCCAAAGCGGCGGTCACGTCGTGGACCTGGGTGCCTCGGACCACGCCGAGTCTGTTGTCATTGAAGCGGCAAAAACGCATGGGGGTTCATCCTTGTGGCCGATGCGCAGTGCGCATCGGCATACAGATCAATCAGGTCGCCTGGCCAGATGCCGATGCGGCCGACACCCGAGCGATGTCCTTGCGGCGGTCTGCCAGCCCCACGGCCGTGACAGCCACCGCCAGCAGGGCGCCCAGCACGTTGGCATAAACCACCCAGCCGGCCATCCCCAGGGGCAAGAGCAAGAGCGCGCCAGCCGTGACAGACGCGGTGCGCAGCCAGCCGCTCATGAGGCGCAACCCGTAGCCGACCATGCCCGCAGAGACAAACCACACACCAATGATGGCCATGGTGATGCTGTAGGTGGTCTCCACCCAGGAGGTGCTTTGCAGCAGCAAGCTCGGAGAAAACACAAAGATGAACGGCACGATGTAGGCGGTCCAGGAAAACCGCATCGAGATCCAGCCTGTGCGCATGGGGTCAGCGCCGGCCAGGTTGGCGGCAAAAAAGGCCGCAATCGCCACAGGCGGCGTGACAAAAGACATCATGCCCAAGTACAAGATGAACATGTGCGCGGCCATGGGCGAGACGCCCACTTCCACAAAGGCCGGCACAAAGAGCACCGCCAGCAACACATACACGCCCAGCGTGGGCATGCCCATGCCCAGCACGATGCACAGCGCGCCCGAGATGAGCAGCAGCAAAAAGACGTTGCCCTGGCCCAGTTCGACCAGGTAAAGCGTCAGCGCAAAGCCCAGGCCGGTGATTTGCAAAATGCCCATGATGAAGCCGGCCGCCGCCGAGATCATGATGATGTCGGCCGATGACACGCCGGTGCGCACCACGCATTGCCACAACTCCTTGAGCGACAAGCGGTCTGCACCATAGCCAAAGGCAAAGCCGATCAGCATCACCGCCAAGCTGGCGAAGATGGCGGCGTTTTCTGGTTCCCGGTTTTGCCAGAACAGGGCATAGATCAGCACGGCAAAGGGCAGCATGAACAGCCAGCCTTTGGCCAAGACCTGGAGCATCTTGGGAATGTCTTTGGCCGGCACCCGCAAGATGTTGCCCTTGGCTGCCTCAAGGTCAGCCTGTATGAACAGCGCGATGTAGTACAGCACAGAAGGCACGAGCGCCGCAATGGCCACCTCGGCATAGCTGATTTGCAAGAAGTCGGCCATCAAAAAGGCCACTGCACCCATGACAGGCGGCATCATCTGCCCGCCGTTGGAGGCGGTCGCCTCGACGGCTGCGGCCTGCTCGGGCTTGAAGCCCGAGCGCTTCATCATGGGGATGGTGACCACGCCCGTGGCCAGGATGTTGGAGACCACGATGCCGTTGATGGAGCCAAACAGCGAGGAGGCCAAGATGGAGATCTTGGCCGCGCCGCCGCGAAAGCGGCCCATCAGGCCGATAGAAATATCGTTGAAGAAATTCGCGCCGCCAGACGACGCCAGCAACTGCCCGAAGAACACAAAGGGGATGACCACCGTCACCCCGATCAGCAACACCAAACCAAACAGCCCGCTCGAGTCCAGGCCGAGGTAGACCAGCAGCCCGCTCAGATCGACCTCGCGGGTTTGCAGCGCCCCGCCGACCTTGTGGCCAGCCAGGGCGTAAGCAAAAAACACCAAGACCACGATCACCAGCGCCCAGCCCGAGGCTCGGCGCAAGCCTTCGACCACCAACACAAACAGCAGCGTGCAGGACACCACCACGTCCATCGGCGAATTGAAAAATTCACCCAGCATGCGCGGGTAGTGCCAACTCAGGTACACGCCCAGGGCCACTGACACCAGGGAGAGGATCCAGTCGTACCAGGGGGCCGAGGCCCGGGTGGGGCCGCTGCTGCTGATCAAGGGCTTGATCAGGAAAATAATGCCCATGGCCAGCCCGAGCACCACCGCCAGGAACTGCTCGGCCAGAAAATTCCAGCCCACCATGCGGTAGAGATCGGCCCCCCAGGCGATGCCGCCCAGGCCGATGAGTGCGCCCATCGCGGTCGTGGCGACCGACATGGCGGTCCCCGAGGGGGGTTGAAGGTCTTCTTCTCCTGGCATGGCCATGGGGGGCTCCTTTTTTAATGTTGTTTTGGTGGGTGGAGTTTGGCGTTCACTTGACCGGCCAGATGCCGGCTTCTTTGTAGTAGCGGATCGCGCCCGGGTGGTAGCTCACACCTTGCTGCTGCAGGGCCAACTGAGCCGGGTCCATGGCCATGAAAGAGGGGTGGGTGGCAACCAACTCGGTCTTGTTTTGGTGCAGGGCCTTGACGACTTTGTAAACCGACTCTTCATCGGCGTCGGCGCTGGTGCCCACCGTCATCGCGTACTGCATGAGGTTGGTGATGCCTATCACCCCATTAAGCGGCGGTGCTGGTGTTTGTGAGGCCACGGTGTACTCAGGCCGAATGGCGGCCATGGCGGCCTTGGCCTTGTCGCTGTTGTCCAGGCTCAAAAAGCGGATGCCTACAGCGGAATCGACTTCGGCCATCTTGGGCGCGCCAATGGCAAACAAGGTGGCGTCCAGGCGGCCGGCCTTGAAGTCGTCGGCGGCGCGCAGCAAATTGGCGGTGGGCACACCGTCAACGTCTTTCAGAGACAGCCCGGCAGTGGCCAGCATCGCATTGGCCAGCGATATGCCTTGCGGAAAGCCTTGCCAGCCGGTGGGGAAGCGCTTGCCCTTGAGGTCGGCCACCGAGTTGATGTTGGAGTCTTTGCGCACCAAGATGCCCACCTTGAACGGAAACACCACGGCGGCCAGGCGCAGCTTGTCCATGGGCTTGCCCTGGTGCTCGTCCTTGCCGCGCACCGCAATGCCCAACTCGTCGTTGGACATGAAGGTAAAGGCCGCCTGGCCAGCTTGCACGGCCCCCATGGAGGCATGGGGCGAATTGAAGGTCACCACTCGCATTTGCATGTCAGTGGCTTTTTGCACCACCTTGGCAATCGCCTGGGTCTGCACGTTGTTGACCGAGCCTGGCGGCAAGGTGGAAATGCTGACGGTTTGGGCCCAGGCCGCACCCGACACCACGCAAGCCGCACTCAGGCTGGCCGCGCGAAGAAGAAACGATTTCATGCTCTTTGTCTCCAGTTGTCCCGCCAAGGCGGGGGATTGATTGAATACAAGGCAGCGCGAGGCGGGCCTTCGCCTGCCACGCGCCACCGGAACTGCACCTGATTGAACGCACGGATGCTTTGCATCCATCAGGCTTCGACCGCGGCGTTCGACTGCGCCGCTTCCCTATTCTTGCGCAGCACCTGCTGCGCCACCGAACTCACCCACCTGACCCTGCAGGCCGATCGACTCATGCACGAGGGACCTGACATTCAGCTCCTCTCCTTGGCGTGGCGCGCTGCCGTGGTGGCAAGGCGCTCTGCTTTGTCGAAGGCGGCCGAAATCGCAGCATGCCGCCTGTCCAGCCACTGCCTGGTGTCAGGGTGGGTGAAGATGTACAGGTCCCCGGACTCAATGGCATCGACCACCCGGTCGCCGACCGCGTTTGGCGGCATGCTGCCCTTGAGCAAATCGCCCATGAAATGGTTTTGCGGCCTGACGGTGGCGCCGCCCAGGCGCTCAGGCCGGCTGCGCTCTGACAAATGGATGCGGGTGTCGACGGCGGCAGGCGCCAAGATGGAGACGCCCACTTGTGTGCCCTGCAGCTCGTTGTGCAGGCCCTCAGAGAGCGCGACCACCGCGTACTTGGTCATGGAGTAAGCGGCTGTCAAAAAATTCGGGTTCACCTGAAAGCCGCCTATGGAGGCCGTGTTGACCACATGCGCAGGCCGCTGGGTGGCCAGCATGCGCGGCACCAAAGCCTGGATGCCGTGAATGACGCCCTGGATGTTGACCCCCATCACCCACTCCCAATCGGCCGCCGTGATTTCGTGCAGGGGCACGCCGTGCAGGGAGATGCCCGCGTTGTTGCACGCGATGGCAATGTCACCATAGGCCCGCTCGACGGCCACCACCGCCGCTTCGACCGATGCGCGGTCAGACACATCCACGCCAACGGCCATGGCTTTGCCACCGGCAAGCTCGATCTGGCGAACGGTGTCGGCCGCATCGCCGCCCCGGATGTCGCAAACACCCACCTGCACCCCCCGACGCGCCAGCGCCAGCGCCATGCCACGGCCTATGCCCGAGCCAGCGCCGGTCACAAAGGCCGCCATTGCCGGCTCAATAATCATGAAACACTCCTTTGAATCCCACACTGTCCTGGCCGGGGGCCATGGCAGACACGGCCTATACTGCGGCCCGCCAAGGAAGGCTAGGCCCTGGCCAGCCCCTTGCACACCTTCAATTGCCGACGCCACACCGACGCATGACCCCACAGGACAACGCCACCAGCCGCGCCAGCGAGAGCAGCGGCGCCGTCGAGAGCGCGTACCGGCATATCCGGGGCATCATCATCCGGGGTGAGCTGAGCTCGGGCGAGGTCCTGCTGGAGTCCCGCCTGGCCGAGCGCATTGGCGTGAGCCGCACGCCCGTCAGGGAGGCGCTGTCGCGCCTGGCCAACGAAGGGCTGGTGGTGCTGGGGCGCTACCGGCGGGCCCAGGTCGCCAGCTTTTCCATGGCCGACGTGGCAGAGGTGTTCCGGCTGCGCGGCAAGCTCGAAGGGCACGCCGCGCGGCGCGCCTGCCTGCGCATTTCTGCCGCCGACATTGAGCGGCTCGAGGCCATTGAGGACGAGCTGGAAGCGGTTTTTGCCGAGCTGGGCTGGCACAAGCACCTGCCGCGCTTTGATGAGCTCAACAATGAGTTCCACGGCATCATTGCCCGTGCAGCCGACAGCCCGCGGCTGGAAAAAATCCTGGCCTCGTCGCTGGAGTTGCCGGCGTCCATCTTCAACCACTACACCGAAAGCTTTGACGAGCGCACAGCGCGCACCCACCGCCAGCACCGCGAGATCATTGCGGCGCTGAAGGCGCGCAATCGGGACTGGGCCGAAGCGGCGATGAGTGCGCATCTGTTTTCTATCCTCAACGATCCAGCGCCCGCAGACCCTGAGTGAGGTCGGTCTCGCCGCATGGCTGGTGGCGTGTCTGGTGAACCATGCCGCGCTTCAAGGTGCAAGGCCTTGGGTAAATTCAAGCAGCTTGCGACAAAACTCTGGCGCCTTTTCCACATGGGGCAGGTGGCCGCATTGCGCAAAAATTTCCAGCCTGGACGAGGGGATCAGGTCCCGGTAGGCCGGCCCATAGGCCACGGGCAAGACCTGGTCGTCATCGCCCCAGATGATCAGGCAAGGCACCTTGATGCGGTGCAACCACTTGCGCAGATGCGGGTTATGCATGCGCGTGCTCCAGCCCAGCTTGGCCGTTGTCAGCCTGTTTTTCAGCGCCCGCAAGAGCTCGTCATCGGTGCGGGGCATGGGCGCGGCCTTGGCGAGTTCCGGGTCATGAAAGAGCTTGCGGCTCAATTCCTCAGGCGACCACATGAACATGTCTGGCCTGTGCACGCCAGCCACCGACAGGCCCGCGGGCGCCACCAAGGTGAGTGATTGGAGTTGTTCGCAGCTGCAGCTGGCCAACTCGGCGGCGATCCAGCCGCCCAAGGAGGTCCCTACCAGGTGCACCCGGTCCAGGCCGAGGTGGTCCATCAAGTCGCGGTAGAAATGGGCCAGGTCTGTGACGTTGTCCAGCCAATCGGGCATGTCAGAGCCACCAAACCCAGGGTGCTCGGGAACGATCACATCATGGCTTTGCGACAGCGTTTCCATGAAAGGCAGCCAGCGCTGCGCGCCGGCGGCGCCATGCAGAAAAAGCAGGGGCTCACCCTGACCCCCACGAATGAGTCGAATGCGGCAGCCGGTGACTGTCTCAAATGTCTCCCTGTGCGCCATGGCGGTCTGGGTCTCCTGGTGAACGCTGCACTTTTACCGATGGGCGAATTCGCCAATCTGCAAAAAGTGTACATCTTTGCGACGGATCTTCCATCAAAAAAGAACTTCATGAAAACCCTGATATTTTCCTTGTGTCATGTGCAATTCGGCGACAAAAGGGTCTGCGGGTGGACTTTTCCCGCAAACCACCAAGCTTAAAGAAGCTGTATATTTGTATACCTTTTGAGGAGATTGCCAATGATCAAAGATTTGTTTGACATGCAGGGCCAGGTGGCCGCCGTCACGGGGGCGGCCAGTGGGCTGGGCCTGGCCACGGCCGAGGTGCTGGCCCGTTCAGGCGCACGGGTGGTGCTGCTGGACGTGGACGCACGCGGCCTGCAAGCTGCCAAGCAAGCCATAGAGTCCGAAGGCGGGCTCGCTGAGACGGCGGTGCTTGATGTGTCGGACCGGGCAGCCATACGCACCGTGATCGACGACATCGCCCTGCGCCACGGCCGCCTTGATGCGGTGGTCGCCAATGCGGGCGTCTCCGCAGGCCCCGGCTACCGCACCGAGATCGGCCAGATCAATGCCGTGCAAGACGAGCAGTGGGACCGCGTGCTGGCCATCAATCTCTCAGGCGTGTTCGTGACCTTGCAGGCCGCCGCAGCGCACATGAAAAAGCAGCGCTCGGGCCGGCTGGTGGCCATGGCCTCGGTGGCGGGGCTGAAATCTGAGGTCATGTGCGGATATGCCTACACCGCCACCAAGGCCGCCGTGGTCAACCTGGTGCGGCAAGCGGCCATGGAAATGGCGCCTTACAACGTGATGGTCAACGGCATCGCGCCAGGCCCGTTTCGCACCCACATCGCCAACGGCCGTATCCGCCAGCCCGAAGTGGCGGCCGAGTTTGCCTCCATGGTGCCGCTGGGCCGCATCGCCCAACCGGAGGAACTCAAGGGCCTGGTCCTGCTGCTTTGCTCACCAGCGTCCAGTTTCATGACCGGAACCACCATACCGATAGACGGCGGCATCATGGCCAAGTGAGCTCAAGTCAGGCCCCGACGAAAAGCACAACATGCTCGACACACACACCGCTGCCTTCGTCGGGCGCTGGATACAGACCGCCGTCGTCCCGGACGACATCCACGCGTCAATGCGGGAGCTCAGCCGCACCTTGGGCGCGGGTCCTTGGTTTCAGCGTGAGCGAGGCGTGTTACCAAACCAGCTCTACCAGGGCCAGTCCTCCACCAAGGCGCTGGCCATTGCCATGGGTTATGCCGGCGACATGCAGATCGAGATCATCAAGCAGCTCGATGGCTCGGCCTCGGTCTACCGCGAACACACAGAGCGCAGCGCTTACGGGCTGCCTCACTTTGGCGTGGCCGCCAGCGCTTACCAGGCCGCCTTGTCGGATTGACCCAGGGCCTCGGCTTGACCTTTGCCGACGAGGCCGAGGTTGCCAACGGCGCCCGCGTGGGCTACTTCGACACCCACGGCCGCTTTCCGGCCAAGATCAAAGTCATCGAGCTCCCGCATGCCACAGAAGCCATTTTCGGGCGCTTTCGGGACAGCTCACGCGCTGAGGATGGAACGAATCCGGTGAGCTTGCACACCCAGGAGTTGGTCAGGGCTGCCCACAGCCATCCCGTTCAGGGAGTCACAGAGCAGCTCGGAGTTCGACATGCAGGGCTGTGCGATGTGGAAGCACCGCTCTAGATCGCCGCGGCCCGCAGCCTCGCAGCAGCCTCGCACTATCGGCTTGCCAGCCGCACAGGGGCACACTCCTTTCTTGAATCCAAGCCATCGATCTGGTTTTTCGATTTTTAACAATACATATATAGTTGCCTAAGCCTTTTAAGCGCTCTTAAAATGAGCTCTAGATGAAAGAAAGCTCCCCTCCCCCCCTGCCCGTCGTGCGCAGCCTGACCCGCTTGGGACAGGCAGTCTCGCTCGCGCGGCGGCGCAGGCATCTGACGCAGCAGGACCTGGCAGAACGCATTGGCAGTTCCGCCAACACCGTCAGGCGCATGGAGGCGGGCTTTCCGGGCACGGCCTTGGTTCACTTCGCCAGAGCCTTGCAGGTGTTCGGCGAACTCGATCAACTCGACCAATTGCTCGACACCCCTCAAGACACCATCGGCCTGACCCTGATGGATGAAAAACTTCCCCAGCGCGTGCGCAAGTCACGCAAAACGCCGGAATCAGGAGGGTTTTGATGCTCACCCAAACCAGCCCCAAACAAGCACCCGCCCGCACCCAGTTCGATGTCTGCCTGGGCAAGTCACAAAAGCCGCTGGGGCGACTCATCTTCGTCAAGGACGGTCAGCGGGAGTTTTCTCAGTTCGCCTACAGCGAGGCTTGGCTGGCAGACCCCGAGTTCTTCGAGGTCTCTTTCGACCTTCAACGACAAAGCGGCTACCAACTGCGCAAGCCGCCGACCAGGAACGACAGCTGCTTTTTTTTGGCCCTGGCCGATACAGAGCCAGACGCTTGGGGACGACGCGTGATCGCGCGCGCGCACGCCAAAGCCCGCACCAAGGATGCGTCGCTCGGGCCACTGACCGAAGCCGACCACCTCGCCAGCGTGGATGATTTCAGCCGAGTGGGCGCGCTGCGCCTGCGCGATGTCAACGGAAACTTTCTTCGCCGCGTGGCCGATGGCGCCCGATCAACACCCGCATTTCTGGAACTTGAAAAAATCCTGCTCGCCTCTCGCGCGGTGGAGATGAGCCAGGAAACCGCAGAAGACCTGGCTTACCTCCAAGGCAAAGGCACCTCCCTGGGCGGCATGCGGCCCAAGTGCACCATCCTGGATACAGATGGCGCTTTGTCGCTGGGCAAGTTTCCCAGCGTGAACGATGAGCGCTGCGTCACGCGCGGCGAGGTGCTGGCACTGCGCCTGGCTCAGCTGGCCGGCATCGAGAGCGCGCAAGCACGGATCGTCATGGTTCAGGGCAAGCCGGTGGCCATGGTTCGCCGCTTCGACCGCACGCCCGAACAAAATCGCATCCCCTACATCTCAGGCGCCACCTTGTTGCAGGCCAGGCGCGATGACGAGCATTCCTACACAGAAATCATCGATGTGATGCGCGCCAAGTGCGAGAACTTCATCGACGACGCCCGGCAGTTGTGGCGGCGGCTGGTGTTCAACCACCTGATCACGAACGTGGACGACCACCTGCAGAACATCGGCTTCCTGTACAGCGGCAACAAGCAGTGGCGCCTCTCGCCCGCGTTTGACCTGAACCCGTTTCCTGACAAAGATCCGGAGTCCAAGACCTGGCTCAGTGAAGACAGTGGCCCGATCACCTCCATCGAGCAACTGATGGGTCAGGCCGCCCGCTTTGAGTTGTCGCGGCCGCAAGCGCGGAAGACTGTGGACCAAGTGGTCGCAGCCGTGAAGCGCTGGAAAGAGGTGGCCACCTCCCCAGAGGTGGGACTGCAGGCGCATGAAATCAATGAATTCAAGCCTGCGTTTGAAAGCAAGGCCGCATCAGGCGCTTGAACCTGACTGGGCCACTGCAAGATGGCAGAACGGAGAGAGGATCCGCTCAAGAGAAGCAAATGGTAGGGCGTGTTGGACTTGAACCAACGGCCAAAGGATTATGAGTCCTCTGCTCTAACCAACTGAGCTAACGCCCCATCATGCTTGGCAAGCTTCGCAGTTTACCTTGATGGCCAAGCCCTGCGGGCTGGCTGGGTGCCTCACTCCGGCTTGGCGCCCGAGTAGGTGACGACCTTGGCCCAGCGGCTGATTTCTGAGTTGACGAAAGCGGCGAACTCTTGGGGGCTGTTGCCCACGGGGGTGGCGCCTTCGTGGGCGATGCGTTTGCTCACCTCGGGCGAGGCCACGGCTTGGCGGGCGGCGTCGGACAGGCGGCGGGTGAGCTCTGGGGCCATGCGGCCGGGGCCAAAGAGGCCAAACCAGGCGCTCGATTCGTAGCCGGGCAGCAGCTCGGCGATGGCGGGCACCTCGGGCAGGCTGGCTAGGCGCTTGGGGCTGGTCACGCCCAGGGCTTTGAGCTTGCCGGCCTTGAGGTGGGCCTGCACATTGCCGACGTTGGCAAACATCAAATCGACCTGGCCGGCCAACACATCTTGCACAGCGGGGGCGGTGCCGCGGTAGGGAATGTTGACGATGAAGGCGCCGGACTGCATTTTGAAAGCCTCACCGGCCAAATGCACAGACGAGCCCAGCGCGCCTATGGCGAAGTTCAGCCGGCCCGGCTTGGCCTTGGCCAGGGCGATGAGCTCGCTCAAGGTGTTGGCAGGCACCGAGGGGTGGGCCACCAAAATGGCCGGCGAGGTAGAGACCATGGTCAGCGGGGTGAAGTCCTTTTCAGGGTCGAAGGGCAGCGTGGGGTAGAGCGAGGCGTTGATGGCGTGGCTGGTGAAACTCATGAGCAGCGTCTGGCCGTCGGCGGGGGCGCGGGCCACGCTTTCAGCCGCGATGTTGCCGCCTGCGCCGGGCCGGTTTTCCACCACCACGTTGCGGCCCAGGGCGCGGCCCATCTCCGTGGCGAGCGCGCGGGCCATGGTGTCTGTGGTGCCGCCTGCGGGTGCGCCCACCAAGATGCGAATGGGCGCTGGGCTTTGGGCGGCTGAGCCCTGGGACACGCCAGCCAGCGCGAGGCCCAGGCCCAAGCTGCGGAGCATGAAGGGGCGGCGTGCGCTCATGAAAGGCTGCTTGTCATCTACGGTTAGAGGCGAGCGCAGAGTCAGGCGTCGTAGCGCTTGCCCATGGCCAGCAGCTCGGGCGTGCCTATCAAGGCGTTGAGCTGGTCAAAGTCCAGCATGCGCTCGCGCTCGGGCGCCGTGGTTTGGTGCTGGTGCAAGCTGGCGTAGTAGCGCTGCAGGGTGTGGGCCACCGCACGCGCGGTGCCGCCCGGGAAGATGACGATGCGGTAGCCAATGCGGCCCAATTCGTCGGCCGCGGTGATGGGTGTTTTGCCGCCTTCCACCATGTTGGCCAGCATGGGGATGCGGGAGGCAAAGCGCGAGCAGGCGGCATTCATTTGCTCGGGCGAGCGCACGGCCTCCACAAAAATGGCGTCCACGCCGCAGGCGAGGTAAGCCTCGGCGCGCTCAAGCGCGGCGTCCAGGCCTTCCACGGCCACGGCGTCGGTGCGGGCCAAGATGAGGGTGTCGCTGGAGTGGCGTGCGTCGAGCGCGGCGCGCAGCTTGCCGCACATCTCAGCCACAGGGATCACGCCCTTGCCGTCGAGGTGGCCGCAGCGCTTGGGAAAGGTTTGGTCTTCGAGCTGGACCATGGCGGCGCCCGCACGCTCAAAGGCGCGCACGGTGCGCTGGGTGTTGAGCGCGTTGCCAAAGCCGGTGTCGGCATCGACGATGACGGGCAGGGCCACGCGCTCGGTGATGCGGGCCAGGGTGTCGGCCACCTCGGTGGCGGTGGTCAGGCCCACGTCGGAGCGGCCCAAGCGGGTGTAGGCGATGGAGGCGCCCGAGAGGTAGAGAGCCTCAAAGCCCGCTTGCTCGGCCACCAAGGCGGTGAGCGCGTCGTACACACCAGGGGCGAGCACGGGGGCGGAGGATTGCAGGCGTTGCTTGAAAGACAGGGGGTTCATGGCGAAAGGGTGGTTGTCAAAAGATCAAAAGATCAGGCTTGCAGTTGCTCAATGGCCGTGCCTGCCGCCACCCAGCCGCCGCCCAGGGCGCTGAGCAAGCCGTTGCCAGACATGTAGCCCCACACCGCGTCGCCCGAAACACCGCGCGCGGCGCCGCCGCCGGCCAGCAAGTTGGGCAAGGCGCTGCCGTCGGCACGCAGCACGCGGCATTGCGCGTCTATGTCCAGGCCGCCCTGGGTGTGGAACAGCGCGCCCGTGACCTTGACGGCGTAGTACGGCGCTTGCAAGCTGCGCTTGAAGCTGCGACCAAAGGCATCGGCGGGCCCGGGGGCCACCTGGGCCAGGGTGTGCGCCAGCGCCGCCTCATCGCAACCTATCAAGGCAGCCAGGGCGGCGAGGTCGGGGGCGGTGCGCAGAGCGCCGGCTTTTTCGGCCTCGACAAAGTCGGGGAAGGTGCGCGACAAGGCCAGCAGCGGGCCGTCCAACACGTTCCAGGCCACGCCACCCGGCTGCTGCAGCACCAGCTCGGCGGCCTCGGAGTAGCCCTGGGTTTCGTCATGAAAGCGCTGGCCTTGCGCGTTGATTTGCACGCCGCCTTCCATGATGAAGGCCCAGGTCATGAGCGCGCCTTGGGGCGTGACCCAAGAGCCATGGCCCTGGTAGGCCTGCATGTCGGCCAGGCGCGCGCCCAGCGCGCGGCCCCAGGCAATGGCGCTGCCGTCGTTGCCCACATGGCCGCCAAAGGCCGCCTCGGCCATGGGCGGCAGCAGCTCTTGCACCATGGGGACGTTGCCGCCAAAGCCGTTGCAGGCCAAGATGAGCGCGTCGCAAGCGATGTACTCCATGCGGCCATCGGCGCGCTCAAAACCCACGCCCAGAATGCGGTCCTGGTCATTGAGCCAAAGCTCGCGCACCAGGGCCTCGGTGAGCACGTCGGCGCCCATGGCGTTGGCGGTGCGCTCCATGGCCGCAATCAGGGCAGCGCCCGTGTGCTCTGGCACGGCGTGCATGCGGCGGGCGCTGTGGCCGGGGTACAAAAAGCCGTCCAAAATTTCAAAGACAACGCCTTGGGCTTCCAGCGCGTCAATGGCCTCGGCCACGCCCAGGGTGTAAGCCTCAACCAAATGCGGCGCGGCGCGGCCGTGGGCCTTGGCCTGCACGTCTTGGGCAAACAAAGCGATGGTGTCGGCAATGCCCAGGGCTTTTTGCAGCCGGGTTTCGGCCGCTGGAATAAAGCCCGACGACAAAGCCGTGGAGCCTTGGGGCATGGCGTCGCGCTCGAGCACCACGCAGTCTATGCCTGCCAAGCGCAGGCGCACGGCGGCCGTCATGCCGCAGGCGCCACCGCCCACCACGAGGGCAGGCACATGCGGGGTGTCAGCGGGCAGGGCATGACCACGGACCAGGCGGGCGGGATGGGGGGTGTTCATGCGGTGTCCTTCGAGTGTATTGAGGCCTGGCCAGAGGACAGGCGTTGGCGAAGCTGGTTCAAGAGGCCGCCTGCGGCGACCATGTCGAGTAAAAAACCAGGAATGGGCTCGCAGGCCAGCACCTGGCCTTGCGCGGTGTGCAGCTGCAACTGGTCCAAATCGAGCGTGATGTGCTCGCCCTCTTGCAGGCTCTGGGCGTGCGGACAGGTGAGCAAGAGCAAGCCAAGGTTAAAAGCATTGCGAAAGTACAAGCCGCTGAAGGAAGGCGCAATGACCGCGCGCACGCCCAGGTGCACCAAGGCGCCTGCGGCCTGCTCTCGCGAGGAGCCAATGCCAAAGTTGGGACCAGCGGCAATCACGTCGCCGCGCTGCACCTGCGAAGCAAACTCGGGCCGCACACCTTCCAAGCAGTGCGGGGCAATGCCGTCTATGCCCAGCTTCATGTAGCCGCCGGGGGCGAGTTGGTCGGTGTCTATGTCAGCGCCCAGGGTCCAAACGCGATGTGTTTTCGTGTTCATGCCAAAACCTCCCTGGGGTCGGTGATGTAGCCGCGCAAGGCCGAGGCCGCCACGGTGTAGGGCGAGGCCAAGTACACCTGCGCGGTGGCCGAGCCCATGCGGCCCTTGAAGTTGCGGGCGGTGGTGGCAATCACGTTGGCGCCGTCAGGAATGGAGCCGCCGTAGCCCGAGCACGCGCCGCAGGCGGTGGGCAGCAGCTCGGCCCCCGCGTCCAGCAGCGCGCCCAGCACGCCTTCAGCGCGGGCGGCCTCTTGGTCTTGCAAGCTGGCGGGGGCGACCATCAAACGCAAGCCAGGGGCCACGCGCTGGCCGCGCAGCACGCTGGCGGCGGCGCGCAGGTCGTCAAGCTTGGCGCCTGTGCACGCGCCTATGTAGGCCGCTTGCACGGCCACTTGGGAGAACTCGCCCACGGCTTTGGTGTTGGCCGGGCTGTGGGGGGCGGCCACTTGGGGGGCGAGGGTGGCGGCGTCAAAGCGGAAGGTGCTGGCCAGGTCCTCGCCCACGCCCTCGTCGGTGAACAGGCCCTCCATGTTGATGGCCTGGGGCGGCACTCCCGCGCCCAGCAGCCACTGGCGGGTGGTCTCGTCGGGGGCAATCAGGCCGACCTGCGAGCCCATCTCGGCGCTCATGTTCGACAAGGTCATGCGCTCTTGCATGGACAGGGCTTGCACGGCCGGGCCGCAAAACTCCACGGCCTGGTAGTCGCCCCCGTTCATGCCAAAGCGGCCCACCATGTGCAGCACCATGTCTTTGGCCGTGACACCTGGCGGCAAGTGGCCGTCCCACCACATGCGAAGGCTGCGCGGCACGCGCACCCAAATTTCACCGGTGACCACCACGCCCAGCATTTCAGTGCTGCCAATACCAAACATGTAGGCGCCAAAGGCACCCCCTGTGGGCGAGTGCGAGTCGCCACCCACGCAAAACATGCCGGGGCGCAAATGGCCTTTTTGCGGCAGCACCACATGGCAAATGCCAATGCTGTCGTACACATGGGGCAGCGCTTGCTCGCGCGCCCAGTCGCGGGCAATGCGCACAATGCGGCGCGAGTCGTCGTCTTGCTCGGGCACGTAGTGGTCCATCACCAGCACCACCTTGGACTTGTCCCAAATTTGCGCGCCCAGCTCTTCGAGCATGGGCTTGAGGCGCCTGGGGCCAGAGGAGTCGTGGAACATGGCCAGGTCCACCTGGCAGTTGACGACCTCGCCTGGGCTCACCTGCGTGCGGCCACAGGCCCTGGCAATGAGTTTTTGGGCCAGCGTTTGGGCTGGTGCAGACTTTATGTTCACTCCTGGAACTCCTTGATTTTCAGGGCCTTCATGCTGCGCCACCCTGGTCCTTGACCGAGATACGCGCATCCACACTGCCTATGCGCGAGACCTCCATCAAGTATTCATAGCGATCAGGTCGGTACAGACCTTCGAGCCACTGGACCGGCCGGTCTTGAACGTCAAACACCAACCTGCGAACCGCCAGCAGCGCCGATCCGATGACCACGCCCAACTCGCGGGCCACCACGGCATCGGCTTGGCGGGCAGAGATGGTTTGCTGCGCTCGGCCCAATTGCACACCTGCATCTTCAAGCAGTTGCAGCACGGGCTTGCTGACCAAGTCTTGCCTGGAGATGCCAACGACCAAGTCCAACGGCATGTAGGTGGTGATGTAAGACAGCGGGCCCTCGCGCAAACTTCGGCAGCGCACGGCTTTTTTGACCGGCTCCCCCACAGTGAGCGCCAGGGCCTGGGCCACCGCTGGGTTTGCGCCCACGGTGCGCCAGTCGAGCACTTTGACCGTGGTCGCACGGCTGGCGCTGACGATGGTTTCCATCAATCCGGCCAGCCGTGTGGGCTGGGCCTGCAGGGCGGCGGTGCGAGTTGAAGTGGCCCGCAACGAGGACTTGGGAAAGGTTCCCCGACCGACCACCCGCACAATCAATTCGTCGGCAACCAATTGCGCCAAGGCGTGGCGAATGGTGACTCTGCCCACGCCGAATTGACGGGCCAGCTCCATCTCGGCGGGCATGCCCTGCGCAAACAAACCCTCTTGCAACTGCTCTTTGAGCACCAGGTAAATTTGGTGGTACTTGGTCATGGGCAGGGGAGCAATCATGTGGCGTTCTCCGGCCAGGCCCAGTCTTGCACATCGACCACAAACACTTGCTCTGGATCAACTCCCTCAAGCAGGTGGTAGAGCACAAAGCGGTAGCTGTCGTGGGCATCGCACTCGCTGGGCGTGAAGGCAAAGGCCAGGTTGCCGCCCGTGCTCAAGCGGCCAGGGTAGCCAAAATGAAGCAGGTTTTGCTTGAAAACGGCCGCCGCCGTGCGGGCCTGCTCCATGTCGGGTGCCAGGAATTCCAGCACCAGCCCCAGCTCATGTTGGCTGCGCTGAGACGCAGGCAAGGGCCGCACCGCACCATGGCCATAGAGATGCGGCACCATCTGCCAAGGGCCTGGCAAAAGATGGTGGACACGCGCATCCACTTCAGTCAAGGCCTGGGGCAGCAGCGCAATCAAGCCGGGATCGGCCACACCGGCCAACAACACGGCCCGCGCGCCCACGCGTGCGGCGCCTTCGACCTTCAAAGTGGGCGATGCGCGCAGACAAAAACGCGCGCCACTGACGCGGGTGCGCCTGTCATCGACCGCTTCATAGCGGGCCTGGTGCAGCTCCAGTGTGCCCTCAGGCTCATCGACACGCCAGGGGTCGGCCTGCTCGTACAAAGCGTGAGCGGCCACCGAAGAGGGGGTGGCGCGCAAACCGGGGTTCATGCTTTCAAGCACAAAGTCTTGCTCGCCCAATTCGGCCAGCATGGCGTCACGCCCACCCGGCACGCAGCACAAGGAGGTGCATTCAATGATCTTGGCCATGTGCAGCGCCAAGCCTGGGTCGTAGCCCAGCATCATGGGCAAGGCGGCGTAAATGGCGGTGTCGCAGGAGCGCCCGGCAATCAGTACGTCGGGGAGCAAACGAAGCGCCTGCATCAAAGTGTGGCTGCCGCACTGGGCCACGATGTGGCTGCAAGAACGCAACTGCGTCTCATCAGGCAAGCCGGCGCCTGGCGTGGCCTCGTCGAGTGCGCGCAGGCGGCCGCTGTGCAGGGCCTCCACCAGGCGCTCTGGTGGCAGGTCGCTGGCCACCGTGGCCACCCGCAAGGACAAGCAGTGAGCTTGCGCCACTACGCGCAAGAGCATCAGCGTGGCCTGCAGATGGGGCAAAGCGCCTGCGGTACCGGCGCTGCCAATGACCAAGGGCACATCAAGCGCTCGGGCTGCGCACAAGACCAGTTCCAGATCACGCCGCACCATGGCTTGCGGTGCGGCCATCTGACCAGAACCCAGGTAATAAGGGCCGGGGTCAATGGAGCCCATGTCACAGCCGATAAAGTGTGGTCGGCGCTCAAGGCCGCGCTCAAAGGACTCCGCCGCGATACCGTAACCGAGCTGACCGGAGGCCGACAAAACACGCAAGCGCTCGGCCCCTGGTTGGTGGCTGGCCAGCAATTTGGCCACCGCGCTCAAAGCGCCACCTCCAGCAAAGGCGCGTGCTGCTGCGCGCCATACACGTCGCCATCGCCCGGCTCGCCCGCACAAAGTGCACGCGGCATGGCCAGCTTGATGGCCAAAATGTCGGGCAAGTCGAATCGCCTGACTTGTGCCGGCTGCACGCCGTAAAGCGCGGCGACCGCCAGCGTGCTTAATCCAGTGCTGGCAACGGCGAGTTCGTAATCACAGCTATGGCTGAAAAAAAGATCAATCGTCAAGCACAAAGGCCCTGCATTTTTGCTGCGCACCACGCTGGCGACCTGCTTTAACAGGGTGGGGCTGACACAGCCTGCAACACTCATGCGGTCACCGAGCCGTAAAGCCGCCATCGGCGCACAGAATTTGACCGGTGATGAATGAGGCGCGATGCGAAAGCAAGAAGCTGACCGCCTCGCCAATCTCGTCGGGCCTGCCAAGCCGCCCCATGGGAATGCTGGCGTTCATCGCTGCCAGGGCTTGGGGGTCGGCCGAGACAGCGGCCACCATGGGCGTGTCGACCGGCCCTGGGCCGATGGCGTTGATGCGCAGCGCCTCGGGCGCCCATTCCAGGGCCAGCGAGCGCACCATGCCGTTGAGCGCCGCTTTGGATGCGGCATAGGCCGCACCACGCGCATGACCGACCAGCCCAATCTGGCTGCTGATCACCACCACGCTGGCGTCGCCCCGGCGCTGCGTGCGCATGCAGGCAATTGCCGCACGGGTGAGGATGAAGGTGGCATCCAAATTGAGTGCCAAGGTGTGGCGCCACTCCTCCAGCAAAAGGTCGTCAGATCTTTTTTTGTAGAAAACGCCAGCGCAGCACACCAGGCCATCCAAGCCACCCAGGCGCTCACTGGCCAAGGCCGGCAAGGCCGCACAAGCAGCGTCATCAAGCAGGTCTTGCACCAAGATGAGGCTGGGCGGCAACAAACCAGCCAGCGCGCCCTGCTGCTCTTGGGTCTGCACCACCGCCACCACCTTGGCGCCGTGTCTGAGCAAGGCTTGAACGCTGGCCAAACCTATGCCCGAGCCTGCCCCTGTGACCAGGGCATGGCGCCCGTCCAGCTCAGAATTGCCAGTGAACATGGCTCATAAACCCAGGTAGTTTTTTCTCAGTTGTGGATCTCGCACCAAATCAGAGGCCTTGCCATGCATGGCGATCTCACCGTTTTCAATGATGTAGGCGCGGTGCGCGATGGCCAGGGTTTGGACTGCGTTTTGCTCCATCAACAAAATGGGCATGCCTTCGCGGTTGATGCGCTGTATCAGCTCGAACATTTGTTCGACCAACAGCGGCGACAGGCCCAAAGAAGGCTCGTCCATGATGAGCAAGCTGGGCTCGGACATCAAGCCACGGCCTATGGCCAGCATCTGTTGCTCGCCGCCTGAAAGCGTGCCGGCCAGCTGGTCAAAGCGCTCTTTTAGGCGCGGGAAAATGCCCACCACCCGCTCTATGTTTTGCACACGGCGGGCCTTGCCACGCACCAAACTGCCGAGTTCGAGGTTCTCGCGCACATTCAGATTGGGGAAAATTCTCCGGCCTTCGGGCACGTGAATCAAACCTCGGCGGACCACCTCGCTGGAGGACAAGCCCACCATTTCTTGGCCTTCAAAGCGAATCGAGCCTGAAAAGGGACGGTAAAGCGCCGAGATGTTGTTGTTGAGTGTGGACTTGCCCACGCCATTGCTGCCCAGCACGGCCACAATCTCGCCGGCGGCCACATCGAGGTCAATGCCCCGCAGTATTTCAATGCTGCCGTAGCCAGCGTGCAGTTGACGAATCTCAAGCATGGGGGTTCTCCGCAGAAGCCATGGCCATTTGCTCGGCCGCGCCGCGCCCCAGGTAGGCTTCCACCACATCGCGGTTGTTCACGATCTCCAGCGGCGCGCCTTGCGCAATGATCTTGCCGTAGGACAACACGTAAATATGTTCAGACAGGCTCATGACCGCGTGCATCACATGCTCGATCAACAAGATGGTGACGCCAGCCTCGCGAATCTTGCGAATGATGCCAATGATCTCGGTGATTTCCTGCGGATTAAGACCCGCCATGACTTCATCGAGCAGCAGCAGTTTGGGCTCTGTGGCCAAGGCTCGGGCCAGTTCAAGTCGCTTGCGCCCCGCCACAGTCAGCTCGGCCGCAGGCTGCTCGAGCATGGACTCAGAAATACCCACTTGCTGAGCCACTGTGCGGGCATGGGCCAGCGCGTCTGCACGGCGGGCATGCAACTGGTGAGAGCCCACCGCAATATTTTCAAGCACCGTCAACTTGGCAAAGGGCTGGGTGATTTGAAAGGTCCGCACCATGCCAAGGCGGGCAATGTCATGCACCTTCATGCCGGTGATGTCTTGACCCATGAATTCCACCCGACCTTGGTTGATCGGCAAGAAACCCGCAATGCAAGCGAACAAGGTGGTTTTACCAGCGCCGTTGGGGCCGATCAAGGCCACGATGCGGCCCTGGGCCACCTCGACCGAGGCCTGGTCCACGGCGCGCAGGCCCCCAAAGATTTTGGTCAGGTTCGTGACTTTGAGCATCATGACCTCCCAGGCCGTTGGCCACGGCGCTTGAACAAATCAATCAGTCCATTGGGCAAGAAGGCAATGATGACCACCAGCAAGGCGCCGTAAAGCACCAAAGACAAGCCCTGAATGGTGAACCAAGCCCGGGTGACTTCACTGATGGCGGCCAACAACACGGCACCAATCAAAGGCCCATAGACCGTGCCAGCGCCGCCAATCATGCTGACCAGCAGCATCTCCACGGATTTGTCGACACCAAAGGCGATGGTCGGGTCGATGTAGAGGAAGTACTGCGCAAAAAAGCAACCGCCCACACCCGCAATGGCGCCCGAGATCATCATGATCTTGGTCTTTTCAACAAAGATGTCTATGCCCAGCGCGCGGGCAGAGTCTTCGTTTTCTCGGATGGCGGCCAGCCGGGCGCCAAAGCGCGAGGCCTTGAGCCACAGCGCCAGCAACACAGAAGCGGCCGTGAGTGCCAAGATGATGAAGTAAAAAATCCGCCTGTCGCCAAACTGAAAGTTGGCCATGGACTGCTTCATGGGAATGAGCATGCCCAAACCGCCACCGGTGATTTCTACCGAGTTGGAAATGATGCGAAAAACCTCTGCAAAGGCCAGTGTGATCAGCGCGAAGTAAGAGCCTTTGAGTCCGGCCCGGAAAGACAACACGGCAATCAACCAGCCTGCGGCAGCACCCGCGAGGGCCGACACGGGCAGGCCCAGCCAGGGGTTCCAGCCCAGGCGCATTTGCACCATGGTCGAGGCATAAGCGCCTACGCCAAAAAACGCCACATGACCAAAAGAAAGCTGTCCGGCAAAACCGCCGGCAATGTTCCAAGACTGGCCAATGAAGGCATAAAACAGCGCCAAGACGCCGAAATTGACCATGAAAGGCGAGCTGAACACCACAGGAAACACCAGCGCAATGGCCAAGAGCAGCAGGTGCAACCACCAAGACGAGCGGAGAGCGTTCATCGCTTGTCTCCAAAAAGCCCAGACGGCTTGAACAACAAAATAAGAATGAAGATCAAGGAGATGCCGATCTGACCCAGGCTTTCTCCCAGGAACAAACCACCAAAGGACTCGGTCAAGCCCACAATCAGCCCGCCGATCACCGCCCCTAAAAAGCTGCCCATGCCGCCCAACACCACCACCGTGAAAGCGACGATGACGAACACATGACCACTGGAAGGTGAGACGTAAAAAATAGGCATGAGCAAGCACGCCGCGGCACCCAAGGTGGCCAGGCCAATGCCAAAGGAGACCGCAAAAATACGATCGACGTCAATGCCCACCAAGCGCGCACCCATGCGCTCCTTGGCCACAGCCCTGATGGCCTTGCCCGTGTCCGTGCGGTTGATGAACAAACCCAACATGGCGCACAGCACCATTGCCGCCAAGAAGGAGATCACCTTGGGCACGCCCAACAGCAAGGGGCCAAGCTCGATCATCTTGTCGCTGTAGGGCAGCGAGACCGTGCGCGAGTCTCCCTTGAAAAACAACAGGGCCAAGTTTTCAATCAGGATGGACAGACCCAGCGTGATCAGCAAGATATTTTCATCACGGCCCAAGGAAAGGCGCCCAATCATGTGGCGGTAAAGCAAGTAGCCCAATCCATACATGGCGGGCACCATGACAAAAAGCGCAAGGTAAGGATCAATGCTCAACTTGGTCAGCAAAAAATACACGCCAAACATGGCCAGCATCAGCATGCTGCCGTGGGCAAAATTAATGATGTGAAGCACACCGTAGATCAGCGTCAAGCCTGACGCGACCAAGGTGTAAATGCCTCCCATCAGCAAGCCGTTGATGGCGGCTGCAGCCAGGATGGTGGGATCCACTGGGTCTTGTCCTGAGTCGGTGAAGAAAATCGAAATGAGCGCATCCGCGGTGAACGCGGAGAAACACCAAAGCCGCCGGCACAAGGAGCGGCGGCTGCCTAATTCAGCTGTGGATCAGCTGAATTTTGGACGGGGGAAGATGGGCTTGGAGCCGCCAAACTCGTTGGGCCAAACCACTTCAATGTCGGTGCGGCTGGCTTGCAGCAAGACTGCTTTTCCGCCCTGGTTCTGACCGTTGACAAACTTGGTGGCACCGTAAGGCATGAAGTGGTCAGACCAGGTGCTGGACTCCAGTGCAGCGATCACCTTTTCTTTGTCTGCGGTGCCCGCGCGCTGCAGCGCATCAGCGTAGAGCTTGACCGAGTTGTAGCCGCAGTAGACCTCGAAGGTGAACAAGGCATTGCGGTCTGCTGCACGCTTGCGCAGATCAGCGGCCCTGGGGTTGCGCGGATTGAACCAGTGGTTGAAGTCCATCATGTGCTGCGCCACGTCAGGCTGCTCTTGGACCAACTTGTAGTTGAAGCCGCCGCCCAGCACGCTGAACATGGCTGCCAGGTCAACCCTTTGCTGGTGCAAAGTGCGCGCCAACAACACATACTCGTTTTGGTAGTTGCTCATGATCACCATGTCTGGGCGCAAGCTGCGAATGCGCAGGGCGACGTTGGTGAAGTCGCGGGTGGGGTTGGCATGCTTGATGACTTCAACCACCTCAACGCCAATACTTGGGAGCTTGCCCGCCAGCAGCTTGGCTGTACCCGTGCCAAATTCGGACTCCTCGTGCACCAACACCGCTTTTTTGGCCACGCCACCTGCTGCGGCGTTCACTTGGCCCAAGCCTTCGATGGCATCGTCCACGCACTTGCCAAAGCCGGGTGCCAAACGGAACACGTTTTTCAGGCCACGGTTGACTATGTTGTCAGACACGCCCACGTCAATCAAAAATGGGGTGTTGTACTTGGCAGCCGCCTGGGTGGCGGGCAGCGCAATGGCGCTGGAAAAGCAGCCCACGTAAGCGGACACAGCCTCTTGGTGCAAGCGCTCGACCTCAGACACACCGACTTCTGGACGCGACTGGGAGTCGCCAAGCACCGCTTCTAGGCGTGCGCCGCCCATGGACTTGATGCCCCCAGCAGCATTGATTTCATCAATGGCCAGTTGGCAGCCCAGGCGACCCTGACCGCCGCTGTAAGCCAAGCCGCCGCTGACGGGGTGGACCAGACCAATTTTGACTGCGCGAGCCTGCGCCAACAACAGTCCAGGGGCGCCGAGGAGGGTGCTGGCCGCACCAGCTTGGAGCACCAGGCGACGTGAAAGGCGGGGGTTTTGTTTCATGTTGAATCCTAGGCGAAGAATTTAAGGAAAATCATATTGTTCTATACATAGATCAATTGATAGACTTTCGCTGTTTGGTTCTTGATTGTCAATACCCCCACAGGGAAAACCACCACACGCTGTCAGCCCATCTGCTTGCATGGACCACGCCCACTACGCTTACTCGGCCTTGCCCAGCCGCCCCGCGCCCAACGCTGCGCCAGGGCTGCAGGCTTACGTGTTGCTGTGCCTGGAGCATTGGCACGCCGAGCCCCCAGCCGGGGCGGTGCGCGAGCCGCGCTTCATGGGTGAGTTCGGCAGCTTCACGCCCGACTACCGCAGCTGGACCCAGCGCGAATACGGTTTGCGGGTGGGCGTGTTCCGGGTGATTGAAGCGCTGCAACAAGCCGGTTTGCGCCCGGCCGTGGCCGCCAGCGCCCGGCTGCTGGAGCGCCACCCCGGCTTGCTGCGCACCCTCAGCGACTGGGGCTGCGAATGGGTGGGCCACGGTGTGGCCGCCAATGAGTTGATTCACGCCAAGATGCCGCTGGACGAGCAGCGCCAGCACATTGCCCAGGCCTTGCAAGCCCATGCCGCGGTGCTGGGCCAGCAACCCACAGGCTGGCTCAGCCAAGACTGGGGCACCACACCGCAGACCTTTGACTTGCTGGCCGAGGCCGGCCTGGGCTACACGCTGGACTGGTGCAACGACGACCAACCTTTTTTCTTGAATGCCGCCACGGCCCAAGGCCAGCGCTTGTTGGCCGTGCCCTTGTCGCCCGAGTGGGACGACGTGCAATGCCAATGGCTCAGAAACATGCAGCCGCGCGCGCACGCCCAACTGAGCATGCGTGCTTTTGAACAGATGCAGCTTGAATGCAGCCGCCAGGGCCGCAGCGCCGTGTTTGGCTTGGCCTTGCACCCCTGGGTCTGCGGCATGTCCAGCCGGATTGGCGCGCTGCGCCAATTGCTCACCGACTTGGCCAGCCGCCCCCATGTGCACTGGACCAGCCCCGGCGAGTTGGCCGCCGCACACCGCACCCTCCACCACCCCCACTGAGAACACCCCATGGACTACCTGGACTGCTTGAGCGACTTTGCCGCCCGCCTGGACTTTGCAGCGCTGCCCGACAAGCTGCGCGCCCACACCGGCTGGGTGCTTGCCGACACCGTGGCCGCCATGGCCGCAGGCTCGGCCGAGCCCGAGCTGCGGGCCTGGGCGCAGCAACAAGCTGCCACCGGCGGCGCCACCTTGGTGGGCCTGGGGCGCGGCAGTGAAAGCCTGGTGGCCGCGCTCATCAACGGCACCTCGGGCACCTTTTTGGAAATGGACGAAGGCAACCGCTTTTCACGCGGTCACCCTGCCGTGCATGTGCTGCCCGCCGCGCTGGCGCTGGCGCAAACCCGGGGCCTGGATGCCAACGCCTTTTTGTCGGCCTTGGTGGCGGGCTACGAGGTGGGCTCGCGCCTGGGCGCGGCCTCGCAGCTGCGCGCGGCCATGCACCCCCACGGCACCTGGGGCACGGTGGGGGCGGCGGCAGCCTGCGGCAGGCTGCTGGCGTACGACGCAGCGCTGATGCGCCAAACGCTGAACGTGGCCTCGTCCATGACCACGGCCAGCTCCAAACGCACCATGCTTGAAGGCGGCTTGGTGCGCAATGTGTATGCAGGCCTGAGCAACCACAACGGCGCCTTGGCCGCGCAGTTGGCGGGCTGCGGCTTCACGGGCGAGCGCGATGGCCTGCGCTCGCTGCTGGGCGCCATCGTTTCCGAGCGCTTTGACACGGAAGCGCTCATGCAAGGCCTGGGCGAAGACTGGCACCTGAGCAAAAACTACTTCAAGCTCCATTCCTGCTGCCGCTACAACCACGGCACGCTGGACGCGCTGGACAAGCTGGCCGCAGGCGAGGGCTTGCCCGCTGTAGAAGACATTGCCCACATTGAGGTGATCAGCTACTCGCACGCAGCAGAGCTCGCTGACCCTGCCCCTGCCAACACCTTGGCGGCCAAGTTCTCCGTGCCCTTTGCCGTGGCCACGCGCTTGGTGCACGGGCACAGCGGGCTGACCAGCTTCACCTGGGACGCGGTGCGCGACGAGCGCGTGCTGGCTTTGGCCCGCAAGGTCAGCATCAGCGAAGACCCAGCCATGACGCAGCGCCTGCCGCTGGAGCGCCCCGCCCGCGTCACCCTGACCAGCCACAGCGGCCGCCAATGGACGGCCGAGGTGGGTGCCAACCGGGGCGACGACGCCCTGCCCTACACGGACCAGGAACTCACCACCAAGTTCATGGCCTTGTGCGGCCGCATCTGGCCTGAGGCCCATGCCAAGCAGTTGCTAGAAGCCACGCACGCGCTGTGCGCGGGTCAGCAAGACATGCCGGGCTGGCTGGCTTTGCTCGGCCGGCCGCCACAGGCCTGAGCGGACCCCACACTGATTCAGCCTTATAGTTTTATTGACATCACACCTGCCCCACTGCACGATGCCTGGCTCTATGGAGCAGGCTTGAAAGCTGTTCACCTGAAACCAAAAGAAGGTCTTTCCCACCATGCAAACCTCCGACAAATCCGCCAGGCAACTGTTTGCCGAGATCAAGGCCAACCCCACGCGCAAACGCTTTGGCTTTGGCCGCACCCCGGCCCTTATTAACGTGGACCTGCAAAAGGCCTACACCTGCGTGGGCGAGTTCGCCACGGCATATGAGACCGACCCCAAGCAGCTGGAGTACGTGAACGTCTTGTCGCAAGCCTTTCGCGACAAGGGCTTTCCCGTGGTCTGGACCTATGTGGCCTACATGGACTCGGGCGAGGACTGCGGCGTGTGGGGCACACGCACAGACACGCCCGATTCGCTGCAAAACATCAAGGTCGGCAGCCGCCGCTCGGAGTTTGATGACCGGCTGGTGATAGACCGCCAGCGCGACATCGTCATCAACAAGCGCATGGCCTCGGCCTTTTTTGAAACCAACCTGGGTTCTGTCTTCAACTTCCACGGCGTAGACACCGTGGTGGTGACAGGCGGCTCCACCTCGGGCTGCGTGCGCGCCACCGTGGTCGACAGCCTGCAGCGCAGCTACCGCACCATCGTGCCCGAGGAGTGCACCGCCGACAAACACGAAAGCCCGCACTTTGCCAACCTCTACGACATGGGCCTCAAATACGCCGACGTGCTGAGCATCCATGAAACCCTGGAGCAGCTCGGCCAGGTGCCTGCCCGCGCCACGCCCCCAGGAGGCGCACGGTGACACGCGACCCCGGCTTTTACGACTACCTGCCCTACGACCAGCGGCCCGTGATCCGTTGGCCCAACGGCGCGCGCGTGGCTTTTTGGGTGGCGCCCAACATCGAGTTTTATGAGCTGGACCCACCGCGCAACCCCGCGCGTGCGGCCTGGGCCAGACCCGCACCCGACGTGCTGAACTACAGCTACCGCGACTACGGCAACCGCGCCGGCTTTTGGCGCATGTTGGACAGCATGAAGCGCTGCGGCATGCCCGGCAGCGTGTCGCTCAACGTGGCCATGTGCGAGCACCACCCCGAGGTGATCCAGGCTTGTGCGGAGGCCGGCTGGGAGTTTTACTCCCATGGCACTTACAACACGCGCTACCTCATGGGCATGGACGAGGCGCAAGAGCGCGCCGTCATCCAAGACTCCATAGACACCATCAAAAAGCACACCGGCCAAAAGCTGGACGGTTGGCTGGCACCGGCGCTGACCTACACCGAGCGCACCATGGACCTGGTGGCCGAGATGGGCCTGAGCTATGTCTGCGACCTCTTTCACGACGACCAGCCCGGCCCCGTGAAGGTCAAAAAAGGCAAGCTCACCAGCATGCCTTATTCGCTGGAGATGAACGACGTCATCGTCTACAACGTCAACCTGGTTTCGCCCCGCCGCTACGCGGACATCTTGAAGCGCCAGTTCGACAGGCTCTACGCCGAAGGCGAAAAGTCTGGCACTGTGATGTGCATTCCCCTGCACCCTTACCTCGTGGGCCAGCCTTACCGCTTGGCCGCCTTTGAAGAAGCCCTGAGCTACATCACCGGCCACGACAAGGTCTGGCTGGCCACGGGCCGCGAGATCGCCCAGCACTTCAACACCCATTACCACGATGCGTTTACGGCAGCCGCTCAAGCCGTGGGAGAAGCACCATGAGCCAGCCCCTGCCCGACAGCTACCTGCAGTACGCCAACCGCCGCTACGGCATGGACCACCAGCGCTACGACTGGTCACCCGTGCCCACCCGCCCCGCCGTGGCTTGGCCAGGCGGCGCGCGCATCGCCCTGTGGGTGGTGCCTGCGCTGGAGTGGTTTCCGCTGAACATGAAGGGCCAACCCTTCAAGCCGCCAGGCGCCATGCAAACGGCTTACCCGGACCTGCGCCACTACACCTTGCGCGACTACGGCAACCGCGTGGGCATTTACCGCCTCATGCAGACCCTGAGCCAGCGCGGCTTGAGCGCCTCGGTGGCGGTCAATGCGGCGGTGGCGGTGCGCTACCCCGCGCTGCTCAAGGCCTGTGTGGGCCTGGGCTGGGAGGTCATTGCCAACGGCCTGGACATGGACCACCTGCACCATGGCGGGCTGGCCGAGGCCGAGGAGCGCGAGTGGATTGCCCGCACGCTCGCGCTGCTGCGACTAGCCAGCGGCCAGCCGGTCACGGGCTGGCTGTCGCCGGCCAAGTCCGAGTCCTTCAACACGCCTGATTTGCTGGCCGAAGCGGGCGTGGAGTACGTGTGCGACTGGGTCAACGACGACCTGCCTTATGCCATGCGCACGCGGGCAGGCGCCCTGCACGCCATGCCACACCCGGTGGACATGGACGACTACACCATCTTGGTGCAAAACCACCACACAGAAGACGATTTTCGGGACGCGCTGATCGACCAGTTCGACATGCTCTACCGCGAGTCCTCGCCCGAGAGCGGCCGTGTCATGGCCATCTCGCTGCACCCCTGGGTGATAGGCCAGCCCTACCGCATAGGCGCGCTGGAAGAGGCGCTGGACCACATGCTGCAACACGCAGGCGTGTGGAGCGCCACCGGCAGCCAAATTTTGAGCGCCTGGCGCGCAGCCCAACGTTAAATAGAAAGCACACCCATGCCTGTGGTCAACATCACCCTTTTGCCCGGCTACGGCCCCAACTGCGAGTCTCGCCTGGTCCAGCGCGTGGCGCTGGCCACCCGTTCTGTGATTGCCGCGCAAGCGGCAGGCACCACAGTGTTTGTGCAACACGCAGCCACCTACATGCGCGACGGCCGGGTGTTCTCAGGCGGCGGGCCCGAGGTGGTAGACGCAGCGGCCTTGGTGCGCCTCTTTCTGGACACTATGCAGGCCCGCGACTTGAGTGCCGCCAAAGCCTTGCTCGCGCCCGGCTTCACCATGCAGTTTCCAGGCAGCCCAAAAATGACTGAGCTGGAAGAGCTGATGGCATTCAGCCGTGACCGCTACCAGAACGTAAGCAAAACCTACGAGCGCTTTGATGAAAGCTGGGGCGATGGCTACACCACGGTGTACTGCTTTGGCACCTTGCAAGGCGTGTGGCCGGACGGCAGCGCGTTTGAAGGCGTGCGCTTTATAGACCGCTTTGAAATCGAGGCCGGCCGCATTCGCCGCCAAGACGTATGGAACGATTTGGCCGTGGTGCGGCCCAGGTGAGCCAGCTTGACATGGCCAAGCCCGTGACTGCGTTTTGCGCCCTCCCCCGCTGGGGAAGCACCGCACACTCTAACTCCCTCTGGGTGAGCGCCACACACTCTAACTCCCTCTGGGTGAGCGCCACACACTCTGACTCCCTCCCCCTCTGGGGGAGGGTTGGGGTGGGGGCACGATGAAGCACTCACTATCGCC
>CAMCUN010000054.1 GCA_945878995.1 Polaromonas sp. YR568 | reverse complement strand
TATCCGTCAGCACTGGATAGGATGTGTGGTAGCGGTCATTGGCCTATGACCGAACTGACCGGCTGCCGAGCCTGATGGTTAAAGATCGACCGACCGCTACTGGCAGAAAGCCCACAAATGACTGCGGGACACGACCGGCAGCAACCGCTACAAACAAGTCAACGTCTTAAAAGATGTGACCGGCTGCAATGGGTCGAAACGCGACCTTGAATCGATTCGAAAGACTGGTTCGTAAGGATGCGGAAGGTTGCAGGCGTCGAGGACGGGGTGGCAGGTGCAAGCACCTTTCCGCAACCTTCCGCAGGGTCGTAACGGGTGTCAGCATGCTCCTAGCTTGTAGGAATTGAACCCGGGTCCGCACCCACCACCAAACCCTTAAAAGCCAACCCTCACCGGTTGGCTTTTTTTTGTGCCTTGCCGCACAGTGAAAGCGCTGTCTTGTCTTTGTCTTTGTAGGAGCCAGCCTGCTGGCGAATGGTGGCTGCAAACGTGCATCACCGCAGGCGAACATTCGCTTGCAGGCAAGCTCCTACAAGGGAAAAGTCGGGTCTTGTCTTTGTATTTGTATTTGTAGGAGCCAGCCTGCTGGCGAATGGTGGCGGCAAACGTGCATCACCTCAGGCAAAGATTCGCTTGCAGGCAAGCCCCCACAGGGGGCGGGGACCGTGCGCGCGAATGTCATCACCTTCCCCTGATAGGAGCCGGCCTGCCGGCGAATCTTCGCCCGCGGCAATGCCCGTTGACCGGCACGAATGACTTAAGCAGCCTGCCAGCCCTGAGTCTTCATCTCTTGCACCCACCAACCCGGCCAACTATGACGTTACATGTAACGAAACCAAGGAGCAGCCATGGCCAACGTCAACACACGTGTGCAAAAACACCGTGAAGCGCTCCGTCAAGCAGGATTGAGGCCTGTTGGCGGACGACAATTATCTTGACCGCCGCTCAAGATAGTTGTCGTCCGCCTCTGGCGTGCCCGGAGTTGCCGCTTCGAGTCAACTGCTTAGTTTGAAAGCACTGTCAGGCTTAAATGCCGCTGGGCCGCTTCAAAACCGCCGCACGGTCGGCGCTGAACAACTCCACCTCGCGGGTCAGGCCCTGGCTGCGCACGGTCAGGGTCAGGCGGCTGCCTGCGGGGCCCAGGGTGCGCAGCAGGCGGTAAAAGTTGGGCAGGTCTTGCAGGGTCTGGCCTTGCATGGCGACCAAGGTGTCGCCCACGGCAATGCCTGCTTGCGCGGCTGGGCTGTCCGGTGAGACTCTCAACACGCCCAAGCCGCCCGTGGGCAAGGGTTGGCTGCTGATGCCCAGCCAGGGCGCGGCCGGCCCTGCGCGTTTGCCGCTTTGGATCAGGTCGGGCAGGGGGTCTTTGAGCAGGTTGACCGGCACAAACAAATTGCCGGGCAGGGGGAGTTTGTCGCCGTAGACGTCTTGCACCAGCAAAGAGCCTATGCCCACCAAGCGCCCTTGGGTGTCAAACAGGCCCGCCCCACTCCAGTTGTTGACCGCGGGCAGGGTCATCAAAGGGGTTTCAAGCAGGTACTCCCAGCTGCCAGCAAATGTTTTTCTGGAGACCAAAGCCAGCGGCGTGGGCTCAGGCTCGTTTTGCCCCAAGGTCCACAAGGTGCTGGAGGCGGGCAGGGCGTCAGAGTCCCCCAGGGGGACCGAGTCCAGGCGCAGCGGCACCAGGGCGCGGATGAGGCCCAGGCCGCTGGCGTAGTCCACGGCCCGCACTTGGCCCGGGATGCGGCGGCCTTGGCGGTCGATCAAGTCCACGCTTTCAGCTTCAATCAGCAGGTAGCCGACGGTCACCACCAGGTCTGGGCCAATCACCACTCCCGACCCCATGCGACGCTGCCCAAGGGATCGGGCGGTGTTGGCTTCGGCGTCGCTTCGGCTTTGCACCGCCACCACCCCCTGCATCACACGCTGAAGCGGCTCGGGTTGCAGGCTGGGCTGCTGCCGAGGGAAGGCTTGAAGACGGTCGGCGGGCTGAGCCCCTGACAGCGTGTATGACAAAAGACCGAACAACACAATAGTCAAAAGTCGATAAGCCATGTTTACTCCCTAAAAAACAGCTTTAAAAGTTTACTTCGCGCCATGTCACTTCACAGTAAGACTTGAAAAGAAGCGGCATCAATTCCCGTTAAATGTGACCAACTGACTGGCAGTGTGACGCATTTCCCAGCGCCATGCATGCTCAACGATGGTGGACAGTTTGGCGTAGCGGGGTTGCCAGCCCAGCTTCATACGCACAAGCCGTGAATCTGCTACCAAACGGGCTGGGTCGCCCGCACGGCGAGGGCCGTTCACCACGGCAATGGGCCGGCCCGTCACTTGCTGTGCGGTGTCAATCACCTCCTGCACTGAAAAGCCCTGCCCATTGCCCAAGTTGTAGGCCTGGCTGCTGGCGCCGCCCACGAGCGACTGCAGCGCCAGCCAGTGTGCCGAGCACAAATCTTGAATGTGGATGTAATCACGCACGCAGGTGCCGTCGGGGGTGTCGTAGTCGCGGCCAAACACCCCAATGTGCGGCCTGCGGCCAGAGGCTGCTTGCAGCACCAGTGGAATCAAGTGCGTTTCGGGCTCGTGCCGCTCGCCCAACTGCCCCTCAGGGTCAGCGCCGGCTGCATTGAAGTAGCGCAAACACACCGAACTCAATCCATAGGCCTTTTCGTAATCGGCCAACACCTGTTCCACCATCAGTTTGGTGCGGCCGTAAGGGTTGATGGGCTGTTGTGGGTGGCGCTCGTCAATGGGCGAGTACTGCGGCTCGCCAAAGGTGGCCGCCGTGGATGAAAAAATAAACCTCGCCACCCCGTGCGCCCGCATCGCGTCCAGCAAGGTCAGCGTGTGGGTCACGTTGTTTTGGTAGTACTTGGCCGGCTCTTGCACCGACTCGCCCACCTGTATGAAAGACGCGAAATGCATCACCGCGTCAAAACCTTGGGACAGTAACGTGTCTAGAACCGCTCGATCACCCATGTCGCCCTGCACAAAATCGCCGCACACCACCGCATCGCGGTGCCCCGAGGACAAGTCGTCCAAAGTGGTCACGCTGCAACCCTGCTGGCCCAGCATCTTCACCATGTGCGAGCCGATGTAACCTGCTCCGCCCACCACCAAAACCTTGCTCATTTCTTGGTCCGTTCAAAATAATCTGTATCTGACCCCGATTTCTGTGACGCAGATTTCTGCCTGATTGTTGCGTTCCGTTTGGATGGTGTTGAACTTGTGGGCAGGGAGCCGGTCCGGCGAATTGGGGTGCCTGGACTCAGAATACTTCACTGCGTGGCAGCGTCTGTCAAGCAGACAAGCCGCCTCGATTGAAAATAGGCCCATCACCACGAACCCATGAGGGACTGAATGTTTGTTGTTTCAAAACTCTTGTCTGCCATCACACAGCCCCTGTTTTGGCTGGCTTTGTGGTGGGCCTTGGCTTTGCTGATGCTCACGCGTTGGCGCCGGCCGGCTTTGGGGATGTTGTGGGGCGGGCTGCTGGTGCTGGGGCTGCTGGGTTTTCAGGCGCTGCCAGACGCTTTGCTGCGGCCGCTTGAAAGCCGCTACCCCGTGCCTGCTGCGGTTGTGGTTGAGCAGCAAGTGGGCGTGATTGTGTTGGGTGGCGCGGTGGGCCACCCTGATAGTTTTGTTGCCCATGGCCAGGTGCCGCTGGGGGAAGCGGCCGAGCGCATGACGGTGCCAGTGGGCTTGATGCGTCAGCATCCTCGGCTGGAACTGGTGTTTTCAGGTGGGGAAGGGCGCTTGCTCGTGACGGGCGTGACAGAGTCGCAATTGGCCCAGGCGTTTTACCAGCAGCAGGGCCTGGACATGGCCAGAGTGCGCCTTGAAAACGGCTCGCGCACCACCCGAGAAAACGCCCAGAAGGTGGCCAAGATGCTGGGCGAGCGCTGCCAGCAGCCCTGGCTGCTGGTGACGTCGGCCTGGCACATGCCGCGTTCTATGGTGGAGTTTGAGGCGGTGGGTTGCCAAGTCACGCCTTACCCGGTGGACTTTCGCACGGGGGACGACACTTCACTGACTGAGTATTCGCTGGCCTACAGCCTGGTGCGTTGGCAAGTGGCCCTGCACGAGTGGCTGGGCTTGCTGGTTTACGGTTTGACGCGATGAGGCCAAGCGCTTAATCAGGGTCACATTAATCGGTGTCAGGTACAGATTTTTTTCCAACACAATGGTTGCTTGCGCCCTTAATTGGGGTGAGATACAGTTTTTTTGACCTGATACAAAGCTCGTGTCTCGGTGACACAAAACGCCGGCTCAAAGCAAAACGCCCGGAATCCCGGGCGTTTTATGTCACTTAAATGAAACAAGCTTGATTGAAAATCAATTATTGAAAAAAAGCTGATTTCAGTGTCTTGGTGCCCAGAAGAGGACTCGAACCTCCACGATGTTACTCGCTAGTACCTGAAACTAGTGCGTCTACCAATTCCGCCATCTGGGCAAGACTTAGAGTGTACCATCACGCCGCGCGTCTGATGCACTGGCTAAAAATTTGACTTTTCTGGCCCTCCCTCAGACAGACCCATCTGCACAGCTACTAAGAGATCATTATTAAGAATACGCCACAACCCAGCCCCGCTTCTGCTGCTTTGCTGACTGAATTTGAGGGAACGGTATCGGGCCACCGTGACGGTCATGGCTTTGTGCAGCGCGACGACGGCGAGCCCGACCTTTACTTGCCACCCAATGAAATGCGCGCTGTGTTGCACCGCGACCGGGTCAAAGCCCGCGTGGTGCGGCAGGACCGCAAGGGCCGACCTGAAGGCCGCGTGACTGAGATTTTGGCGCGCTCGCCCAACCCCATCATCGGCCGCCTGCTGCAAGAAAGCGGCGTCTGGCTGGTGGCCCCCGAGGACAAGCGCTACGGCCAAGATGTGCTGATCCCCAAGCATGCCATGGGGCCGGCCAAGCCTGGGCAGGTGGTGGTGGTGGAGCTCATCGAGCCGCCAGCGCTGTTTGGCCAGCCTGTGGGCCGGGTTAAAGAGGTGCTGGGCGAGATTGACGATCCCGGCATGGAAATTGAAATTGCGGTGCGCAAATACGGTGTGCCGCACGAGTTCAGTGACGCCTGCCTGGCGCTGGCGCGGACCTTGCCTGACGCGGTTCGCCCGGCCGACAAGCTCGAACGCGTGGACCTCACTGACGTGCCGCTGGTCACCATTGACGGTGAAGACGCGCGCGATTTTGACGACGCTGTGTACTGCGAGCCCGCCAAGGTGGGCCGCAGCAAGGGCTGGCGCTTGTTGGTGGCCATTGCTGACGTGAGCCACTATGTGCAAACCGGCAGCGCTATTGATGTGGACGCCTACGACCGGGCCACCAGCGTGTACTTTCCGCGCCGCGTGATCCCCATGCTGCCTGAAAAGCTCTCCAACGGCTTGTGCTCGCTCAACCCGAATGTGGAGCGCTTGTGCATGGTCTGCGACATGCTTGTCACGGCCAAAGGCGAGGTGCACGCCTACCAGTTTTACCCGGCGGTGATGTGGAGCCACGCGCGCTTTACCTACACCGAGGTGGCGGCCATTTTGAGCAACACGCGCGGGCCTGAGGCCAGCGCGCGCAAGGCCTTGATCCCCCAGCTGATTGACCTGCACGACGTGTACCAGGCCTTGCTCAAGCAACGCCAGGTGCGCGGGGCCATTGACTTTGAAACCACCGAGACGCAAATCGTGTGCGACGAAGTCGGGCGCATTGAAAAAATCGTGCCCCGCACCCGCAACGACGCGCACCGCTTGATCGAAGAAGCCATGCTGGCCGCCAACGTGTGCTCGGCCGACTTCATTTCGCAAAGCAAGCACGCCGGCCTGTTCCGCGTGCACGAGGGCCCCACGCCTGAGAAAAAAGAAATCTTGCGCGCTTACCTCAAGGCCATGGGCGTGGGTCTGAGCATCAGCGACGACCCCGAGCCTAGAGAGTTCCAGCGCATTGCGGCGGCCACCAAAGACAGGCCAGACACGCAGCAAATTCAAACCATGCTGCTGCGCTCTATGCAGCAGGCCATTTACACGCCGCACAACAGTGGCCACTTTGGCTTGGCCTACGAGGCTTACACGCACTTCACCAGTCCCATCAGGCGCTACCCTGATTTGTTGGTGCACCGGGTGATCAAGTCCATCTTGACCAAAACCCGCTACACCCTGCCCACCCTGCCCACGCCGGGCGAGGCCCATGCCAAGCTGTCCAAGCGCCTGGCCGGCCGCGTGCCTGCACCGCAGGCCAAGCCCGAAAAAGCCCGCAAGGCCAGCGGCGAGGAACTGGCTTGGCAGGCCGCAGGCCTGCACTGTAGCGCCAACGAGCGCCGCGCCGACGAGGCCAGCCGCGACGTGGAGGCCTGGCTCAAGTGCAAGTACATGCGCGAGCACCTGGGCGAAGAGTTTGGCGGCGTGGTGACCGCGGCCACGGGCTTTGGCATTTTTGTCACGCTGGACGCCATGTACGTGGAAGGCTTGGTGCACATCACCGAGCTGGGCGGCGAGTACTTTCGCTTTGACGAGGCCAGGCAAGAGCTGCGCGGTGAGCGCACGGGCATTCGCTACGCCATTGGCGCGCGGGTGCGCGTGCAGGTCAGCCGGGTGGACCTGGACGGCAGGCGCATTGACTTTAGGCTGGTGCACGAGGGCCAAGACCCTAGCGCCCGCAGCACCAAGGACAAGGGCGCGGACGACGAGTCGGACGGCCGCAAGTCCGGTCGCAAACGCAGCCGCAGCCGCGACGAAGCCGCCGCCCCTGCATCGCGCCAAGCCGATGGCCCGGCCCCGCGCAGCCACCGGGCGGCTTTGCTCTCGCCTGTTCTGTCGCCCATTCAGTCCTTGAAAGCCGCCGTTAAAAAGGCCGCAGCCCAGGTGGGCCGCAAAGCCGGCAAAAAGCCCAGGCGCTGAGCCTGGGCTGCCAATCAGTCACACCGCAGGGGCCAGTGATGCGTATTTTGGGTTTTGTGCTGGAGGTGATTTTTCAGCTCTTGGTGGGCGCTGCCTTGATGCGCGCTTACATGAACGCGCTGCGCGTGAACATGCGCGCCCAACCGGGCATTTTTGTGATGGCGCTGACCGACTGGCTGGTGCAGCCGCTGCGGCGCTTGCTGCCGCAGTCCCTGGCCCGTGCGCGGCTGGACTGGGCCAGCGTGTTGGCCGCTGTGTTGCTGGCCTCCGTCTTTGCCTTGCTGTGGGGCAGCTTGGTGGGCATGGTTTACGGGGGCGGCGCCTTGACAGCAGGCATCAGCATGCTGTGGTTGGGCCTGAATTTTTTTGCGCGCGTGGCCCTGCAGACCTTGAGCTTGCTGGTGCTGGCCTATGTGCTGGTGTCTTGGCTGCAGCCTGGTTCTGGGTTTTTCGGCACGCTGGCTCGGCTGGTGGACCCGGTGCTGGTGCCCTTCAGGCGGGTGGTGCCCGTCATTGGTGGGATTGATTTGTCGTCCATGGTGCTGCTGCTGGCGCTGCAAATTGGCGTGATGCTGCTGAGCTAGCGCAGCAACTCGCTGGCCGTGAGCGTGCGGCCTGGATGCTGCTCCACCCAAGCGTCGGCGCGCGCTCCATGCTCGTGCACCGCCTGCAAGGCCGCATCCCAAGGTGCCAGGCCTTGGGCCATGGCCGAGCCCACCATGCCGGCCAACACGTCGCCTGTGCCTGCGCTGGCCAACAGGGCATTGCCTGTGGCGTTGACCACAGGCGTGCGGCCGGGGCTGGCCACTACAGTGCCCGAGCCTTTAAGCACCACCACGCAGGCCAGTTCCTCAGCCAGGGTTTGTGCCGCCTGCAGCCGGTCGGCCTGCACTTGGGCTGCGGTGCGGCCGAGCAGGCGGGCGGCTTCCAAGGGGTGGGGCGTGAGCACGCTTTCCAGCCCCGTGCGGCCACGCTGGGCCAAGCGCTGCCTGAGCGCGGCATCGGCCGCCACGGCGTTGAGTGCATCGGCGTCCAGCACCAGGCGAAGGTTTTGCGCCAAGAGTCCCGGCAGTACACCCGCCACGGCCTGACCGCCGCCGCAGCCCACTACTGCCACCTGTGCCACCTGTGCCACCTGCGCGTGCGTGAGTTGGCTCAAGAATGACGCCGACCTGAACATCAGCTCAGGCTGCACCAGGTCCACGCGCACATCGGGCTGGCCCAGCAGCACCACATACACGCGGCCAGCGCCGTGGTGCAAGGCAGCCCTGGCCGCCAACAGAGCAGCACCTGCCATGCTGGTGTCTTCGCTTTGCACTTGCTGGCCGCCCACCACCAGCACGTCGCCAAAACTGCCTTTGTGGCCGCTGTGGCGGGCCATGGTTTTGGGGCTGCGCCCGGCCATATCGGCGCCCAGCAGCCAAGCGCTGGGGGGCAGCTCGGCTGGCACGCCCAATGAATCAAACCACACTTGGCCGGCGTGTTCGCGCCCCTCGCCTGTAAAAAGGCCTGGCTTGAGGGTGAGCAAGCTGAGCGTGTGGCGCGGCGCTTGGCCTGGGCTGGCCAGGGCCACGCCAGTGTCTGCCTGCAAGCCGGTGGGCAGGTCCACGGCCAGCACGGGGGCGGCGCTGCCGTGCATGTGCTGCAGCCACTCCCGCATGACTGCGCTGCTCGGGCGCTGCGCTGACAGGTCGGCGCCCAGGCCGAGCAGGGCGTCAATGCACACATCAAATTCGGCGGGCGGGTCGGTGTGCAGCACCACGCCTGCAGCCAGCGCCCGCTGCCTGGCCCATTGCGCATCGGGCGGGCTGTGCTCAGCGCCCGTCCAGGTGAGGTGAGTCTGCCAGCCCAGCCGGTGCAGGTGGGTGGCCGCCTCAAAGCCGTCGCCGCCGTTGTTGCCTGGCCCGCACGCTATCCAGACGCGGCGGCCGTGTGGCGCAAGGGCACGCGCCAGCTTGGCCACCGCCAGGCCGGCGCGCTGCATGAGCGTGTGCGCGGGCAAGCTGGCCTGGGCCTGGCGCTCCAGCGCCTGGGTGGCTTGTGTGTTGAACAAGGGCCAGCTGCGCTCGGGGGTGATGCGCAGCATGGGCGGGTTCAATGGAGGGCAGGCGCTGCAGGCGTTGAAGCCAGCGCCGCTTCCACCTGCAGCGACACGTCCAGCACCTTGTCGTCGTGCATGGCCGCGTGCCAAACCATCAGGCCCACGGGCAGCTTGCCGGGCGCGTGGCAGGGCAAGGACAGGCCGCAGCCGTCCAGCATGTTCACCACCGAGGTGTTGCGCAGCAGCAGGCCATTGACCTTGAAGAAGGCGCTGTCGTCTTGCACCAAGTCGGCCATGGGCGGGGCGGTCATGGGCACGGTGGGTGAGAGCACGGCGTCAATGCCCGCCAGTTGGCGCGCCATGCGCGCCATCCACTCGCGGCGGGCCTGCACCAGGTCCAGGTAGTCGGCCGCGCTCATGTCGGCGCCGCGCCTTATGCGAAGGGCCACGCGCGGATCGTAGTCTTGGCCTTGTCGGGCCAGCCACTGCCTGTGCCAGGTCCAGCTTTCAGCGGCTGAAAATCCGCCGGTGGCGTTGATGGCGGCCAAGTCCAGGATGTCGCCAAGCTCAATGTCTTGAATGTGCGCGCCCGCTTGGCTGAGCGTGTGCAGGCTGCGCTCAAAAGCCTGGGCCACTTCTGGCGCCAAGTCGTCTTGCATGAGGGTGCGGCACACGGCCAGTTTGCGGGCTGACAGGGGCACAAAGGCGGGCCGCACGGGGCGGGCTGACAAAATTTCGTGCACTGCCACAGCGTCGCGCACCGAGCGTGTGAGGGCGCAGACCGTGTCCAGCGTGGTCGACAGCGGCACTGCACCCGCCGTGGGCACCAGGCTGGCCGTGCTTTTGAAACCCACCAGGCCGCACAACGCGGCAGGGATGCGAATGGAGCCGCCCGTGTCAGAGCCCAGGCCCACCACGGCGGCGCCCGTGGCCACGGACACGGCCGCGCCTGAGGAGGAGCCGCCGGGAATGCGCGGCACGGCGGCATCGGCCGGGTTCATGGGCGTGCCGTGGTGCGGGTTCAGGCCCACGCCTGAAAAGGCGAACTCGCTCATGTTGGTGCGGCCGGCCATCAAGCCGCCAGCGGCGCGCAGCCTGGCCACGGCCGGGCAGTCTTGCGCGGCGGGGGCTGCGCCTTGCAGCACCACGGAGCCGGCCAAGGTGGCTTGGCCTGCCACGTCAAACAAGTCCTTGACCGAAATGGGCAAACCTGCCAGCGGCCCTGCCGGGCGCAGACCTTGCCGCGCTGAAGCCAAAGCTGCGTCCAGCGCGGGCCGGGGCGAGCTCACATAAGTGTGGCTGTTGGCGGGGCTGAGGCTGGCCGTTTTGGCAGCTTCCAGCATCGCCACCCTTTGTTCGGGGTGGGCCAGGAGGGTGTCGCGGAGCTGGTGCAGATCGGGCAGGGCGTGGGGCATGGTGGGGTGTTCAATTGTGCGCTGCGGCAGGCGAGGCAGGGCAGCTGAGCGGCAGCTGGGTGATATACTCTGAAGGCTTAGCGCACTGCACCCAAGATACATCTCTGGGCAGCACTTGCGCCAAGTTAATCACAAATCAGCCACTGAAAAGGTGTTGCCTTCTGGGAATCCGCCCTGGCAACTGGCGCTGATTTTAGACACAACCTTTGGAGTTTTCATGTCAACAACCATGCGCGAAATGCTGGAAGCCGGTGTGCACTTTGGCCACCAAACCCGCTTCTGGAACCCCAAGATGGCCCCGTTCATCTTCGGCCACCGCAACCGCATTCACATCATCAACCTGGAAAAATCGCTGCCGATGTTCCAGGACGCGTGCAAATTTGCACGCCAACTCTCGGCCAACCGCGGCACCATCCTCATGGTGGGCACCAAGCGCCAAGCCCGTGAGATTTTGGCCACCGAAGCCAACCGTGCAGGCGTGCCCTACGTGGACATGCGCTGGTTGGGCGGCATGTTGACCAACTTCAAAACGGTCAAAGCCTCCATCAAGCGCCTCAAAGAAATGAAGGCCCAGCAAGAAGCCGGTCTGGACACCATCAGTAAAAAAGAGCAACTCACTTTCAAACGTGAAATTGAAAAGCTCGAAAAAGACATTGGCGGCATCCAAGACATGGCCGCGCTGCCAGATGCCATTTTTGTGATTGACGTGGGTTTCCACAAAATCGCTGTGGCCGAAGCCAAAAAGCTGGGCATCCCTTTGATTGGCGTGGTGGACTCCAACCACTCGCCCGAAGGCATTGATTACGTGATCCCCGGCAACGACGACTCCGCCCAGGCCGTGGCTTTGTATGCCCAAGGCATTGCCGACGCCATCATCGAAGGCCGCAAAAACGCGGGCAACGAGTTGGTCAAAGCCGTTGAAGGCGGCGATGAGTTTGTCGAGGTCGAGACCGCCGCTTAAAGCCCCAGGCCCTTGAGGCCAGGTACAACAAGGGGCTCATGTAGCCCCTTTTTTACAAGTCAATCGGCAGCCGTCCCGCTCAGTGGGGCAACGCCCACCCCAGTCACTGTTGAAGCACACCCACACCAACATCCAAATCCAGGAGAATCAAAAATGGCAATTACCGCAAGCATGGTCGCTGAACTGCGCGCCAAGACCGACGCCCCCATGATGGAGTGCAAAAAAGCCCTGACCGAGGCCGAAGGCGACATGGTCAAGGCCGAAGAGTTGCTGCGCGTCAAGCTCGGCAGCAAGGCCGGCAAGGCCGCCTCACGCGTAACAGCTGAAGGCGTGGTCACCGTGTCCATGGCCGGCGGCGTGGGCGCCATGGTGGAAGTGAACTGCGAAACCGACTTTGTGACCAAGAACGACAGTTTCTTGGCCCTGACCCAGGCCGTGGCCGACGGCATTGCCACGGGCAACCCCGCCGATGTGGCCGCTGTGGGCGCACTGCCTTTTTCCATGGACGGCTTTGGTCCTACGATTGAAGACGTGCGCAAGGGACTGATCGGCAAGATCGGCGAGAACATGTCGGTTCGTCGTTTTAAGCGTGTTGACTCCGGCAGCAAGCTGGCCTCTTACCTGCACGGCACCCGCATTGGCGTGTTGGTGGAGTACGAAGGCGACGAGACCGCCGCCAAAGACGTGGCCATGCATGTGGCCGCCATGAAGCCCGTGTCGCTGACCAGCGCCGAGGTGCCCGCCGAGCTGATCGAGCGCGAGCGCTCGGTGGCCACGGCCAAGGCCGCCGAGTCTGGCAAGCCCGCTGACATTGCCGCCAAAATGATTGAAGGCTCGGTGCAAAAGTACCTCAAAGAGGTGTCGCTCTTTAACCAGCCTTTTGTGAAAAACGACAAGCAAACCGTTGAGCAAATGCTCAAGGAAAAAGCCACCACGGTGAAAAGCTTCACGCTCTACGTGGTGGGTGAGGGCATTGAAAAGAAGGTCGACGACTTTGCCGCCGAAGTGGCTGCCCAGGTGGCCGCTGCCAAGGCCGGCTGATAGTCAGCCCTGCCGCTAAACTCCGTTCATAAACCCAGGAACCCCATGCCCGCCTACAAGCGCATTCTTCTAAAGCTGTCTGGTGAAGCCCTGATGGGCGACGATGCCTTTGGCATCAACCGGGCCACCATTGTTCGCATGGTGGAAGAAATCGCTGAAGTCACCCGCCTGGGCGTTCAGGTGGCGGTGGTCATTGGCGGCGGCAACATTTTTCGCGGTGTGGCCGGCGGCTCGGTGGGCATGGACCGCGCCACCGCCGACTACATGGGCATGTTGGCCACGGTCATGAATTCGCTGGCCTTGGCCGACACCATGGACAAGGCCGGGCTGATTGCCCGCGTCATGTCGGCCATTGCCATTGAACAGGTGGTCGAGCCCTATGTGCGGCCCAAGGCCTTGCAGTACCTGGAAGAGGGCAAGGTGGTGATTTTTGCGGCGGGCACGGGCAACCCCTTTTTCACCACCGACACGGCTGCGGCCCTGCGTGGTGCTGAAATTGGTGCGGAAATTGTGCTCAAGGCCACCAAGGTGGACGGGGTTTACTCGGCTGATCCTAAAAAGGACCCGCACGCCACCCGCTACGCCACCATCACCTTTGACGAGGTGATCGGCCGCAACCTGGAGGTGATGGACGCCACCGCCTTTGCCTTGTGCCGCGACCAAAAGCTGCCCATCAAGGTGTTTTCCATCTTCAAGAGCGGCGCGCTCAAGCGCGTGGTGCTCGGCGAAGACGAAGGCACTTTGGTGCATGTGTGATGGCAGCCCCTGTTTGAATGCGTGAGCGCCCGACCTTTTTGCTTTCCCCCCGGAAGACACCATGACCATCCAAGACATCAAGAAAAATGCTGAGCAAAAGATGCAGCAGTCCATTGAGGCCTTCAAAAACAGCCTGAGCAAGGTCCGCACGGGCCGCGCCAACCCTGGCTTGCTGGACTCCGTGCAGGTGGACTACTACGGCTCCATGGTGCCCATCAGCCAAGTGGCCAATGTGTCTTTGCTCGATGCGCGCACCATCAGCGTGTCGCCCTGGGAAAAGGGCATGGGCGCCAAAATTGAAAAAGCCATTCGCGACTCCGACTTGGGGCTGAATCCCTCGTCTCAGGGCGACTTGATTCGTGTGCCCATGCCGCCCATGACCGAGGAGCGCCGCAAGGAGCTCACCAAGGTGGTCCGCAATGAGGGCGAGCACTCCAAAGTGGCCATTCGCAATTTGCGCCGCGACGCCAATGACGGCGTGAAAAAGCTGGTCAAAGACAAGCTGGCGTCCGAGGACGACGAGCGCCGCGCCACCGACGACGTTCAAAAATTCACCGACCGCTTTATCTCTGAGGTCGACAAACTGGTGTCGGCCAAAGAGCAGGACATCATGGCGGTCTGAGACCGCCCACTGACACTCCCCATGCTCAGGCAGCGCATCATCACTGCCGTTGTTCTGCTGGCCATCTTGCTGCCAGCGCTGTTTTACTCCACACCCTGGCCTTTTGCCGCCCTGGCCTTGCTGCTGATTGCCGCAGGCGCTTGGGAGTTGGGCCGCCTCAATGGCATGTCTGCCCCGGTGTCCTGGGCCATGGGCCTGGGCTGCACGGCGGCCTGTGGGCTGGCTTGGTGGTCGGGCTTGCTGCTGCAACCCATGCCCTGGCTGTGGGTTTTGGGCGGACTTATTTGGGTGCTGGGCGGCGCGCACCTGTTGCGCGGCGGCGTGCCCGTGTGGTCTGCGGCCTCGCCCCCTGTGCGCTGCGCCATTGGCTTTGTGGCGCTGTGGCTGGCCTGGCTCGCGGTGGCGCAGGCCCGGGCGCAAGGCATCAATTTCTTGTTGTCGGTGTTGGTGCTGGTGTGGGCGGCCGACATAGGCGCTTACTTTGCGGGCAAGGCCTGGGGCAGCCGTTTGATTAAGCGCAAGCTGGCCGTCAGCATCAGTCCGGGCAAGAGCTGGGAGGGCGCCCTGGGTGGCGCGGCGGTGGTGCTGCTCATAGGCGGGGTGTGGTCTTGGGTAGAGGCCTCGCACGGCTTGCCGCCCGGAGAGCGCAGCTTGTTTGGCCAGTTGGCCAGCCAATATGGCCTGCCCCTGATGCTCTTGGCCTTGCTTTTTTTGACGGCCATGAGCGTGGTCGGTGACTTGGTGGAGTCTTTGATCAAGCGCAGCGCTGGCGCCAAAGACTCCAGCGGCCTGCTGCCTGGCCACGGCGGCGTGCTCGACCGGGTGGACGCCTTGCTGCCGGTGCTGCCCCTGGCCATGATGCTGCTGAGTTTGTCCCCTTAAGTTTTACCAAAAGCTGCCATGAAACAACGCATCACCGTGCTCGGCTCCACAGGCTCCATAGGCGTGAACACGCTGGATGTGGTGGCGCGCCACCCCGACCGCTTTGAGGTGTTCGCCCTGAGTGCGGCCCGCCAGGTGGACCTGATGCTGGCGCAGTGCCTGCGCTTTGAGCCGGAATTCGCCGTCATGGCCAGCGCCCCCCACGCGCAGCAATTGGTCGACGAATTGGCCAAAACCAGCTTGCGCACCCGGGTGCTCACTTCCTCTGATGCGCTAGAGCGCATTGCCTCGCACGAGCGGGTCCATGCAGTGATGGCGGCCATTGTGGGTGCCGCTGGATTGCCGCCTTGCATGGCGGCCGCACGCGCAGGCAAGCGCCTTTTGCTGGCCAACAAAGAGGCCCTGGTGGTGGGCGGCGAGGTGTTTTTGGACGCGGTCCGCCAGGGCAATGCCCAGCTCTTGCCCATAGACAGCGAGCATTCGGCCATTTTTCAGTCCCTGCCTGAAGATCCCAGCACCTGGGCCGCGCGGGTTGAAAAAATCATTCTCACGGCCTCGGGTGGGCCTTTTCGCGAGCGCGACGTCAACACCTTGCATTTGGTGACACCTGACCAAGCCTGCGCCCACCCCAACTGGGTGATGGGCCGCAAAATATCGGTGGACTCGGCCACCATGATGAACAAGGCGCTGGAGGTGATTGAGGCGCGCTACCTGTTTGGCATGGCCCCGGCCCAAATTGAAGTGGTGATACACCCGCAAAGCATCATCCATTCGCTGGTGCAGTACCGCGACACCTCGGTGGTGGCGCAGCTGGGCACGCCCGACATGCGCGTGCCCATTGCCTACGGCCTGGCCTGGCCCGAGCGCATTGCCTCCGGGGCGCAGGCGCTGGACTTCAAGGCCTTGGCCACCATGACTTTTGACACCCCTGACGCCCGCCGCTTTCCTGGCCTGCAGCTGGCCTGGGATGCGCTGGAAGGCCCGGTGGGCAGCACCGCTGTGCTGAACGCGGCCAACGAGGTGGCGGTGCAGGCCTTTTTGGAGTCACGCATTCGCTTTGACCAAATCCACCAGGTGAACCTGCGCACCCTGGAGGGCTGGGCCATGCCCCAGGTGGGTGGGCTTGAAGACCTGCTGGACATCGACCGCGAAGCCCGCAGCCGGGCTGGCCAGGTCATTGGCGAACTGCAGGCCTGAACATGACCACTTTGCTGGCTTTTTTGGTGGCGTTGGGGCTGTTGATTGCCATCCACGAGTACGGCCACTACCGCATGGCGGTGGCCTGCGGCATCAAAGTGCTGCGCTTTTCCATTGGTTTTGGGCGGCCCATCTTGCGCTGGCACTTCAAGGGCAACCCCACCGAGTTTGTCATTGGCCTGCTGCCCTTGGGCGGCTACGTCAAAATGCTGGACGAGCGCGAAGGCCCGGTGGACGCGGCCGAGCGGCATTTGGCTTTTAACAACCAGTCCCTGGGCGCCCGCGCGGCCGTGGTGGTGGCCGGCCCCTTGGCCAATTTGCTGCTGGCCGTGGCCTTGTACGCTTTTGTCAATTGGATCGGCCAAGAGGAGTCGCAGCCGATTTTGTCCACCCCCGTGGCTGCCTCGGTGGCCGAGCGGGCCGGTTTGCGATCGGGCGAGCGGGTGCTGCAAGCCGGCTCGCTTGAGCAGGAGCTGCAAGAGATTCGCTCTTTTGACGATCTGCAGTGGCACCTGACGCGCAGCGCCATCGAAGGCGAGAGTCTGCGCTTGATGGTGCAAGCCCGGCCTGAGGGCGGCGCCTCGCGCGAAGTGATCCTGGACTTGTCGGCCATGGCCAACGCCGAGGTCAATGCCGAGCTGTTCCGCGCCATTGGCTTGACCAGCCCGTTCAGCCTGCCCACCATGGGCCAGGTTCAAGACGGCAGTGCGGCCCAAAAAGCAGGCTTGAAGGCAGGCGATGTGGTGCGGGACATTGACGGCCAAGCCGTCTCAGATGCCGCGCAATTGCGTGAGCGCATTCGCAAGTCAACGGCCGGTAAGGCGCAAGTGTGGGGGCTGGAGCGCGCTGGCCAGCGCTTGGTGCTTGAGGTGACCCCGCAGGTGCGTGACGAGGCGGGCACGCCTGTGGCCCGCATTGGCGCCTTTGTGGGCACACCGCCTGCGGTGGTGATGGTGCGTGACGAGCCCTGGCAGGCCTTGGTGGGTGGCGTGCAGCGCACCTGGGAGCTGAGTGTGTTGACCGTCAAAATGATGGGGCGCATGCTCATTGGCGAAGCTTCACTGAAAAACCTCTCCGGCCCTTTGACCATTGCCGACTACGCGGGCAAGTCGGCCCAGCTAGGATGGGTCTCTTATGTGCTGTTCTTGGCCTTGATCAGCGTCAGCTTGGGGGTGCTCAACCTGATGCCGCTGCCCATGCTGGACGGGGGACACCTGATGTATTATCTTTATGAGTTCATTACCGGACGCGGCGTCTCCGAGGTATGGATGGATCGCTTGCAGCGCGGCGGCATGGTGGCTCTCTTGGCCATGATGTCGATTGCCATGTTCAACGATGTGAATCGACTCTTAGGTTAGCCTCGGCCAGCTTGTTCTGACACACACCGGCCCCAGACTTACATCTCATGCACCACGCCCTACTTCGCTTCAAACTTCGCACCATCACAGCCCTGATGGCAGGGCTTTTGTCTTCTGCCTCGGCCTGGGCCGTCGATCCTTTTGTGGTGCGGGACATCCGCGTCGAAGGCCTGCAACGCGTGGAGCCGGGCACCATTTTTGCCTCGCTGCCGGTGCGCTTGGGCGAAACCTACACCGACGACAAAGGCGCCTCGGCCATTCGGGCATTGTTTGCCCTGGGTCTGTTCAAAGACGTGCGCTTAGAAGTTGACGGCAACACCTTGGTGGTGGTGGTTGAAGAGCGGCCCACGGTGGCCGAGGTCGACTTTGTGGGCGCCAAAGAATTCGACAAAGACGTGCTCAAAAAAGCCTTGCGCGAAATCGGTTTGCGCGACGGCCAGCCCTTTGACAAGGCCCTGGCCGACCGCGCCGAGCAAGAGCTCAAGCGCCAGTACATCAACCGCAGCCTGTATGGCGCACAGGTGTTGACCACCATCACCCCCATAGAGCGCAACCGAGTCAATGTCAGCTTCAACGTCACCGAAGGCGAGATCGCCAAGATCAAGGACATCCGCATCGTGGGGGCCAAGGTCTTCACAGAAAAAACCTTGCGCGACCTGTTTGACCTGGACACCGGGGGCTGGCTGAGTTGGTACACCAAGTCCGACCGCTACTCGCGCGTCAAGCTCAACGCCGACATCGAGACCCTGCGCTCGTATTACCTCTCCCGCGGCTACCTCGATTTCCGGGTGGACTCCACCCAGGTGGCCATCTCGCCCGACAAGCAGCAAATCACGGTCACGATCAACATTTTTGAGGGTGAGCGTTTCTTGGTGTCCGCAGTGCGCTTAGAAGGCAACTACCTGGGCCGCGAGCAGGAGTTCAAGTCCTTGGTCACCATTCGGCCGGGCGAGCCCTTCAACGCCGACAAGGTGACTGAAACCACCAAGGCCTTCACCGACTATTTCGGCAGCTTCGGCTTTGCGTTTGCGCGTGTCGAAGCCGTGCCGCAAATTGACCGCAGCACCAACCGTGTGGTGTTTGTGCTTCAGGCTGAGCCTTCACGCCGCGCCTACGTTCGCCGCATCAACGTGGCGGGCAACGCCCGCACGCGCGACGAAGTGGTGCGCCGCGAGTTCCGCCAGCTCGAGTCCTCGTGGTACGACGGCGACAAAATCCGGCTCTCGCGCGAGCGGGTCGACCGCCTGGGCTTTTTCACCTCGGTCGATGTGGACAGCCAAGACGTGCCTGGCACGGCCGACCAAGTTGATTTGACGGTGACCGTGGCTGAAAAACCCACCGGCAACTTGCAAATCGGTGCGGGTTTTTCCAGCAGCGACAAGCTCTCACTGATGGCCGGTGTGCGCCAAGAAAATATCTTCGGCACGGGCAATTACCTGGGCTTGGAGATCAACACCAGCAAGACCAACCGCCAACTGGTGATCAGCACCGTGGACCCTTATTTCACGGCCGATGGCGTCTCGCGCGGCTTTGATTTGTACAGCCGAACCAACAAGCCCCAGATTGGCGAGGCCACGCAGTACACGCTCAAGACGCAGGGCGGGAGCATTCGCTTTGGCGTGCCCTTCACAGAAAGTGACACGGTGTTTTTCGGCGCTGGCGCCGAGTCTTGGGACGTTGAGGCTGGCAACAACATCAGTCTTCAGGAATTCGTCAGGCAGCAAGGCAGCGCCCGCAGCACCTCGTTTCCGCTGAGCGTGGGTTGGCAGCGCGACCAGCGAGACAGTGCCTTGGTGCCCACCCGAGGCACGTACCAGCGGGCCAACGGCGACTGGGGCGTGGGCGGCGACATCAAGTACCTGCGCGCGGTGTACCAACTGCAGCGCTACATTCCGCTGAACAAGCAGTTCACGGTGGGTCTCAATGGCGAGCTGGGCTGGGGCCAAGGCACGGGCAACAAGGCCTACCCGGTGATCAAAAACTTTTATTCGGGCGGTTTGGGCTCGGTGCGGGGCTTTGAGCAGGGCTCACTCGGCCCGCGTTATGTGGATCCGGTCACCAACTTGCCCACGGTCACCTCCACAGGCGGTGCCAAAAAAATCACGCTCAACGCAGAGTTGCTTGCACCCTTTCCGGGCGCTGGCAACGACAGAACCCTGCGCATGTTCGGCTTTGTGGATGCCGGCAACGTGTTTGCTGAAAAAGACACCTACAAGCTCGACGACCTCAAGGCATCTACCGGCCTGGGCGTGAGCTGGATTTCTCCTGTCGGTCCATTGCGCCTGGCATTTGCCTTTCCTTTGCGCAAAGAAGCTAGCGATAGAATCCAGCGTATGCAATTTCAGATTGGTACGGCCTTCTAATGTTTACGCTGACTCAACGCCTCGCCTTGTGCGCCACCTTGCTGCTGTGTGCAGCACCCACACTGGCCCAAGAATTCAAGATTGGCATTGTCAATCTGGACCGCATCGTTCGCGAGGCCGCGCCCGCCAAGGCGGCGCAAACCAAGTTGGAGCAAGAGTTCACCAAGCGTGAAAAAGACCTGGCCGACTTGGGCAACCAGATCAAAACCTCTTCCGAGCGTTTGGAACGCGAAGGCCCCACCTTGCCAGAAAGCCAGCGAGCCTCGCGCCAAAAGCAGTTGGTGGACCAAGACCGTGATTTCCAGCGCAAACGCAAAGACTTTCAGGAAGACCTGAACAACCGCAAAAACGAAGAGCTCCAGATCATCATTGATCGGGCCAATCGCGCCGTCAAAGCCTTGGCCGAGACTGAAAAGTTTGACCTCATCATTCAAGAAGCGGTTTACATCAACCCCAAGCACGACATCACTGAAAAAGTGATTCGCCAGCTCAATGGCAGCCCACGCTGAGCGCTCTGGTCGGCTGCCCAGTGGACTGAGGCGGGTGTGAGTCTGGTCCTCGGCGCCTTGGTCGAGGCCCTCTCGGGTGAGTTTCAAGCCACCTTCAGCGGTGATGCCCAGCGCCACATTGACCGGCTCGCCCCCATTGAAGCTGCAGGACCTTGCGACCTGAGCTTCGTCAGCCACCCCAAGTACACGTCCAAACTCGCCGCCTCTGAGGCAGGCTGTGTCATTGTGTCCCCGGCCTTGCAAGAGGTGGCCGCTTTGCGCGGCGACTTCATTGTGGTGGCCGACCCCTACCGCTATTTCGCCCGCGTCACGCAGTTGTGGAAGCTGCAGCACTGCCGCCCCGTTCCTGTGGGCATACACCCCACCGCCTGGGTGGACCCCAGCGCTCAGCTGGCGTCCTCAGCCAGCGTGGGCGCCTTTGCCTTTGTGGGCGCACAGGCCGTGATTGAAGAAGGCGTGCACCTGGGCGAGCACACCGTGGTGGCCGCAGGCGTGCACATTGGCCGCCACACCCGGCTGGCCGCCCGCGTGAGCGTGGGGCAAGATTGCCGCATTGGCGAGCGCTGCATTCTTCACTCAGGCGTGGTGATTGGCGCCGACGGCTTTGGCTTTGCCCCGGCTGGCGGGCGCTGGGAAAAAATAGAGCAGCTCGGTGCGGTGCGCATTGGCCATGACGTGGAAATTGGCGCCAACACCTGTGTTGACCGGGGCGCCCTGGACGACACTGTCATCGAAGACGGCGTCAAGCTCGACAACCTGGTCCAAATCGGTCATAACGTTCATGTGGGCGCCCATACCGCCATGGCCGGTTGCGTGGGCGTGGCCGGCAGCGCCCGCATTGGCGCGCACTGCACGGTGGGCGGTGGCGCGGTGGTGCTGGGCCACCTGAGCCTGGCCGACCATGTGCACGTCTCTGCCGCCTCGGTGGTCACGCGCTCGATTACCAAGCCTGGCCACTACAGCGGCTTTTTCCCTATCGACGACAATGCCTCCTGGGAAAAAAACGCCGCCACGCTCAAACAGCTCCATGCCTTGCGCGAGCGCATCAAGCAGCTCGAGGCCCAGATCAAGCCCTTGGCTTGAACGGACAAGGCTCTGCCTTTTGACCGGCAGTCATGCATACAGAGCCACATACAGACACCTAAAGTCAGCACCACCATGATGGACATTCACCAAATCCTCAAGCAACTGCCCCACCGCTATCCCATTTTGTTGGTGGACCGTGTGCTGGAAATTGAAAAGGGCAAGCGCATCAAGGCGCTCAAAAACGTCAGCATCAACGAGCCTTATTTCACGGGCCATTTCCCGCATCGCCCCGTGATGCCCGGCGTGCTCATGCTCGAAGCCATGGCTCAAGCCGCTGCCTTGCTGGCCTTTGATTCCCTGGGCACCGTACCCGACGAGAAAACGCTTTTTTATTTTGCAGGCATTGACGGCGCCCGTTTCAAGCGCCCGGTGGAGCCAGGTGACCAGCTCATCATGGAGGTGAGCCTGAGCCGCATGAAAGCTGGTATTTTTAAGTTTGCCGCGCAAGCCCGCGTCGACGGCGTGCTGGCCTGTGAGGCCGAGCTGATGTGCACCGTGCGCACGCTGCCCTGAGCGCGGCCAGGAACACCGGCATGGCAGGCATACATCCCACGGCCCTGGTGGATGCGGGCGCAGAGTTGGACAGCTCGGTCGAGGTTGGCCCCTACACCGTCATTGGCCCGCACGTCAAAATTGCAGCCGGCACTACTGTGGGCGCGCACTGCGTGATTGAAGGCCACACCACCATTGGCCGCGACAACCGAATTTTTCAGTTCAACTCGCTGGGCGCCATCCCACAAGACAAAAAATACGCGGGCGAGCCCTGCGAACTGGTCATAGGCGATCGCAACACCATCCGCGAGTTTTGCACCTTCAACATCGGCTCACCCGGTGATTTGGGCGTCACGCGCGTGGGCGATGACAACTGGATCATGGCCTATGTGCATCTGGCGCACGACGTGACCGTGGGCAACCACACCATTTTTGCCAACAACTCCCAGCTGGCCGGCCATGTGCAGGTGGGCGACTGGGTGATTTTGGGCGGCTTCACCGTGGTGCACCAGTTTGTGCGCCTGGGCGCACACGCCATGACGGCCATGTGCTCGCTGCTGTTTGCCGACTTGCCGCCTTTTGTGATGTGCCAGGGCCAACCGGCGGGCGCGCGCTCCATGAACTACGAGGGCCTGCGCAGGCGCGGCTTTTCTGCCCCCCGGCTGGCCGCCGTCAAAGCCATCCACAAGGCCTTGTACCGCGACGGCCTCACGCTGGAGGCAGCCCAGCAGCGCATCGCCGAGCTGGCCCACAGCCAGCCCGAGGCCGCGCCCGATGTGGCCATGATGCTGGCGTTTTTGCAGGCCAGCTCGCCGCAGCGCGGCATTGTGCGCTGAGCGGCCATGGCAGCAGCCTTTCCGCACGTGGCCATGGTGGCCGGTGAGGCCTCTGGCGATTTGCTCGCCGGGCTCTTGCTGGGCGGCATGAGGCCCCGTTGGCCCGCACTCAACAGCTGCGGCATTGGTGGTCCGCGCATGGCGGCCCAAGGTTTTGAGGCCTGGTGGCCCAGCGACAAATTGGCCGTGCGTGGTTATGTGGAGGTGCTGCGCCACTACCGGGGCATTGTGGCCATTCGCCAGCAACTCAAGGCCCGCCTGCTGGCCGACCGGCCAGACGTGTTCATTGGCGTGGATGCGCCCGACTTCAACCTCGACCTGGAAGCCGACTTGAAAGCCCAGGGCGTGCCCACCGTGCATTTTGTGTGTCCGTCCATTTGGGCTTGGCGGGCCGAACGGGCAGAAAATATCCGCCGCAGCTGCGACCATGTGCTGTGCATCTTTCCGTTTGAGCCGGCCTTGCTGGCCGAACGCGGCATTGCCGCCACCTATGTGGGCCACCCGCTGGCGCAGGTGATTCCTTTGCAGCCCGACCAAGCGCAAGCGCGCCAGGCACTGGGCTTGGCGCCAGATGCGCGGGTGTTGGCCCTTTTGCCCGGCAGCCGGGCCTCTGAAATCGAGTCCATTGCCCCGCGGTTTTTGCAGGCCGCCGCCCTGCTGCTCAAGGCCCACCCCGACTTGCAACTGGTGTTGCCCGCCATGCCCAGCTTGAAAGCGGCGGTTGAGCAGCATGTGCAGGCCGCAGGCTTGGCGGGCCATGTGCGGGTAACGGCGGGGCAGTCGCACCAGGTGCTGGCCGCCTGCGACGTGACGCTGATTGCCAGCGGCACAGCCACCTTGGAGGCGGCGCTTTTCAAGCGGCCCATGGTCATTGGCTACCACATGAACTGGCTGTCTTGGCAGATCATGCGGCGCAAAAAGCTCCAACCCTGGGTGGGCTTGCCCAACATCTTGTGCCGGGACTTTGTGGTGCCCGAGCTGCTGCAGGATGCGGCGACCCCGCCAGCCTTGGCGGCTGCGGTCGATGGCTGGCTGCAGGCCTTGGTGCATGAGCCTGCCAAAATTGAGCATCTGCACACCCGATTCACCGCGCTGCACCACGAGCTACAGCGCGACACCGCCCAACTCGCCAGCGATGCCATTGAACAAGTCCTCCAAGCCTAAAAAGCCCAAGCAAGTGCCCCTGGTCTGGGTCACGCCGGGCTTGTTGGCCGGCGTGGACGAGGCCGGGCGCGGCCCGCTGGCCGGCCCCGTGGTGGCGGCCGCTGTGATTTTGGACGAGCGCCAACCCATCAAGGGCTTGGCTGACTCCAAGGTTCTGTCTCCCAAGCAGCGGGCCAGGCTGTACGACGAAATCCGCGCCAAGGCCTTGTGTTGCTCGGTGGCGCAGGCCTCGGTCCAAGAAATTGACGAGTTCAACATTTTGCAGGCCACCATGCTGGCCATGCGCCGGGCCGTGGAAGGTTTGCGCCTCAAGCCCAGCATGGTGCTGGTGGACGGCAACCGCTTGCCCACATTGACGGTCAGGGCCGAGGCGGTGGTGGGAGGCGACGCCAAGGTGGCGGCTATTTCGGCGGCCTCCATCTTGGCCAAGGTCACTCGCGACCTCTGGTGCGAAGCCTATGCCTTGCAGTACCCGCAGTACGGCTTTGCCGCGCACAAGGGCTACGGCACCGCCGAGCATTTGGCGGCCTTGAAGTTGCACGGTGCTTGTCCAGAACACCGCCGCAGTTTTCGTCCGGTGGCGCAGGTGGTGGGGCGCGCGGCATGAGCGCGCCAGTGTTCATCAGCTCCCGTGCCAACCCTTTTTTGAAGGAACTCAAGCGCTTGGCGCAGGGCAGCACGGCCTACCGCAAGCAAGGCCAGGTGTGGCTGGAGGGCGACCACCTGGTCCGAGCAGCCCTTGAGCGCGGCCAGCGTCTGGACACCTTGGTGCTGGCCGAGTCTTTGGTGGCTCAAGCGCCTGCGGCCTGGCTGGACAGCGCCGAGGCCACCGTGGTGGTGGCCGACAGCCTGTGGCGCGAGTTCAGCGGCCTGGAGTCGGCGGCCTGGGTGGGAGGGCGGCTGAACTTGCCCGCCCAGACAGCCATGCGGCCCGATGCCCCCACCGTGGTGCTGGACCGGGTGCAAGACGCAGGCAACGTGGGCTCCATTTTGCGCAGCGCCGCCGCCTTTGGTTTTACCCAGGTGCTGGCGCTCAAGGGCACGGCGGCGCTGTGGTCGCCCAAGGTGCTGCGTGCAGGCATGGGCGCGCATTTTGGCCTCCACTTGGTGGAGTCTTTGGATGCGCCCGAAGTGGCCGCTTTGCGCGTGCCGCTCTTGGCCACCAGTTCGCACCAGGGCCATGCGCTGCACCAGGCTCAGCTGCCCTGGCCCTGCGCCTGGGTCATGGGCCATGAAGGGCAGGGTGTGGGGCCAGAACTCATGGCCCAGGCCCAGCAACGGGTGCGCATTGCCCAGCCCGGTGGCGAGGAGTCGCTCAACGTGGCGGCAGCGGCCGCCATTTGCCTGCATGCCAGTGGCTTGCAGGCCGTACGCGTGTGAGTTTGTGCGGGTGAGTGATCTGGCCTTGAAGGGGTCTGGAGCCGGCTGAGGGGCGACTGCGCTCGGCTATACTCAGAGGCTTTTCAAAACAGCCTCGCCCGAGCGCCGCAAAAGCCAAACCCCTCAGACAAAAAGCATCTAGCACAGCACCTGAACAGGTACCTGATGCGCGCGCTTGGGCGAACCGACACCAAACCGGAGAACCCAGTGCTTTTGTCTCTACAGGGAAACCACCCCTCGGCCATCTTGGCCCTCGCAGACGGCACGGTCTTTACAGGCAATTCCATAGGAGCCCCCGGCTCCACCGTCGGCGAGGTGGTGTTCAACACCGCCATGACCGGCTACCAGGAAATTCTCACTGACCCGAGTTACTGCCAGCAGATCGTCACGCTCACCTATCCCCATATTGGCAACTATGGCGTCAATGCCCAAGACGTCGAGGCCGACCGCGTGTATGCCGCCGGCCTCATCATCAAAGACCTGCCGCTGCTGGCGTCCAACTTTCGCCAGTCCATGCCGCTGGCCGATTACCTGCGCGCCAATGGCACGGTGGCCATTGCCAACATAGACACGCGCCAGCTGACCCGCCACCTGCGCTTGAAGGGCGCGCAAAACGGTTGCATCATGGCTTTGGCCCCTGGTCAAGCTGCCGATCAAGCGGCCATAGACCAAGCCATTGCGGCAGCCCAAGCGGCCCCCAGCATGAGTGGCCTGGACCTGGCCCGGGTGGTTTCGGTCAAGCAAAGCTACAGCTGGCTGGAAACCGAATGGAAGCTCGCGCGCGAAGACGGCACGCCCGGCTACGGCGCGCAGACTGCGCCGCGCTTTCATGTGGTGGCGTATGACTTTGGCGTGAAGAAAAACATCTTGCGCATGATCGCCGAGCGCGGCGCGCGCATCACCGTGGTGCCTGCGCAAACGCCAGCTGCCGAGGTGCTCAAGCTCCAGCCCGACGGCATCTTCTTGGCCAACGGCCCGGGCGACCCGCAGCCTTGCGATTACGCCATTGCCGCCGCTGCCGAGCTGATTGACACCGGCATCCCGACCTTTGGCATTTGCCTGGGCCACCAGATCATGGCCCTGGCCTCGGGCGCCAAAACCTTCAAGATGAAGTTTGGCCACCACGGCGCCAACCACCCGGTCAAAGACCTGGACTCAGGTCGGGTCAGCATCACCAGCCAAAACCACGGCTTTGCCGTGGACGAGGCGTCGCTGCCCGCCCACCTGCGGGCCACCCATGTGAGCTTGTTTGACGGCACGCTGCAGGGCTTGGAGCGCACCGACAAACCCGCGTTTTGCTTTCAGGGCCACCCTGAAGCCTCGCCCGGCCCGCACGACATCGCTTACCTGTTTGACCGCTTCACGGCATTGATGGCCACGGCCCAGGAGAACAAATAATGCCTAAGCGCACAGACCTCAAAAGCATTCTCATCATCGGGGCCGGCCCCATCGTCATTGGCCAGGCCTGCGAGTTTGACTACTCCGGCGTGCAGGCCTGCAAGGCGCTGCGCGAGGAGGGCTACAAGGTCATTTTGATCAACAGCAACCCCGCCACCATCATGACCGACCCGGCCACCGCCGACGTCATCTACATCGAGCCCATCACCTGGCAGACGGTGGAAAAAATCATTGCCAAAGAGCGGCCCGACGCGATCTTGCCCACCATGGGCGGGCAAACCGCGCTGAACTGCGCGCTGGACCTGTGGCACCACGGCGTGCTCGACAAGTACAAGGTCGAACTCATTGGCGCCACGCCCGAGGCCATAGACAAGGCCGAAGACCGCCTCAAGTTCAAAGACGCCATGACCAAAATTGGCCTGGGCTCGGCGCGCTCGGGCATTGCCCACAGCATGGAAGAGGCCTGGGCCGTGCAAAAGACGCTGGGCTTTCCCACCGTCATTCGCCCCAGCTTCACGCTGGGCGGCTCGGGCGGCGGCATTGCCTACAACTCGGAAGAGTTTGAAGTCATCTGCAAGCGCGGCCTGGAAGCCTCGCCCACCAACGAGCTCTTGATTGAAGAGTCGCTCTTGGGATGGAAAGAGTACGAGATGGAAGTCGTGCGCGACAAGGCCGACAACTGCATCATCGTGTGCTCCATCGAGAACCTGGACCCCATGGGCGTGCACACCGGCGACTCCATCACCGTGGCCCCCGCCCAGACCTTGACCGACAAGGAATACCAAATTTTGCGCAACGCCTCGCTGGCCGTGCTGCGCGAAATTGGCGTGGACACGGGCGGCTCCAACGTGCAGTTCTCCATCAATCCCCAAGACGGCCGCATGGTCGTCATTGAGATGAACCCGCGCGTCTCGCGCTCGTCGGCGCTGGCGTCCAAGGCCACCGGTTTCCCGATTGCCAAGGTGGCGGCCAAACTGGCCGTGGGCTACACACTGGACGAGCTGCGCAACGACATCACGGGCGGCGCCACGCCAGCGAGTTTTGAGCCCAGCATCGACTACGTGGTCACCAAAATCCCGCGTTTTGCCTTTGAAAAATTCCCCGCCGCAGACTCGCGCCTGACCACGCAAATGAAGTCGGTGGGCGAGGTCATGGCCATGGGCCGCACCTTCCAGGAGTCCTTCCAAAAAGCCCTGCGCGGCCTGGAAGTCGGCGTGGACGGCATGAACGAGAAAACCCAAGACCGCGAAGTGCTGGAAAAGGAACTCGGCGCGCCCGGCCCCGACCGCATTTGGTACGTGGGCGACGCCTTTGCCATGGGGATGAGCGTGGACGAGGTGTTTGCGCTGACCAAGATAGACCCCTGGTTTTTGGTGCAAATTGAGCAGATCGTCAAAATCGAACTGGAGCTTGAAACCAAAAGCCTGGACGACATAGACGCCGCCACGCTGCGCGCGCTCAAGCAAAAAGGCTTTTCAGACCGCCGCTTGGCGCGCCAGCTCAAGACCACTGACACCGCCATCCGCGACAAGCGCCATGCCCTGGGCGTGCGCCCCGTCTACAAGCGCGTGGACACCTGCGCGGCCGAGTTCTCCACCGACACCGCCTACATGTACTCGACCTACGAGGCCGAAGGCAGCGAGTGCGAGGCCGAGCCGACCAACAACCAAAAAATCATGGTGCTGGGCGGTGGCCCCAACCGCATTGGCCAAGGCATTGAGTTTGACTACTGCTGCGTGCACGCGGCGCTCGCCTTGCGGGAAGACGGCTACGAGACCATCATGGTCAACTGCAACCCTGAGACAGTGTCCACCGACTACGACACCTCGGACCGGCTGTACTTTGAGCCGCTCACGCTCGAAGACGTGCTGGAGATTGTGGACAAGGAAAAGCCACTGGGCGTGATCGTGCAGTACGGCGGCCAAACCCCGCTCAAGCTCGCGCTGGACCTGGAGAAAAACGGCGTGCCCATCATTGGCACCTCGCCCGACATGATTGACGCGGCCGAAGACCGCGAGCGCTTTCAAAAGCTGCTGCACGAACTCAAGTTGCGCCAGCCACCCAACGCCACGGCCCGCACCGAGCCCGAGGCCCTGGAAAAAGCCGCCGCCCTGGGCTACCCCTTGGTGGTGCGCCCCAGCTACGTGCTGGGCGGTCGGGCCATGGAGATCGTGCACGAGCAGCGCGACTTGGAGCGCTACATGCGTGAAGCCGTCAAGGTCAGCCACGACTCGCCCGTGCTGCTGGACCGCTTTTTGAACGACGCCATTGAGTGCGACGTGGACTGCCTGCGCGACCCCGAAGGCCACACCTTCATAGGCGGCGTGATGGAGCACATCGAGCAGGCCGGCGTGCATTCGGGCGACTCGGCCTGCTCGCTGCCGCCCTACTCACTGTCTGCGGCCACCATTGCCGAGATCAAGCGCCAAACAGCGGCCATGGCTGGGGCGCTGAACGTGGTGGGCCTCATGAACGTGCAGTTCGCCATCCAGCATGTGGACGGCCAAGACGTGATTTACGTGCTCGAGGTCAACCCCCGCGCGTCGCGCACCGTGCCCTTTGTGAGCAAAGCCACGGGCATTCAGCTGGCCAAGGTGGCGGCGCGCTGCATGGTGGGCCAAACGCTGGCCGCCCAAGGCATTGGGCATGAGGTCACGCCGCCTTATTTCAGCGTCAAAGAAGCGGTGTTCCCCTTCGTCAAGTTCCCGGGCGTAGACACCATCCTCGGCCCTGAGATGAAGTCCACCGGCGAGGTCATGGGCGTGGGCAAAACCTTTGGCGAAGCCTTTGTCAAATCGCAGTTGGGCGCAGGCACCAAGTTGCCTAAATCAGGCCGGGTGTTTTTGACCGTGAAAAACAACGACAAGCCGCGCGCTGTGGAAGTGGCGCGCGCGCTGGTGGCCA
>CAMCUN010000053.1 GCA_945878995.1 Polaromonas sp. YR568 | reverse complement strand
ACCTCGGGCGCAATGTGATAGGCCGCGCCGTGCGCGGCGTCGACCACGATCTTCAAGCCCTTGAGCGTGAGGTCCACCGGAAAAGTGCTTTTGCAAAACTCAATGTAGCGGCCCGCCGCATCGTCCAGGCGCTTGGCCTTGCCCACCTGGCTCGAATCTACCCAGTGCGGCGGCTGGCCCAGTGCATCTTCCACGGCTAGCTCCCAGGCGTCGTCGAGCTTGCTGCCTTGGGCGCTGAAAAACTTGATGCCGTTGTCCGCAAACGGGTTGTGGCTGGCACTGATGACCACGCCCAAACTGGCGCGCTGGGTGCGCGTGAGGTAGGCCACACCGGGGGTGGGCAAGGGGCCGAGCAAGACCACGTCCACCCCGGCAGAATTCAAGCCCGACTCCAGGGCGCTTTCCAACATGTAGCCTGAAATGCGGGTGTCCTTGCCTATGAGCACGGTGGGGCGAGCTTCGGTTTGCTTGAGCACCCGGCCCACGGCGTGTCCCAATCGGAGCACAAAGTCAGGGGTGATGGGTGCTTGGCCAACCGTGCCGCGTATGCCGTCGGTGCCAAAGTACTGTCGTGTCATGGGGGCCTTTTGGGTGGAACCAGTCAGATTGACAAGGTCCGTGTTTTGTTATTTTAGAAGGGTGGCTGACTCATCCACGGCAGGTTCACGACCTTTCACAATTGAAGACAGTCGCCTCTGGCGCACAGATGGCCTGAAGATTCAAGCCTGCTTGTTCAGCTTGCAGCGGCGCATGCTCGCCAGACCTTGATGGCCTCGACCGTGGCCTGCACGTCATGCACCCGGAGCAGCCTGGCGCCCCGCTCCACCGCCAGCAGCGCCGCCGCCACGCTAGCGGCGCTGCGGTCTGGAGGCGCCACGGGCTCACCCTGCGCGCCCAGCACGGCGCCCAACGAGGACTTGCGCGACCAGGCGCACAGCACAGGGTAGCCCAAGGCCAGCAGTTGGTCCTGCTGGGCCAGCAAGGCAAAGTTTTGCACCACCGTTTTGCCAAAGCCAATCCCAGGGTCCAGCACCATGCGGCGTCTGTCCACCCCAGCGGTTTGCAAGGCCGTGGCCTGGCGGCGCAAGAAATCCACCACCTGCGGCACCACCTCACCGGCCATGGGCTGGACCTGCATGCTGCGCGGCTCGCCATGCATGTGCATGAGGCACACACCGCAGCTGGGGTGGGCTGCCACCACGGTGGCCGCGCCTGGCTGGCGCAAGGCCCACACATCGTTGATGATGTCTGCCCCCAGGTCCAGCACGGCCTGCATCACCTCAGGCTTGTAGGTGTCCACTGAAATGGGAACGCCAAGGCGCGTCGCCTCGCGCACCACGGGCAAGAGGCGGGCGAGTTCTTGCGCCAAAGGTAGGGGCTGCGCGCCCGGCCGAGTGGACTCGGCGCCCAGATCCAACACATCGGCCCCTTGCTTGAGCAGTTGCTCGGCATGCGCCAAGGCCGGCCGGGCATCGCCCTCGGCAAAGTGTTGGCCACCGTCTGAAAAGGAGTCGGGCGTGAGGTTGACGATGCCCATGACCCGGGGCCAGCTCAAATCCAATTCAAAGCGGGATGTCTGCCAGATCATGTAACTCCTGCACTCGAAAACAAGCGTAAAAAAACCGGGGCAAGCCCCGGTTGATGTCCCTGCTGACCGCTTTTAAGCGGCGGTTGGAGCGGGATCGGGCGCCACGGTGGTGCCGCCGTCGCCCGAGCCACCACCCACGGAAGGGTTGTGCGGCGTCCAGTCCTTGGGCGGACGCGGAGGGCGACCGCCCATGATGTCGTCGAGTTGCTCGACATCGATGGTCTCCCACTCAAGCAAGGCCTTGGCCATGCTGTGCATCTTGTCCTGGTTTTCCTCAATCAGGCGGCGTGCCAGGTTGTACTGGGCATCGATGATGCGGCGCACCTCCACATCCACCTTTTGCATGGTCTGCTCGCTCATGTTGGTGGTTTTGGTCACCGAGCGACCGAGGAAGACCTCGCCCTCGTTTTCAGCGTAGACCATGGGACCGAGCGCATCGCTCATGCCGTAACGCATGACCATGTCGCGCGCAATTTGGGTGGCGCGCTCAAAGTCGTTGCTCGCGCCCGTGGTCATTTGGTGCATAAACACCTCTTCAGCGATGCGGCCGCCAAACAGCATGCTGATCTGGCTGAGCATGAACTCACGGTCGTAGCTGTAGCGGTCCTGCACCGGCAAGCTCATGGTCACACCCAGGGCGCGGCCGCGCGGGATGATGGTGACCTTGTGCACCGGGTCGCACTTGGGCATCAAGCGGCCAATAAGCGCGTGACCAGACTCGTGGTAGGCCGTGTTGCGGCGCTCCTCCTCGGGCATGACCATGCTCTTGCGCTCTGGGCCCATCAAGATTTTGTCTTTGGCTTTTTCAAAGTCCTGCATTTCCACCAGGCGGGCACTGCGGCGGGCGGCCATCAACGCAGCCTCATTGCACAAGTTAGCAAGGTCGGCGCCGCTCATGCCGGGCGTGCCGCGTGCAATCACCATGGCGCTGACGTCTTGGCCCAGGGGCACTTTGCGCATGTGCACATTCAAAATTTGCTCGCGGCCCCGGATGTCAGGCAAGGTCACGTAGACCTGGCGGTCAAAGCGGCCAGGGCGCAGCAAGGCCGAATCCAAGATGTCGGGGCGGTTGGTGGCGGCCACCACAATCACGCCGACATTGGTTTCAAAGCCGTCCATCTCGACCAGCATTTGGTTGAGGGTTTGCTCGCGCTCGTCGTTGCCACCGCCCAGGCCTGCGCCACGCTGGCGGCCCACGGCGTCGATTTCGTCAATGAAAATGATGCAAGGCGCATTCTTTTTGGCATTGTCAAACATGTCGCGCACCCGAGCTGCGCCCACGCCGACAAACATTTCCACAAAGTCAGAGCCCGAAATGCTGAAGAAGGGCACTTTGGCCTCGCCTGCAATGCTCTTGGCCAGCAGAGTTTTGCCAGTGCCTGGAGGGCCAACCAGCAAAAGGCCGCGCGGTATGCGGCCGCCCAACTTCTGGAATTTTTGCGGGTCTTTAAGGAAGTCCACCACCTCTTTGACTTCTTCTTTGGCTTCGTCGCAACCGGCAACGTCAGCAAAAGTGACGGTGTTGGTGGACTCGTCGAGCATGCGGGCCTTGCTTTTGCCAAAGCTGAAGGCGCCGCCCTTGCCGCCGCCTTGCATTTGCCGCATGAAGTAAACCCACACGCCAATGAGAAGGAGCATGGGGCCCCAGCTGACCAGCAAGGTCATGAGCAAAGAACCTTCTTCACGGGGCTTGACGTCAAATTTGACGTCGTTGGCAATCAAATCGCCCACCAAGCCGCGGTCCAAGTAGGTGGCGGTGGTGCGTATGCGCCTGTCGTCGGTGGTGATGGCCGAGATTTCGGTGCCACCCTGGCCTTCGGCGATGGTGGCGGCCTTGATCCGCTTGCCGCGCACTTCTTCCAGAAAATCGGAATAGCCGAGGTAGTTGCCGCCAGACCCGGAGCGTGTGTCAAATTGCTTGAAGACGGTGAACAGCACCATGGCGATCACCATCCAGACCGCAATTTTAGAAAACCACTGATTGTTCAAGGATGACTCCAGTCAACGAATAACGAGGCAGATGCTGCTGATTCTAGGCTTTTCAAGCCCCCCTCACGTCTGTCAATCCCAGGACACCCTGAGGCCAAGGCGGTTTTGCGCGGGCCGGGTTAAAAAGGCAATGCAGAAGGCGCTTCAACAGGACCGCCTCAGGCCACAGATTTAAGACCCAAACCGACCAAGAAAGTTTCAGATGACTGCGGGCGAGAGGCCTTGGGCTTGATTTTTTTGACCACCTGAAAGTGCGTCTTAAAGAGGCGCGCCAGCTCTTCATAGCCGCTGCCGTGAAAAAGCTTGACCACCAAAGCGCCGCCAGGCTTGAGCTGATGGACGGCAAAGTCCACCGCCAACTCCACCAGATGGGAAATGCGGGCCGCGTCGGCGCTTTCAATGCCCGAGAGGTTGGGCGCCATATCAGACACCACCAGATCAATCTTGGGGTGGCTCAGGTCGGCGGCCAGCAGGGCTTGGAGTTCGGCCAAGACCTCTCCCTCCCGAAAGTCGCCCTGGATGAAGCTCACACCCTCAATGGGCTCCATGGGCAGCAGATCAAGGGCAATGATGCGACCATTGAGCGCGCCCGTGGCGGCCCCGCTGGGCGAGAGCTTGCGACGCAAGTACTGGCTCCAGGCGCCAGGCACGCTGCCCAAGTCCACCACATGGTGGCCGGGCTTGACCAGACCCAAAGAATCGTCAATTTCCTTGAGCTTGTAAGCCGCCCGTGCGCGGTAACCCTCTTTTTGCGCAAGCTTCACATAGGTGTCGTTGACATGCTGGTTGAGCCAGGCTTTGTCGACTTTTTTGCTCTGCGTGCGTACTTTCATGGAGGGCATTGTCGCTGGCTGGCGGCCTGAGCGGCCCCTGCGCCGATAATCAGCCCATGCCCTTGATACAACTGACCCCTGCCCAGCGCAAGGAACACCGCGCCGCCGCCCACCACCTGACCCCTGTGGTCATGATTGGCTCGGACGGCCTGACACCTGCCGTGCAAAAAGAAACCGATGCCGCTTTGCGTTCGCACGGCCTGATCAAAATCCGTGTGTTGTCTGACGACCGCCCCGCCCGCGAGGCCATGCTGCAAACCCTGGCCAATGAGCTGGACGCCGCGCCTATTCAGCACATTGGCAAGCTGTTGGTGCTGTGGCGCCCCATGCCGCCCAAAGAAAAAAAGGTGGACGAAGACCGCATGCCTGGCCCGCGCTCGGTCAAGCTCATCAAGCCCACGCGCCCCGGCCAGCGGCCTGAAATTCGCACCCTCAAGGTCTTGGGCAACCAGCGCCTGACCACGGGCGGCAACATCAAACGGGCCAAAAAGCCCAAGCTGCGCAGCATCAAAAAACGCGCCGACTGACACGCCCAGCCGCCCACCGCCCCCAGGAGCCGCCCCATGAGCAACCCCCTTCTCGATTTCGCCGATCTGCCTTTGTTTGACCGGATGACGCCTGAGCACGTGGCGCCCGCGCTGGACCAATTGCTGGCCGACGCCGAGCGGGCCCTGGAACAGGTGACCCAAGCGGAGTTTCCGTCGGACTGGAGCCGCATTGCCAGCGTGCTGGACGTGGCCACCGAGCGCCTGTCCCGGGCCTGGGGCGCCGTCAGCCACCTCAACAGCGTTGCCGACACGCCCGAGCTGCGCGCGGCCTACAACGCCGACCTGCCCCGCGTCACCGAGTTTTGGACCCGCCTGGGCGCAGACGAGCGGCTGTACGCCAAGTACAAAGCCATCAACCCCGCCTCTTTGAGCGCCGAGCAGCAGCAGGCCCACAAAAACGCCATGCGCAACTTTGTCTTGTCGGGCGCCGAATTGCAGGGCCAGGACAGGGAGCGCTTTGCCAAAATTCAGGAGCGCCAGGCCGAGCTGAGCCAAAAATTCAGCGAGAACGCCCTGGACGCCACCGAAGGCTTTGCCTACTACGCCCAGCCCGAAGAGCTGCTGGGCGTGCCCGCCGACGTGGTGGCCAGCGCCCGCGCCCAAGCCCAGGCTGAAGGCAAAGACGGCCACAAGCTCACACTCAAAATGCCCAGCTACCTGCCGGTTATGCAGTTCGCCCACAGCAGCGCCTTGCGCGAGCGCCTGTACAAGGCCTACAGCACCCGGGCCAGCGACCAGGCCCCCGCCGACCAAGCGCAGTTTGACAACAGCGCCGTCATGCGCGAGATATTGGCCCTGCGCCTGGAAGAGGCGCAACTGCTGGGCTTTCGCAATTTTGGCGAGGTTTCGGTGGTGCCCAAAATGGCCGAGTCGCCCGAGCAAGTCATCGCCTTTCTGCGTGACTTGGGCCACCGCGCCCGGCCCTACGCCGAGCAAGACGTGGCCGACATGCAGGCCTTTGCGCTGGAACATCTGGACTTAGCACGGCCCCAGCCCTGGGACTACCCCTATATTGGGGAAAAGCTCAAAGAAGCGCGCTACGCCTTCAGCGAGCAAGAAGTCAAACAGTACTTCACCGCACCCAAGGTGCTGGCGGGGCTGTTCAAAATTGTAGAGACCCTGTTTGAGGTCAGCATCCGGGCCGACAAGGCCCCCGTGTGGAAGCCAGGCGTGGAGTTTTTCCGCATTGAGCGCGGCAGCCAGTTGGTGGGCCAGTTCTACCTGGACCAGCCAGCGCGCACCGGCAAACGCGGCGGTGCCTGGATGGACGATGTGCGCGCCCGCTGGCTGCGCCCCGACAACGGCCAGCTGCAAACCCCCATTGCCCACATGGTGTGCAACTTTGCCGACGGTGTGGACGGCCACCCCGCCCTGCTCACCCACGACGATGTGACCACCCTGTTCCACGAGTTCGGCCACGGCCTGCACCACATGCTCACGCTGGTCAATGAGCGCGACGTGTCTGGCATCAGCGGCGTGGAGTGGGACGCGGTCGAGTTGCCCAGCCAGTTCATGGAGAACTTTTGCTGGGAATGGGAGGTGCTCAAGCACATGACCGCCCATGTGGACAGCGGCGAGCCGCTGCCCCGCGCTCTGTTCGACAAGATGCTGGCGGCCAAAAACTTCCAAAGCGGCCTGCAAACCATGAGGCAAGTCGAGTTTGCGCTGTTTGACATGCTGATGCACACCCAGCACAACCCACAGGCCGACGTGATGGACCTGCTGCGCGAGGTGCGCGCCGAGGTGGCCGTGATCCAACCCCCAGCCTACAGCCGCACGGCCCACACCTTCAGCCACATTTTTGCTGGCGGCTATGCGGCCGGTTACTACAGCTACAAATGGGCAGAGTTGCTTTCAGCCGACGCCTATGCGGCCTTTGAAGAAGCGGCAGGACAGGCGGGCACCCCCTTGAGCGTGGACATAGGCCGGCTCTACCGCCAGCACATCCTGGAGGTGGGCGGCAGCCGGCCGGCCATGGAGAGCTTCAAGGCCTTCAGGGGGCGGGAGCCGAAGATTGATGCACTGCTGCGGCACCAAGGCATGGCCTGAGGACAGGCATCGCCTCAATCGCAGCGCAGGCCAGAGCCGCCTCACCCGGCTTGAGGGCGCAACCCTGAGAGCACATGTTCTGCAAAGGCATGGGCGATCACGGGCAGCTGGCGCTTGGCCAAGCGGGCCATCAGGATGTGTCCGGTCGGAAAACCCGGGTCCTCGATCTCGCGCATCACCAATTGGCCGCCATCCGTCACGGCGCCGCTTTCAAACTGGAATGTCACGGCCTGCTGGTGGTACAGACATCCGCGCAACAACTCAAAGCTGTTGCTCTCGACCAGTGGCTTGAACTCGATAGAGCGGCGCATCAGGAAGCGCTCTAGCATCTGGCGGCCGGCGGTATCGCGGTTGGGCAGGGCCAGGGGGTAGCCCGCGCAATCGGACAGCCGGATGGCCCTGCTGGTCTGCGCCAGGGGGTGGCTGCCATGCATCACGGCCAGCAGTTTTTGCTCGTGGAACACGATGGGGTGCAGGTCAGGCTCGGTGTCGAGGTTGAACACCAAGATCATGTCGGTCTCCATGGCCCGCAAGGCCGTCAGCGCCTGCACATGGTCGCCCACCTGCACCTGGAACTCGACCAAGGGATGACGCTGCCTGAACGAAGCGATGACCTGGGGCACAAAGCTCGGTGCCAGGCCCTGGCTGGTGATGAGCTTGACCGTGCCGCGCCTCAAGCCCTTGATGTCCTCGATGCGCGAGCGCACCTGCTCGAGCTCCACCTGCCGGGAGCGCACATAGGCAATGAACATCTCGCCCGCCGCGGTCAGGCGCATGCCGCGGGGCAGACGCTCAAAGATGGGCGCGTCGAGCTCTTGCTCAATGTCCTGCAGGCGGCGGTTGACAGCGGACGGTGCCACATGCAGCCGGTCGGCCGCGGCCCGTATCGAGCCGCAGCGCGCGATTTCGTCCACATAGCGCAGAAATCTCAAATGGTTCATGAGGCTGCTCCTAAGCACGATTGATGCCGAAAGAGCACTGCTGCGCACGTTATTCGGCATCTTTGGAGAACGCATTCTGGCATCGGAGATGCAAGAAGCCCTCCCATGAAGTCGCTACGCTCTCCCGCACGCACCAAAGTCAAGTCCGCCGCACCGGCCAGCGGCAGGAGCGCACCATTTAAGGGCCAGCTTCCGCACCCTGATGGTGCAAATAATTCGAAAGCACCGATCCAGACCGGCTGGCAATCCAAAGCCGATGGGGTGAGCCTGCTGCGCCCGGCCCACCAACCCAAACCGGTGTGGCTGCAGGCGCGCCCGCAAAAGCTGGAGATCGACCTGCACGCCAGCGCGCTGGTGGTGGTGGACATGCAAAACGACTTTTGCCACCCCGAAGGCTGGTTCGGCCAAAAAGGCGTGAGCATGCGCGCCACCCGCAAGCCCATCCCCATGTTGCAAAAGCTGCTGCCGCTGTGGCGCGCCGCCGGCGGGCGGGTGGTCTGGCTGAACTGGGGCGTGCGCCCCGACCGGCTCAACCTGCCGCCTGGTGTGCTGTTCAAGGCCAAGGTGGACGCCCAGGGCCAACTCAGCGGCGTCGGCTATGCCGAATCATCGCCGCTGGACAGAGGCCCCAGCCTGGTGCCCGGCCACTGGGGCGCGCAGGTGGTCGACGAGTTGCCCGTGGCTGCCACCGACATCACCGTGTTCAAGCATCGCTTGAGCGGCTTTCACGACAACGAGCTCGACAGCCTGCTGCGCCAGCAAGGCGTGCAAACCTTGCTGTTTGCCGGCATCAACACCGACCGCTGCGTCTTCTCCAGCCTGCAAGACGCCGGATTCCTAGGCTACGACTGCGTCTTGCTTGAAGACGCCTGCGCCACCCCCTCCCCGGCTTATGTCAGCCGGGCCATCTTATTTCTGGTCGAAAAGCTGCACGGCTTTGTCGCCAGCGCCCAGGCCCTCACCGTTTCATTGACCCCCCAAGGAGCTCGCTCATGACTGCTGCAACCCCTGTGTTTTCCCTGCGTCGCCTCGTCAGCCTGTGCAGTGCCAGCGCCCTGCTGAGCCTGGCCTGCGCCAGCGCCTCGGCACAAGCGCCGACCAAGATCAAGTTCACCCTGGACTGGAAGATCCAGGGCGTGCACGCTTGGATCTACTGGGCCAAGGACAAGGGCCTGTTCAAGGCAGAAGGCCTGGACGTGGAGATCGACCAGGGCAACGGCTCTGCTGCGGCCGTCACCCGCGTGATGTCCGGCACCTACCAAGCCGGCATAGGCGACATGAACGCCATCATTCAAAACGCCTCGCTCAAGCCAGGCGAGGCACCGGTGATGGTCTATATGGTCTACAACCGCGCGCCCTTTGCGTTGATCACCAAGGCCGGCAGCGACATCAAAACCCTCAAGGACCTCGAAGGCAAGACTCTGGGCTCGCCAGCCGGCAGCGCAGCGCTTGCGATCTTTCCGGCCCTGGCCAAGAAAAACGGCCTGGACGAAAAGAAGATCACTTGGATCAACATGGCGCCCAATCTGCAGGAGCAAATGATGCTGCAGGGCCAGGTCGCCGCCTCGGCGGTGTTCTCGGCCACCAGCTACATGAACCTGGTGTCGCAAAACGTAGACCCCGACAAAGACATCCGCTGGATTTTCTACAACGACCACGGCCTGGACCTCTACAGCAACGGCATTTTGGTCTCGGGGAAACTGCTCAAGGACAACCCCAAGGCAGTCAGCAGCCTGGTCAAAGCGCTCAACACGGGCTTCAAGGAGTGCGTGGCCCGCATCGATGCCTGCATCGACAACCTGGCGGTCAACGAACCCCTGCTCAACAAGGACATTGAAAAGCGCCGCCTGACTTACGTGCTCAAGACCTCGGTGATGACGCCCGAAACCGCCGAACTGGGTCTGGGCGATGTCAAAGACGCGCGCATGACCAGCGCGATTGCGCAGATCGCCCAGAGCTACAACCTGCAGCGCCTGCCCGCGGTCAGCGAAGTGTTCAGCCGGGTGGCACTGCCCCCCAAATCCGAGCGGGCCTTCAAGTGAGTCGGCCATCCCCGCGCACTTCAAACTGCACGAGCCCCTCATGACCAAGACCGCCATGACCGAGCCCTGGTTCATCACCAACGCCAGCCTGCCCGGGCGCGCCGGCCGCTGGCGCATAGGCATCGCCGGCGCGCACATCGCCAGCGTGCAGCCGCAAGACGACGCCGGCGCGCGCGACCTGGGCCCGGCCTGGGACGCGGCCGGCCGACTGGTCTCGCCCGGCTTTGTCGACCCGCACCTGCACCTTGACAAATGCCTGACCAGCCAGCGCAGCCCGGGCACCGCCAGCAACCTGGACGAGGCCATACGCGCGGTGCGCGCCATCAAGGCCGGCTTTACTGTGGCAGATGTGGCCGAGCGCGGCCGACGCGCTCTGCGCATGGGCCTGCAGCACGGCACAGTTTCGGCGCGCAGCAACTGCGAGGTCGACCGCTCGGCCGGCTTTAGAGCGCTGGAGGGCCTGCAGCAGGCCAGCCGAGAGATGGCCGCGCAAGTCGATCTGCAATTGATCGCCTTCCCCCAGGAGGGCTGGTTCGACAACCCGGGCACGCTGGAAGACGGCGCGGGTGAATTCGTTGCCCAATCGCTCAGCCGGGGCGTGAAGGTCATAGGCGGCAATGTCAATGGCGCGCTTTGGCCGTCCAAGCCGCAGGACCAGGTCGACGCCACCTTTGCTCTGGCAGCCGCCCACGACTGCGACATCGACTACCACCTGGACAACGCCGATGTGGCCCATGCCTTCACCCTGCCCTGTGTGGCTGACAAGGTCATCGCCCAGGGTTGGCAAGGCCGGGTGGCGGTCTCGCACATTGCGTCGCTCGCCCAGGTCAGCGACGCGCAGGCCGCGCAAACCATCAACCGGGTGCGCGAGGCTGACATCAGCGTCTGTGTGCTGCCCACCCGCATCCGCCTGACACGGGTCATGGAGCTGATGGAGGCCGGCGTCAACGTGGCCTGCGGCACCGACAACCTGCGCGACCCCTTTGTGCGCTTTGGCGACGCCGACCCGCTCAAAGCCCTGCTTTTGCTGGCCCAACTGACCTTCAACCTCAAAGACGCAGGTCTGGAGCGCCTGTGGTCCTGCGCCACCACCAACGCCGCCCGCATGCTGCGCCTGCAGGACTACGGCCTGGCCCCAGGCTGCGCCGCCGACCTGATGGTGATAGACGCGCACAGCCCGGCGCAAGCCATCTTGGAGCAGTCACCGCGCTTGGCGGTGTTCAAAGCCGGCGTGCAGGTGGCCGGCCCGCTCTCCCTTCACTGAATTGCCTTTCACAAACCCGACCCTGGAGACCTTGACCATGAAACGCACCCTCTTGACCCTGTGCCTGTCGGCCTTGCTGCTGCCCTCGGCAGCGTTGGCCCAAACCAAAATCAAGTTTGTCTTGAACTGGAAATACCAAGGCCCGCAAGCCTGGTTCTTTGTGGCCCAAGACAAGGGCTACTTCAAGGCCGAGGGCCTGGACGTGGAGATCGACCAGGGCGAAGGCTCGGCCGCCCCGGTGGGCAAGGTCGCCACCGGCGCCTACACCGCAGGCTTTGGCGACATCAATGCGCTGATTGACCTGGCCGCCAAGCGCGGCAACGAGGCGCCCATTGCCGTGGCCATGCTCTACAACACGCCACCCTTCACCATCGTGGTCAAGGCCGACAGCCCCATCCGCACGCCCAAGGACCTGGAAGGCAAAACCATAGGCGGGCCTGGCAACGACGGCGCGCTCAAGCTCTTTCCGGCTTTTGCCAAGGCCGCCAAAATTGATGCCTCCAAGGTCAACCTGACGAACATGGCGCCCAATCTGCGCGAGCAAATGCTGATGCGCGGCCAAGTCGATGCCGCCTTTGGCTTCATCAACACCATTTGGTTCAGCGCCAAGCTGACCGGGATAGACCCCGACAAGCAGCTGCGCTTCATCAAGTATGTGGACCACGGCATGGACCTGTACTCCAACACCGTCATGTTCTCGCGCAGCTTCGCCCGCGACAACCCAGCGGCCGTGCGGGGCTTTCTCAAGGCGCTCAATAGGGCCATCAACGAGGTGGTGGCCAACCCCGAAATGGGCATGGACGCGGTCATGAAACGCGAGCCGCTGCTCAACCGCGCTGTGGAAAAGGAACGTTTGGTGGCCACCATCGCGCAAGAAATGAGTCATCCGGAAATCGCCCGCATCGGCCTGGGCGATGTGGACGACAACCGACTCAAACGCGCCATTGGCATCGTGGCCGAGTCGGCGCAGTTGCCCCGCACGCCGGCCAACAACGAAATCTTTGACCGCAGCTTTCTGCCCGCCCGCGCCGAGCGCGCCTCCAAGCTCTAAAGCGCAACAGCAAAACCCACCATGAAGCTCGAACTCCAAGACAAAGTCGTCGTCATCACCGGTCCCGCCAAGGGCATGGGCCAGGCCATCAGCCTGGCCTTTGCCGAACAAGGCGCCAAGCTGGTGCTCACCGGCCGCGACACCTCAGCCATTGAGGAAGTGGCCACCAAGACCCGCGCCATGGGCATCGCGACCCAGGTGGTGCGCTGCGACCTGACAGATCCGGCCCAGACCGAAGCCATGGGCCAAGCGGCACTGGCCGCCTACGGCCGCATAGACATCCTCGTCAACGTGGCCGGTGGCTCAGGGCCCATAGGCAAAACCGGCTGGGAGACCAGCCACGCCGAATTCCAGGAGATCGTCGAGCTCAACATGACCGGCTGCTTCAACACCATGCACGCCGTGCTGCCGTCCATGATTGCGCAGCGCTACGGCAAGGTGGTGAATGTGGGCGGCACCTTTGGCATGCGCGGGCGCGCCGGGCGCATGGCCTATTCGGCCTCCAAATGGGGGCTGCGCGGTATCACCAAGAGCTTTGCGCTGGAGGCCGGCCCGCACAACATCAACGTCAACTGCGTCGCTCCCGGCATGGTCGACGGTCCGCGCTTTCGCGAGAAGGTGTGCGCCAACATGGCTGAAAAGCTGGGCATCAGCCTGGAAGAAGCCATGACCCGCCACGCCGCCGACTACGCGCTGCGCCGGGTCTCCACCGACACCGATGTCGCCAACGCCTGCCTGTTTCTGGCCAGCGATGTCTCCCGCCAGATCACCGGTGTCGACCTGCCGGTCGACGGCGGCTGGGCCATGCTCTGAAAGAAAAATCACATGTCATACGCCCCTAAAGAAGTCGATCTGGTTATCCGTGGCGCCCAGGTGGTCTCGCCCGAGCAGATCATCACAGCCAGCGTCGCCATTGCCGGCGAGCGCATCGTGGCCGTCGGCCATGACGACTGCATGCCACCGGCACGCCAGGAAATGCGCGCAGACGGCCTCTACCTGCTGCCCGGCGCCATAGACAGCCATGTGCACTTTCGCGACCCAGGCTACCCGCACAAGGAAACCTGGAAGACCGGCTCGGCCGCGGCGGCTTGCGGCGGCGTGACCACCGTCTTTGAGATGCCCAACACCAACCCGCCGACCGGCACGCTGGAAGCCCTGGCGCTCAAGCTCAAGGCGGCCGAGTCATCCTATGTGGACTATGGCATCCACGGCCTGCTGGGCGACGACACCATCGCCAACCTGGAGCAACTGCTCGAAGGCGGCGTGAGCAGCTTCAAGGCCTTTGTGGGCAACACCTTCGGCAACCTGCCCGCGCCCAGCGACGGCGCTCTGCTCGAAGGCTTTGAGATCTTGGCGCCGCTGGGCATACGCACCGTGGTGCATGCGGAGAACTCCTCCATCATGGCGCGCCGGCAGGCGCAGTTGCAGGCCGCCGGCCGCACTGACCCATTGGCCCACCTGGACGCCCGGCCTGCCGTGGCCGAAATCGAGGCCATAGGCCGGGTGCTGACCCTGGCCGAATGGACGGGTGCGCGGGTGCACATTGCCCACCACAGCGCCGCCGACTCGCTGTTTTTGCTGCGCCAGGCCAAGGCCCGCGGGGTCGACGTCACCGCCGAAACCTGCCCCCAGTACATGCTTCTCAACACCGATCACATGCGCAAACTCGCTGGTGTGATGCGGGTCAACCCGCCGATTCGCGAGCCGCGCCACAACCAGCCCCTGTGGGACGCGCTGGTCGAGGGCGTGCTTGACATGATCGCCACCGACCACGCGCCCCACACGCCCGAGGAAAAGACCCGCGCCAACATCTGGGAGTGCGACTGCGGCTTCCCAGGTGTGGAGACGCAAATGCCCTTGATGCTCACTGAAATCAACAAGGGCCGCGCCAGCCTCATGGACTACGTCAAGTGGAGCTCGGTCAACCCGGCCAAGGCCTGGGGCCTGTATGGCACCAAGGGCGTGATCGCAGTCGGTGCGCATGCCGACATCGCGATTGTGGACATGACCCGCGCGGGCACCCTGTCGCAGGGTAAGCTGCAAAGCATCAGCAAAATCTCGCCCTGGCATGGTCGCAGCGTCCAGGGCTACCCGATTCACACCCTGCTGCGTGGCCGCTTTGTCATGCGCGATGGCCAGTTGGTGACCGATGCCGCAGGCTGGGGCCGCAACATCAAGCCCATCCAGAAGATGCCTGCCCCGAAGCCGCGCAACATGGAGCATTACAGCCGGGCCATCGTCAAAACCAGTGCCCACGAAAGCCAACTATGAGCACGCCGCTGATTGAACTGACCAGCGTGCGCCTGCAGTACGCCAACGGCACGGTGGCGCTGGAGAGCACTGACTTGAGCATCGCTCAGGGTGACTTTGTCGCTCTGGTCGGCCCCAGCGGCTGCGGCAAGTCCACCATCCTCAAGCTGGTGGCGGGCCTCTTGCGGCCCAGCGCCGGCGCGGTGGTGGTGGGCGGGCGCGAGGTGGGCGCAGCCGGTCAGCGCGATGCCTTTGCCTCAGGCATACGGCTGGGCCTGGCGTTTCAGAACCCGACCATGCTGCCCTGGCTGAGCATCCGTGAGAACGTCATGATCCCGCTCAAGATCGTCGAGCCTTTCCGAAAAGACTACGCCCGCAAGAAAAAAGGCGAGTTCGCCGACCGGGCCGACGCCCTGCTGGCCCAGGTCGGCCTCAAGGGCTTTGCCGACAAGCGGCCTTGGCAGCTCTCGGGCGGCATGCTGCAGCGCGCGTCGCTGTGCCGCGCGCTGATCCACGAGCCGCAGTTGCTGCTGCTCGACGAGCCCTTTGGCGCACTCGATCAATTCACCCGCGAGGAGCTGTGGGACATCATGCAAGACTTGTGGATCAAAACCCGGCCCACCGTGCTGCTGGTCACCCATGACCTGCGCGAGTCGGCTTATCTCGCCACCCGCATTTGCGTCATGTCCTCGCGGCCGGGCCGCATCATCGAAGACTGCCCGGTGCCCTTCGAGCGGCCGCGCAACGTGGCCATGAGCTACGCATCCGAGTTCAGCGAACTGGTTCAGCAACTGCGCATGCGCATCGCGCACGCCCGATCCGAAGGAGTCACCGCATGAACAAGCTCTCGCCTGCGGCCCAGCAAAACCTGCTGAGCCTGATGACACTGCTCGGATTTTTTGCGCTGTGGGAGCTGGCCTGCGTGGCCTTCAGCATTTCCAGCCTGATCCTGCCCAAGCCCAGCCAGATCGCCACGGTGCTGATCACCAAGATGCCGCTGCTGTGGCCGCACACCGCGCAGACGCTCTACACCACCTTGGTGGGATTTGGTTGTGGCGTGACCGTCGGCATTGTGCTGGGCATGCTGATTGGCTCGTCCAAACTGGCCTACAACGTGGCCTACCCGCTGCTGGTGGGTTTTTCCAGCATCCCCAAGGTGGCAGTGGTGCCTATCTTCGTGGTTTGGTTCGGCGCGGGCACGGTGCCGGCCATCCTCACTTCAGCGGTGATCAGCATCTTCCCAGTGGTGGTCAATGTGGCCACGGGCCTGGCCTCGACCGAGCCCGAGCTCGAAGACGTGCTCAAGGTGCTGGGCGCGAGCAAGCGCGACGTGCTGTGGAACGTGGGCCTGCCGCGCGCCATGCCCTATCTGTTTGCCTCGCTCAAGATCGCCATCACCCTGGCCTTTGTCGGCACCGTGCTGTCAGAAACCGTCGCTGCCAACCGCGGCATTGGCAATGTGATGATGATTGCCAGTGGCAATTTTGATGTTCCCCTGGTCTTTGCGGGCTTGTTCATACTCGCCGGTCTGGGCATCAGCCTGTATGCCGTCTCGTCCTTGGTCGAGCGGCGCATGACAGGCTGGAGCCAGCGCAAAACTGAAATGGCCATGGTCTAGAGCCTATGAAGCGGTGTCGGCAAGGGCTGCCATCAGCAGCGACGGGATTTTCCCTTGTAGGAGCCAGCCTGCTGGCGATCAACGCCAGTCAACGGGCATCCCCGCAGGCCAAGAATCGCCGGCAGGCCGGCTCCTACACAAGCCCCATGGCGCATGCACCCACAGCCCAGGGGCACGCGCATGAGGTGCTGGCGGCGAAGGCTGCGAACAGCCGCGACGGGATTTTCCCTTGTAGGAGCCAGCCTGCTGGCGATCATCGCCAGTCAATGGGCATCCCCGCAGGCCAAGAATCGCCGGCAGGCCGGCTCCTACACAAGCCCCAAGGCGCATGCCCGCTGCTGTGGCGGGTCACCATGAACTCGCGCTAGAGCCCCACCCAACCCACCCTACGCACAAAGACACCCATGAACGAACCATTGATCGCCATTGACGTGGCCGGCCACCGCCTGCTGGCCCAAGCCCACCCCCAAGCGCCGCTGACCGTGGCGGCCTTTCTCAAACTGCTGCCCTACAGTCAAAAATTCATCCATGTGCGCTGGAGCGGTGAAGGCGTGTGGGTGCCGCTGGGCGACTGGTCGCTGGGCGTGGGCTTTGAAAACCACAGCAGCCACCCCTCGGTGGGCGACATCTTGTTCTACCCCGGCGGCTACAGCGAAACCGAAATCATCATGGCCTACGGGCCCTGCAGCTTTTCCAGCAAGCTGGGCCAATTGGCTGGCAACCACTTTTTGACCGTGGTCGAGGGTCGCGAGCACTTGCCCGAGATCGGCCGCAAGGTGCTCTGGGAGGGCGCGCAAGAGGTGGTGTTCTCGCTGGTCAGCGGGTGAAGCACTGCAAATCCAAGCAGGCAGCCCCAAGGTCTGTCAGCACCCAGGCTGGGCCACCTCAAAACGTGAGCGTCTTCACGCCTTGTGGCGTGCCCAGCAAGCACACATGGGCCTTCTGAAAGGCAAACACACCCACGGTCAGCACGCCCGGCCATTGGCTGACTTGGACCTCAAAGGCCAGCGGATCACTGATGGACAGGCCCGTCACATCCAAGATGTGCTGGCCGTTGTCGGTCACAAGCGGGCTGCCGTCCTTGAGGCGAATGCGGGCTTGGCCGCCCATCTGCGTGAACTGGCGGATCAGACGGGTACTGGCCATGGGGATGATTTCCACCGGCAGCGCAAAGGCGCCAAGGGTGCTCACCAGCTTGCTTTCGTCGGCAATGCAAATGAACTGGCGGGATTGGGCAGCCACGATTTTTTCGCGGGTCAAAGCCGCGCCTCCGCCCTTGACCATGTGGCCGGCGTGATCAATTTCATCAGCACCGTCCACATAGACCGCCAAGGACTCCACCTCGTTGGCATCAAACACGGGAATGCCCAAGGCCAGCAGCCTTTCAGTGGAGGCCAGCGAGCTGGACACCGCGCCTTGAATCTGCCCTTTCATGGCGGCCAGGGCCTCAATGAACTTGTTCACGGTGGAGCCCGTGCCCACGCCCACCATCATGCCGGGCTGGATGTAATGCAGAGCGGCTTGGCCGACTTGGGCTTTGAGTTCGTCTTGGGTCATGTCTGGAAGTGTGGTGGTTTGAGACAATCGCGTGCAATTGCTGCGTTTTAAAGATTATCCAATGCCCCTGCTGCCCTACCCGCTCGCCCGCCCCTTCTTGTTTGGCATGGACCCCGAGGCCGCGCACAACCTCACCATGGGCCTGGTGGCCAAGAGCCAGGGCACACCTCTGCAAATGGCCTACAGCGCGGCCAAAATCAATGACCCGCTGGTGCTGGCGGGCCTGCGCTTTCCCAACCGCGTGGGACTGGCCGCCGGCATGGACAAAAACGCCCGCTGCATTGACGGCTTGGGCGCCATGGGTTTTGGCTTTGTGGAGGTGGGCACGGTCACGCCCCTGGCCCAGGCGGGCAGCCCCAAGCCGCGCATGTTTCGCCTGCCCCAGGCCCAGGCCTTGATCAACCGCCTGGGGTTCAACAATGAGGGACTGGAGGCCTTTGTGGCCCATGTGCGGGCCGCCCGCTGCCGCCAAACACCCGAGGGCCGGCAGAGCCTGGTGCTGGGCCTGAACATTAGCAAAAACGGGGCCACTCCTATGGAGCGCGCCGAGGACGACTACCTCATCGCCCTGGAGGGTGTCTACCCCCACGCCGACTACGTGACCGTGAACATCTCCAGCCCCAACACCAAAAACCTGCGCGCCCTGCAAAGCGACGAGGCCATCGATGCGCTGCTGGGCACCCTGGCGGCCAGGCGCCAAGAGTTGGCCCAGGCCCAGGGCAAGCGCGTGCCCTTGTTCGTGAAAATCGCCCCAGACCTGGACGAAACCCAAGTGAGTGTGATCGCCGCCGCCCTGGTGCGCCATGGCATGGACGGCGTGGTCGCCACCAACACCACCTTGAGCCGCGAGGCCGTGCAAGGCCAGCTCCATGCCCAAGAGTCAGGCGGCCTGTCGGGTGCGCCTGTGATGCAAGCGAGCAACCGCGTGATTGCGCAGTTCCGCGCCGCGCTGGGCCCCGCCTTTCCCATCATGGGGGTGGGCGGCATCTTGTCGGGGGCCGATGCGGTCTCCAAATTGCAGGCCGGTGCCGATGTGGTGCAAATTTACACAGGCCTCATTTACAAAGGCCCGGCCCTGGTGCGCGAATGCGCTCTGGCCATGCAGGCCTTTGGCCCGCGAAAGCCCACCCATGAGTGAAAAACTCTTGGTCCCTGACAAAGACGCCATTGCAGCGATGGAGGCCTTTGACAGGCTGGACCTGCCTCACATTGAGCTGGTGGTGAACGGTGCGCAAGCCGATGCGGCTTGGCAGGCGCTGCAGGGCGAGCCCGCCCTGGGCTTTGACACCGAATCCAAGCCCACTTTTGTGCGCGACGAGGTCTCTGACGGCCCGCACATCTTGCAGCTGTCCACCGCCTCCACCGGCTATGTGTTCCAGCTGACCGACCCCGCCTGCCGCGCCCGCGTGGCGCAATTGCTGGAGGCGCCGCACATCGTCAAGGCCGGCTTTGGCCTGGGGGACGACAAAAAACGCATCTTGCACAAGCTCGGCGTATTGCCGCAAAGCGTGCTGGACTTGAACCATGTGTTTCACCAGCGCGGCTGGCGCAAGGACATGGGCGTGAAAGGCGCGGTGGCGGTGCTGTTCCAGCGGCGCTTCATCAAGTCCAAAAAAGTCGCCACCTCCAACTGGGCGCAGCCTCAGCTGACGCCCGCGCAACTGGTGTACGCGGCCAACGACGCCTATGGCGCCATGCGGGTTTACCAGGCGCTGGGCCTGGGCTAAAGCAGGCCCAAGCAGGCCGGGCTCTTGGGCGCCATCAGGCCGCTTGAGCACCCGGCGCAGCCCCCTGCAGCAAGCGCGCCACCGCCTCGCCCAAGGCCAGCGAGCTGGTCAAGCCTGGGGACTCAATGCCGAACAAATTCACCAAGCCGGGCAGGCCGTGTTGGTCTGGCCCTTGCAGCACAAAATCACTGGCGGCCTCGTGCGGGCCGCTGATTTTGGGGCGTATTCCTGCATACGCAGGCAGCAAAGCGCCATCGGGCAGGCCGGGCCAGTACTTGCGCACCTCGGCGTAAAAGCCCTCGCTGCGGCGGGCGTCCACCTGCAGGTCCTCGGGGGAGTCCACCCACTCCACATCGGGGCCAAACTTGGCTTGCCCGCCCAAATCCAGCGTCAGGTGCACGCCCAGGCCAGCTGCCTCGGGCACGGGGTAAATCAGCCGAGAAAAAGGCGATCGGCCGGCCAGCGTGAAGTAGTTGCCCTTGGCATAAAAGGCCTGAGGCACATGGGCCGCGTCCAAGCCCTCAAAGCGGCTGGCCAGCGCGGGCGCATGCAGCCCCGCGGCATTGATGAGCACGGCGGTTTCAAGCATGCTGCCGTCTTGCATGTGCAGCACCCAGGCGTGGCCGGTCCAGCGCGCAGACGCCAGCGGCGAATGCAAGGCCAGCGTGCCGCCTGCATGCTCAAAGTCGCCCAGCAGCGACAGCATGAACGCGTGGCTGTCGACAATACCGGTCTGCGGTGAATGCAAGGCTGCGGTGCAGCGCAAGGCGGGCTCCATGGCTTGGGCCTCTTGGCGGCTGAGCAGGCGCAAGTCGTCCACGCCGTTGGCTGCGGCCTTGGCGGCAATGGCTTGGAGCTGCGGCACCTGGGACTCGTCGGTGGCCACGATCAGCTTGCCGCAGCGCTGGTGGGCTACGCCGCGCTGGGCGCAGTAGGCATACAGCTGCTGGCGGCCCTCCACACACCACTTGGCCTTGAGCGAGCCCAGAGGGTAGTAAATGCCCGCGTGCACCACCTCGCTGTTGCGCGAACTGGTGCCCGTGCCTATGGCGCCTGCGGCTTCGAGCAGCACAAGCTCGCGCCCTCGCCAAGCCCTTGACAAGGCCAGCGCCCTGGCCACGGCCAGGCCCACCACGCCTGCCCCAATCACCACGCCATCGACTCGGTCCATGCCCTGCCTTTTAAATCACTTCAAAGCTGCCTGGGGTCGGTGGCCAGCAACAGCTGCACCAAGCCCTGCAGGTGGCTTTTCAATGTGTGAAAACCATCATGGAGCGCCAGCGTGCGCTCGTCCATGTAGAGCTTGCGGTTGATCTCCAACTGCAGGCTGTGCCTGTGCTGCTCAGGTTGGCTGTAGCGCCGCACCAGCTCCACCCCTTTGTAAGGGTGATTGAGCCACACCGAATAGCCTGCACGCTGGAGCGCATGACAGACAAGCTCTGCCAGCGCAGGGCTGGAGCTGCTGTGGTCCCGGTTGCCGACCACAAAGTCGGCGTGCACCAAGCCTGGCTCGTTGGTGGCATGACTTCCCGCCACCGCAGGCATGGAGTGGCAGTTCAGGTGCAAGCTGTAGCCATGCTGGGCATGGGCCGCCTCAATGGCTTGCGCCACGGCCTGGTGGTAGGGCTGCCAGCAGCGCGCCAGGCGCTGCTGCACCTCGGCCACGCTCAATGTGCGGTCATACAGCGGCAGGCCTTCGTCGGTCAGGCGCCAAATCAGGCCCTTGCCTAAGCGCACCTTGGCCCATTCGGTGGGCGTTTGGGGTTGGGGGCCAGGCCAGGGGCCGTCGAGCAAGGACGCGTCGATCTCGCTCAGGTCGCGGTTGGCGTCCACGTAGCTGCGCGGAAAAAAGGCCTCCACCCAGTGCACCCCCAGACGGGGCGCAAAGTCGTAGAGCTTTTCCACATGCGTGTCTTCAGCGCGGCGCAGCAGGGCGAGCTCGCAGGCGTGGCGGAAATCGTCAGGGTAATGGGTGCCGCTGTGCGGTGAATCCAGCACCAAGGGGGCGTGGCCCAGGATGTGACGAATCATCTCAGTCATAGGCCAATTGTGCCGTGAGCCGCAAAGCCACATTCAGTCCTGCGGCGCGCCATTTTTCCACCCCTGAGACCACCCCACAGCCCTACAACCGAGCTCCAGACCCGGCCAGCCGCCCTTTCCTGCAGGCGCCGTCCTTGGCCACCGACAGACGCGGCACGCCATCGTTTCCAGAATCTCTTCGTTCATGCTCAAACAAGACACCCCATAGCTTCATCACATTTGGAAGTCACTTTGAGCAAATCAATCCGCACGCTTTCTGGCAATGTTCTGGCCACTGCCAGCTTGGCCATGGGCACGGTGTGCCTGAGGATCAGCTGCGCCAGCTCACCCGCCCCTTCTTTCGGGTCGATGAGGCACGCAAGGTGTCCGCCGGCTTGGGGCCTGGGCCTGGCCACAGTGGAGGCGGCGGTGCTGCGCGGTGGCTTTTGCTTTAGCTTGAGCAGGGCTGAAACAGGCGGCTTGTGCGCTCAGATTCGGCTGCGCCGGGCTTGAATGGGTCGCCTTGCGAAGCTCGTTTGACGCTGCGCGGCTCAAGCCGCCATCAACAGCACCACGGCCCGGGCCTCCATGCTCAGGCCCTCACCCACAGGCCCCATTTTTTCAGCGGTCTTGGCTTTGACATTGACCTGCGCGGGCACCAGCCCCAGTGCCTGGGCAATGCGCGCTTGCATGGCCGGGATGTGCGGCGCCAGCTTGGGCGCCTGCGCCACGATGGTGCTGTCGATGTTGCCTATGCGCCAGCCTGCAGCATGCACGCGGGCGGCAGCCTCTATGAGCAGCTCCACGGAATCCGCGCCTTTAAAGCGCGCATCGGTGTCCGGAAAGTGCCGGCCTATATCGCCCAGGCCGGCCGCGCCCAGCATCGCGTCGGTGATGGCGTGCAGCAAAGCATCGGCGTCTGAATGACCGAGCAAGCCCTTGTCGTGCGGCACATGCACGCCGCCCAGCATGAGCGGGCGACCGGCCACCAGCGCGTGCGTGTCCCAGCCCTCGCCAATGCGAAAAGCCAGAGGCGGTGACACAGGGACAGGCTGGCTCATGACAGGTCTTTCTTGGCCAAGCTGCGGGCGCGCAGCACCGCCTCGGCCAGGCTGAAGTCTTGGGGGTAGGTGATTTTGAAATTGTGCGCGCTGCCCGCCACCAAGCGCGGCGCCAGGCCCTGGGCCTCCATGGCGCTGGCCTCGTCGGTCACTGGCGCGCCTTGGGCCGCAGCCGCCTCCAGCGCCTGGGCCAGCGCGCCAAAGCGAAACATTTGCGGCGTTTGCGCCAGCCACTTGTGCGCCCGCTCCAAGGTGTGGCTGACGCGGCCGTCCACCTCGGTCTTGAGCGTGTCGGCCAGCGGCAGCGCCAGCAGGCCGCCCACGGCGTCGCCAAGACAGGCGTCCATCAGGGCCTGAATTTGCGCGGGTGTGACCAGGCAACGCGCTGCATCGTGCACCAGCACCCAGTCCTGCGGCTGGGGGCCATCGGGCTGCGCGCACCACGCCGCCAGACCCTGGCGCACGGAGTCGGCCCGGCTGGCACCGCCGCAGCGCAGCAATGTCACGGCCTGGCCCGCAGATGGCGCTGCTAGCTCAGTCATCACCTGGGCCCACACGCTGTCCTCGGGCGAGAGCACCACGGCCACACCGCTGAGCGCGGGGCCCAAGGCCTCAAACGCGGCCAAGGTGTGCGCCAGCACAGGGCGGCCGCACAGGGCTTGGTACTGCTTGGGCCAGGCCGGCTGGCCCTCGGTGCGCGCCCGAGCGCCCACCCCGGCGCTGGGGATCAGGGCAAAGCAACGGGCGGGTGAGGCAGGGGGCGCAAAGGCAGGCTCAGTGCCATGCGTGGTGGGAAATGCAGACATGTGCGGGAGATTCTAAAATCACACCACCACCCCACACCTTTCAGTGTGGGGTTTTCGTGTTTTCTGCGATCACCCAGCACTTGCGGCCCTTTCGCCCTGGCGATGGACCCCCACCCCCCATGGACCTGCCCAAACTTTCTCTGGCCAAGCGCTACACCCTGCCCCAACCCGTGGCCTCCAGCGATGCGCTGCTGCTGGCGGGCCTGGCCCTGCGGGACAAACAAGCCGGCAGGCTGACCGCCATCGTCACGCCTGACGCCAGCACCGCGCAGCGCCTGCTGGGCGAGCTGCCATTTTTCCAGCCCACGCTGCGCTGCGCGCTGTTCCCGGACTGGGAAACCCTGCCTTACGACAGCTTTTCCCCGCACCAAGACCTCATCAGCGAGCGCTTGGCCACGCTCTGGCGCATCAACCAGCGCGACGCAGAACAAGGCGCCGACGTGGTCATCGTGCCGGCCACCACGGCGCTGTACCGCCTGGCGCCGCCCAGCTTTTTGGCCGGCTACACCTTTGAATTCAAGGTCAAGCAAAAGCTCGACGAGGCCAAGCTGCGCGCCCAGCTCACGCTGGCTGGTTACAGCCACGTCACGCAGGTGGTCAGCCCCGGCGAGTACGCCGTGCGCGGCGGCTTGATTGACCTGTTCCCTATGGGCTCGTTGGTGCCTTTTCGGGTGGATTTGTTTGACGACGAGGTCGACTCCATACGCACCTTTGACCCAGACAGCCAGCGCAGCCTCTACCCCGTGCCAGAGGTGCGGCTCTTGCCTGGCCGCGAGTTCCCCATGGACGAAGCCGCCCGGGGCCGCTTTCGCAGCCGCTGGCGCGAGTTGCTCGAGGGCGATCCGACCAAAAGCCGCATTTACAAAGACATGGGCAACGGCGTGGCCACGGCGGGCATTGAGTACTACCTGCCGCTGTTTTTTGAAGAAACCGCCACCTTTTTTGACTACCTGGGCAGCCGACCCGACGAGGCCACCTTGGTGCTGCACGGCGACTTGGAACCCGCGTTTCAGCGCTTTTGGCAAGACACCCGCGAGCGCTACCGCCTGGTGCAAGGCGCGCCCGACCGCCCGGCCCTGCCGCCAGAAGCGCTGTTTTTAAGCGCTGAAGAGTTCTACACCCGCGCCAATGCGCACGCCCAGCTCGCGCTCAAGGCCAGCACGGCCGACGTGGAGGCCAAGGCCTACGCCCAAAAGCTGCCCAACCTGGCGGTGGTTCGCGGCGCCGAGGAGCCGCTGCTCAAGCTCAAGCAACACATGGCCAGCTCGCCGCAGCGCGTGCTGGTGCTGGCCGAGAGCGAAGGCCGGCGGGAAAGCCTGCTGGACTTTTTGCGCGCCAGCAGCATCACCTTGCCCAGCTTTGACTCGCTGGAAGACTTTCTCACCAGCCCCGAGAAAATGGGCATGGCCACGTCAGCCCTCACCGAGGGCTTTTCCTGGGTGGAAGCTGGCATAGACCTGGTCACCGAGACCGAGCTGTTTGCAGCAGCTCCATCCCAGCGCAGGCGCAACAAAAAGCAAGAGCAGGTCAGCGACCTCGAATCGCTCATCAAGGACCTGTCCGAGCTCAAGGTGGCCGACCCGGTGGTGCACTCGGCCCACGGCATAGGCCGCTACCTGGGCCTGGTCAACATGGACATTGGCCAGGGGCCGTCGGAGTTCTTGCACCTGGAGTACGCCGACAAAGCCTCGCTGTATGTGCCGGTCAGCCAGTTGCACCAAATTAGCCGCTACACCGGCGTGAGCGCTGAAGAAGCGCCGCTGCACCGCCTGGGCTCGGGCCAGTGGGAAAAAGCCAAGCGCCGCGCGGCCGAGCAGGTGCGCGATGCGGCCGCCGAGCTGCTCAACATTTACGCCAGGCGCGCCGCCCGCGAGGGCCACGCCTTTCGCTACTCGCCGCGCGACTACGAACAGTTTGCCAACGACTTTGGCTTTGAAGAAACCGCCGACCAGCGCGGCGCCATTCACGCCGTGATTCAAGACATGATCAGCCCACGCCCCATGGACCGCTTGGTGTGCGGCGACGTGGGCTTTGGCAAAACCGAGGTCGCGCTGCGCGCGGCTTTCATTGCCATCACGGGCGGCAAGCAAGTGGCGGTGCTCGCGCCCACCACGCTCTTGGCCGAGCAGCACTACCAAACCTTGGTGGACCGCTTTGCCAAGTGGCCGGTCAAGGTGGCCGAGATGAGCCGCTTTCGCTCGGCCAAAGAAATCACGGCCGCCGTCAAAGGCATTGCCGACGGCACCATAGACATTGTGGTGGGCACCCACAAAATCTTGAGCCAAGACGTGCAATTCCAGCGCCTGGGCCTGCTCATCATTGACGAGGAACACCGCTTTGGCGTGCGCCACAAAGAGGCCATGAAGGCCATGCGCGCCGAGGTCGACGTGCTCACCCTGACGGCCACGCCCATTCCCCGCACGCTGGGCATGGCCCTTGAAGGCCTGCGCGATTTGTCGGTGATTGCCACCGCACCGCAGCGCCGCCTGGCGATCAAAACCTTTGTGCGCAGCGAGTCCAACGGCGTGATCCGCGAGGCCGTGCTGCGCGAGCTCAAGCGCGGCGGGCAGGTGTACTTTTTGCACAACGAGGTGGACACCATCCAAAACCGCCGCGAAAAGCTCCAAGCCCTGCTGCCCGAAGCCCGTATTGCCGTGGCCCACGGCCAAATGCCCGAGCGCGAGTTGGAGCGCGTCATGAAGGACTTTGTGGCCCAGCGTTACAACTTGCTGCTGTGCTCGACCATCATTGAAACCGGCATCGACGTGCCCACCGCCAACACCATCGTGATGGCCCGCGCCGACAAGTTCGGCCTGGCCCAGCTGCACCAGCTGCGCGGCCGCGTGGGCCGCAGCCACCACCAAGCTTATGCCTACCTCATGGTGCCCGACATTGAGGGCCTGACCAAACAAGCCAGCCAGCGGCTGGACGCCATTCAGCAAATGGAAGAGTTGGGGTCAGGCTTTTACCTGGCCATGCACGACTTAGAGATTCGCGGCGCCGGCGAGGTGCTCGGCGAGAGCCAGTCCGGCAACATGATGGAAGTGGGCTTTCAGCTCTACAACGAGATGCTCTCAGAAGCCGTGCGCTGCCTCAAAGCCGGCATTGAGCCCGACCTGCTCAGCCCCTTGAGCGTGGCCACCGAGATCAACCTGCACGCCCCCGCCCTCTTGCCCGACGACTACTGCGGCGACGTGCACCTGCGCCTGTCTTTTTACAAAAAGCTCGCCACCGCCAAAACCGGCGAGCAGATCGACACCTTGCTTGAAGAAATCGTCGACCGCTTTGGCAAGCTTCCCACCCAGGGCCAAACCCTGATCGACATGCACCGCCTGCGCGTGCAAGCCAAGCCCTATGGCGTGGTCAAGGTCGATGCCGCCCCCGGCGTGATCCACATCACCTTCAAAAAAGACGCGCCTGTGGACCCGATGACCATCATTGGCCTGGTGCAAAAAAACAAACACATCAAGCTGGCCAGCAACGACAAACTGCGCATAGAACGCGCTTTGCCCGAGCCCAGGGAGCGGGCGCAGATGGTCAGAGATGTGCTCAGGAGTTTGGGGCAGCCGACGCAAAAAGAGGTGGCGGCCGCGTGAAGAAATTACTCGGCCATGGATTCGAGCTCTAAATGGCTGCGCTCGAGATCCACCCCTGCATACTTTAAGAAATTCTCACGGTGCCGGCGGTAATACAGCAAACCTTGCTGAATACTGGAGACCGAGGCGCCGTGGGCCCTCATTTTGTCCCACAAATTCCAGTCTTCCTGGGGGTTGGCACGGTCGACGAAGCGTTTGCCATAGCCCAATTGCTGGCCCAAGCGGGTGCGATACATCATGGAGCCGTGGTGCAGGCCTTGCCTGTCCCAGTACAAATCGCCCTGGTGCGCATGGGTTTGCCCGGGCACCCGCAGGGTGATTTCAGACTTCAACTCACCGGTGACCACAATGTCGTAAGTCACGATGTCGGCGCCCGCGTTGGCGGTGAGTAATTCAATGGAGTCAGAACGCAGCCAGTTATCGGCACCAATAAATAAAACATACTCGGTATCTACACGCGACAGCATGTCTTGAAAATTAGCCACTGTGCCCAAATTTTGCGGGCGCAAAATATATTCAATATCAGGGTAAATCGAAGGCAAATGCGCACAATCTTGCGCGCCGTCGTCTACAAACAATATGCGTGATGGTTTTTGGGTTTGCGACAAAAGGGACTCAATGCAGTGGGCTGCAAGGTGTCCATATTGGTAAGAGGCAATGACGACGGAAATCATGTTGAACATTAAAACACATGCAAGTGACTCTTTTTTGACAACTCGAATGTCATATTGGACAGCGAAAATAAAAAAATTTGTCGCCAGTCCCAGAATGCAGTGCAATGCGAACGCAGTAGCCATAAAGATATCTCCCCCGCCACAACGGGTGCCCGCTACATTTAAGGCGACAACACTTTTTAAATTTGATGGGCCATGACCACCCTCCCCGCACCCCCCGCCCCGATCGCCGGCCTGACCCTGAACACCGCGCTGCCCGCGCGCAAGCTGGGCGACTACAAGCTGATTGCCTTTGACATGGACTCCACGCTCATCAACATCGAGTGCGTGGACGAGATTGCCGACGCCGTGGGCAAAAAGGCCGAGGTGGCGGCCATCACCGAGGCGGCCATGCGCGGGGAGATTGCCGACTACAAAGAAAGCCTGCGCCTGCGGGTGGCGCTGCTGCGGGGGGTGACTGAAGCCGACATGCAGCGCGTGTACGACGAGCGCCTGCGGCTGAACCCGGGCGCGGCCGAGCTGGTTCAAGCCTGCAAGGGCGTGGGCATGAAGGTGCTGCTGGTCTCGGGCGGCTTTACCTTTTTCACCGACCGCATCCGCGACCTGCTGGGCATAGACCACACCCGCTCCAACGTGCTGGAGCTGCAAGGCGGCGTGCTCACAGGCCGCATGGTGAACCAGCCTTGGGGCGACATTTGCGACGGCGAAGAAAAGAAAAAAATGCTGCTGGCCACCTGCGCGCAGCTGGGCATTGCCGCCTCAGACGCCATTGCCATGGGCGACGGCGCCAACGATCTGCCCATGATGGGCGCGGCAGGCCTGTCGGTGGCCTACTGCGCCAAGCCGGCGGTGCGGGCCCAGGCCATGGTGGCCATCAACGAGGGCGGGCTGGACCGCTTGCTCGAAGTGCTGCCGCGCTGAGCGCCAGAGGCGCCTGTGCACGGGCCTGCAGAAAGCTCGCTAGGCCCAGGCAGACTTGGGTCACCAAGCCGCGCTTGAAAAACATGCGCACGGGCCTCAACTAAGTTCATCTGATGCCCTCCAGACCCCCACCATGACCTCCGCCCTGCACATCGTTTGCCCACACTGCCACACCACCAACCGCGTTCAAGCCGCCGACTTGGCGAGCGCCCCCGACTGCGGGCAATGCAAAAAACCGCTGTTCACCGGCCAGCCGCTGGCGCTGGATGCGCAGAGCTTTGACAAGCACCTGCAGCGCAACCACATTCCGGTGCTGGTGGATTTTTGGGCGCCCTGGTGCGGCCCCTGCCGCCAAATGGCGCCGGCCTACGCGCAAGCTGTGGCCCAGCTCGAGCCCCGCGTGCGGGTGGCCAAGCTGGACACCGAGATGGCGCGCGAGCTGGGCACCCGCTACCAAATTCGCAGCATCCCAACCCTGGCGCTGTTCTACCAAGGGCGCGAACTCGCCCGGCAGCCCGGCGCCATGGGCCTGGCCGACATCGTGAAGTGGACGCAGCAGCACTTGAGCCAAGCCGGGCTGAAGGCTTGAGCGGGTGAACCGCTTGCGGAGGTAAAAATTCAACCTAAATCCGGCAGTTGGGCGCGGCCGAGGGGCTGACGAAGCAGGTCTCTGGCTAGGCGCGAGTGCCCCCCGGACTGCCTGTCCGGGGGGTGCGAGCAACAACGCCAGAGGCCTGAAGCGGCAGACCTGCGGCCGTGCAGCGCT
>CAMCUN010000052.1 GCA_945878995.1 Polaromonas sp. YR568 | reverse complement strand
AGCACAGCTTGTTGAGCCGTGGCCGTCAGACCAACAGCAGCTGCCGCAGTGGCAATCATGGCGATAAAGCACCTTGCAAAAGTGATCGGCAATTTCATGGGACGACAATTGAGTTGGGGTCTTGGTGACGCCTAACGTTTGAGATAACTGGCGCTTCGCGTTCGGCCGAGAATTTAAATTAAATTAGTTCAAACCTAGCGCATCGCAAAGTGTTTGTTTAACCGAAGGGTTAGGCAGGGGCGATCGTTAGCGAAATTTGATTTCGCGCGAGATGTCAGAATTTGAGAGAACATTCCGACTAAAGAACCTATCGTATTTTTGTCACTATTCCATTTTTTATGGCAACAAGTCCGTCGATTTTCTTTCCGTTGCCATCGCATTTGATTCGAATATTAATCGATCCGTCGGAGCCGACGGATCGGGAACTAGCGGCACACACGGCAGGCAGTTCGGCCAAAAACTTGTCTGCTTGAGCTAAATCAGACGGCTTGGCGTTTGCAGCGTATGCCGATATGCCAGAGGCAAGCACTGTTAGTATCAAGAAGCGCCGTGGATATTTTAGATTGAAATACATGGGAGTTCCTAGGTGCAGTTTGAGGATGGGATATTTTGCAGAACGTGGGTAATTGCGCTGCTTAACGCCTTAATTAAATCGTGAGGGGAAACGGCATCGACTCAAATGAATTGATAGGAGCAGCCTCATGTTTTCAGAGCATCGAGAATCAGCGACGCATATTGCCCATGGACTAAGTGGAAGAGCGAGCATGCAATGGTGTGACGCTACTAACCCCGTTCAAGGACATGCGTAGTACCTGACTTCATATCAAGCTTTGTAAGTCCGCCATGAGCTTTCTCGAAGTAACGGATGGCTGGTCGTATGGCAATCGCCCAGGTGGCCACCAAGAGCGCCAAGAAAGAAAGCCCGTGTATCGTGTATCGAATGCCCTTGGGAATGTCGAGTTGCAGGAGCAACTGGTCAGTCGTCGTGAACGGGATATTGAGCAGTAATGCGACAGCGACGCCAACAATCAGGGCAATGATGGGCCCGGGCAGCATGATGAGAAGGATGTTTTGAAATGCGGCGCTGCGACGGACGTTGACCTGTTCTGGTTGGGGCGCTTTTCCGTCAAGCGCTGTGAGTCGGAGCTTAAGCAGCTTCTGCCCAGGCGTGGCTTTGGTGACCTTGACCGACTGAAAAGCGAAAAATACCAGCAAGATGGCCACTGCCACGAGCGTGAAGTAAAAGATGAAGTCCTGCACGGTGAAGAAGAACATTGAGCGAACTGGCGGTGGGCCGTAGGGCAGGACTTTGGCAATGAGTGTCAGCAGCGCCGCAAGCAGACCCAAATCCAGGAGCTGTGCTGTGATTCGCCTGTTCCAGGCTGCTGGTGTCACGTTCATCGGGTTTGGTCATCAGCCAAAAGGGCGTTGGTCTGCTAGGTGCGTTGTTTTGAACGCACATGACAAAGTAGATCGCAAACCCGGTTGGAACATCGGGCGCAGTCGTTAAATCCTGTTAACGAAATTGATGCAGGCCTATAGCGCAAACTGTATGGCTTTGTCGCAAGCGGTTTGGGGGACTGGCTGCAACAGCTGCTTTTGAGCTTAGCCGCTTTGCCCAGGAGGCGTGCGCGCTATGCGCCCAGAGGGTGATCCAAGGAGATGGCGCCGCCCCAGCATGGCAATGATGTTGTTACAGATTCAGCTGTGCTGAAAGCTTGAAACAAGCCATTGGCCCATGGGTCTTACTCATTTGCCGCGCACCTCAACGCCAGTCTTGCCCCGGCATGATCCGCTTCATGAACTCGTCAAACATGGGCACCGTGAAGGCGGTGTCGCCGTGGTTGGGGCTCCAGACCATGCCCTTGGTAATCAAGGAACTTCTGGTGGGCGCCAGAGATGACACGACCGCGTCAAAGCAGGTGGCGATGTCGCCCGATCGGTGAGGCCCGGCGCCCAACTCCGCCATGGCGCGGAGGTACTTTTTTTCTTTTGGCGTCAGGCGGTCGAAGCGAACCCGAAAAAAACTTTCATCGAGCGCCGCCACAGCAGTGACAGAAGCTGCGTTGACTGCCGCAATGTCAATGGGCGATGCCTGGGCAGCCAGCCAAGTGTGACTGCCCCACTGCTGCAAAAAGTAGGGGTAGCCTTGGGTGAGTTGCAAAATTTTGCTCAATGCCTGTGGGGTGATTTCTACGCCCTCCAATGCAAGTGGCTTTTCAATGGCCAGGCCCGCTGCGGCAGGTGGCAAGGGGCCGATCAAGGGAAAGTCGAACAAGCGTTCGGCATAGGATTTGGCGTTGCCCATTTGCCCGCGCAGTTGCGGCAGACCCGCGCCGACCAACACAAGCGGCAACTGGCGCTGCTCGGTCCTGTGCATGGCCGTGATCAGGGCGGCCAGTTGAGGCTCTTCCACGTACTGAAGCTCATCAATGAAGATGGCCAAGGCCGTATGGGCCGCTTTGGCAGCCAAGCCGACTTGCTCAAACAGCGCTTGCAGGTCGTGCTCCAAATCGCCGTTGTCGGCCAAGCCTGGTTCTGGCTCGAAGTCGATGCCGACTTCAATGTCTGCAAAAGTCAGCTTGAGCTTGCCGGCAAATCCTGCCAGGGCACGCAAACCACGCACGGCCAAGTCTTTGGCGGCCGCGATCTGGCTCAGGCGCAGCAGGGCTTGACGCAACTGGGGTGCGAGCAAGGCAGGAAGCGAGCGCCCTTCAGGCGCCTCTATGCGGACGGTGTGGATGCCGGCCAATTCGGCATCCATCCTGATGCGGTCCAACAAAACCGTTTTCCCCGCGCCACGCAAGCCCACCAGCATGGCGCTCTTGGCCGAGCGACCGATGCGAGCGCGCTCAAGCGCAATTCGCAAGGTCTCGCGCAGCTCGTCACGCCCGGCAAGTTCAGGCGGCGGCGTGCCTGCACCCGGGGAAAAGGGATTGCGAATGGGGTTCATGCCGCTTAGTTTATACACAAGTTAGTCAAGTTATCAAGAAACCCTAACTTCACAAACATTGCAATAAACCTAATTGCACCGAAATGCCCAATGTCCAGGGTCAAGCCGCTCAAAGCCCGCCAACATGCAAAAAGCCGCATCCCCAGACCCGCTCTGGCGATGCGGCCTCACCCGCCAGAAAAACGTTAGACGCGCTCGAGAATCAGCGCAATGCCCTGCCCCACACCAATGCACATGGTGCACAGCGCATAGCGCCCGCCGGTGGCGTGCAGGCGGTTCACCGCCGTGGTGGCCAGGCGCGCACCTGAGGCACCCAGGGGGTGGCCCAGAGCAATGGCGCCGCCCCAGGCGTTGACGCGCTCGTCATCGTCTTGCAGGCCCAGCATGCGCAGCACGGCGATGCCCTGCGCGGCAAAGGCTTCGTTGAGTTCGATCACGTCCATTTGCTCAAGCTTCAGGCCTGTGAGCGCCAGCACTTTTTCTGTCGCGGGTGCGGGGCCTATGCCCATGATGCGCGGGGCCACACCGGCCGTGGCCATGCCGACCACGCGGGCCTTGGGGGTCAAACCGTTTTTGGCGGCCGAGGCTTCATCGGCCAGCAGCAAGGCACAGGAGCCGTCGTTGACGCCTGAGGCATTGCCAGCCGTCACGCTGCCCTCGGGCCGCACCACGCCTTTGAGTTTGGCCAAGGCTTCCAGGCTGGTTTCGCGGGGGTGCTCGTCCTTGTCGACCACGATGGGGTCGCCCTTTTTCTGCGGGATGCTCACGCCGACGATCTCGCGGGCCAGGTGGCCGGCTTGTTGGGCGGCCACGGCGCGCAGCTGGCTGTTCATGGCCATGCGGTCTTGCGCCTCGCGCTCGATCTTGAATTCGACGGCCACGTTTTCGGCGGTCTCGGGCATGGAGTCCACGCCGTAATGGGCCTTCATCAATTTGTTGACGAAGCGCCAGCCAATGGTGGTGTCGTACACGGCGTTGTTGCGCGAGAAGGCGCTTTCGGCCTTGGGCATCACAAAGGGCGCGCGGCTCATGCTTTCGACGCCGCCAGCAATCATCAGGCCCGCCTCGCCGGCCTTGATGGCGCGCGCGGCCGTGCCCACGGCGTCCAGGCCGGAGCCGCACAGGCGGTTGAGGGTGGCGCCTGGCACGGCAATGGGCATGCCCGCCAGCAGGCTGGCCATGTGGGCCACGTTGCGGTTGTCTTCACCGGCTTGGTTGGCGCAGCCGTAGATCACGTCGGTGACGGCGGCCCAGTCGACCTGGGGGTTGCGCACCATCAGCGCCATGAGCGGGATGGCGCCCAGGTCGTCGGTGCGCACCGAGGACAGCGCGCCGCCGTAGCGGCCAAAGGGGGTGCGGATGGCGTCACAAATAAAAGCGTGTTTCATTTTTTTCCAGAAAGTATGGCTTGAGGGGAATTAAAGAGCGGAGGCCAGGGGCAGACCGACCAGCTTTTCAAGCTCGCCGTGGGTCAGGCCGCTGACCATGTCAATGACGTGCAAGCCCTGGGGCGTGCATTCAAAGGTGGCCAAGTCCGAGTAAATGCGCTTGACGCAGCCAATGCCGGTGAGCGGGTAGCTGCACTGGGCCACCACCTTGGACTCGCCTTTTTTGGTGAGCAAATCCATCATCACCCAGGTTTGCTTGGCGCCCGTGGCCAGGTCCATGGCGCCGCCCACCGCTGGAATGGCGCCAGGCTCGCCGGTGCTCCAGTTGGCCAAATCGCCGGTGGCGCTGACCTGGAAGGCGCCCAGCACGCAAATGTCGAGGTGGCCGCCGCGCATCATGCCAAAGCTGTCGGCATGGTGAAAGTAAGCGCCACCGGCCAGCAGGGTGACGGGCTGCTTGCCCGCGTTGATGAGGTCGTAATCCTCGTCGCCCGCCGCCGGTGCGGGCCCCATGCCCAAAATGCCGTTTTCACTGTGCAAGATGACCTCCACGCCTTGGGGCAGGTGGTTGGCCACCAGCGTGGGCTGGCCTATGCCCAAATTCACATAGGCGCCGTCGTGAATGTCGCGGGCCACGCGCTGGGCCAGCTCGTCTTTGCTGCGTTTGGTGTAGCTCATGTTCATGCCGCCTTTTTAAAGCCGCCGGCCTGGGTGGCCACGCGTTCAATTTTGACCACCTGGCTCACGTAAATGCCGGGGGTGACGATGTGTTCAGGGTCAAACGCGCCCAGCTCCACAATTTCGTGAACCGTGGCCACCGTGGTTTTGGCTGCGGTGGCCATGACCGGGCCAAAGTTGCGCGCCGCTTTGCGGTAAATCAGGTTGCCCCAGCGGTCGCCGGCCTCGGCCCTGATCAAGGCCAAGTCGCCGTGAATGGGCATTTCCAGCACGTAGTGCTTGCCGTTGATTTCGCGGGTTTCTTTGCCCTTGGCCAGCTCCGTGCCGTAGCCCGAGGGCGAGAAAAACGCGCCTATGCCCGCGCCGGCGGCGCGAATGCGCTCGGCCAAATTGCCCTGGGGCACCAGCTCGAGCTCAAGTTGGCCGCTGCGGTAGAGCGCGTCGAACACGTGGCTGTCGGTCTGGCGCGGAAAGCTGCAAATGACCTTGCGCACGCGGCCGGTTTTGAGCAGCGCCGCCAGCCCGGTGTCGCCATTGCCCGCGTTGTTGTTGACCACGGTCAAATCGCGGGCGCCTTGGTTTATGAGGCCCTCAATGAGTTCAATGGGAATGCCCGCCGTGCCAAAGCCGCCTATGAGCACGGTGGCCCCGTCTTTGACGCCGGCCAGCGCAGCCTCTATGGAGGGCGCAATCTTGTTGATCATGGGTGTTAGCTCTCCTGGGTGGTCAATTTCAAAAAAGTGGTTGGAGTGGGGCTGGGGCCTGTGGCTTGGGCCTGAGCTTGAGACATCAATTTTGTTCGTATGCCGAACTTGTGTTCGTATAATGAATTTTAGGAGATTAACGCAGCCATGGCAAACCCCGCCAAGCGCCAGTTGGGCGCAACTGAGCACACAGACACCGACGCAAGCACGCCAGCCCCCGGCGACAGCTATGTGCAGTCTTTTGCCCGCGGATTGCAGGTTATCCGCAGCTTCAGCGCCCAAGCGCCGCAGCAAACCCTCACCGAGGTGGCAGCCCGCAGCGGCTTAAGCCGGGCGGGCGCGCGCCGTATTTTGCTGACGCTGCAAACCCTGGGCTATGTCAGCAGCGACGGCCGACTGTTCAAGCTCACGCCGCGCATCTTGGACCTGGGCTTTGCCTACCTCTCGTCCATGCCCATGTGGAACCTGGCCGAGCCCGAGATGCAGGCACTTGCGGCGCGCGTGGGCGAGTCTTGCTCGGCCGCCATGCTAGACGGCGCAGACATTGTGTACGTGCTGCGCGTGCCCACGCACAAAATCATGAGCATCAGCCTGGGCGTGGGCTCGCGGCTGCCCGCCCACTGCACCTCCTTGGGCCGCATGCTGCTGGCGGGCTTGAACGACGACGAGGCGCTCAACCTGCTGCACGCCAGCGACAGGCCTGCACTCACGCGCCACACGGTGACCGAGCCCAACGAGTTGCTGGCGCGCGTGCGCCTGGCTCGCAAACAGGGCTGGTGCCTGGTGAACCAAGAGCTTGAAGAGGGCCTGATTTCCCTGGCCGCCCCGCTCACCGACCGCAGCGGACGCACGGTGGCCGCGCTCAACATCAGCGGCCAGGCCAACCGCACCCCTGCCAAACAGATGCAAGAGACCATGCTGCCTGCGCTTTTGGAGGCGGCCGCCACCATTTCACGGCTGCTGGCGGCCAAGCAGACCACATAAAGCGCTGCAAAGGCGATGAATGCGCTAAAGGCTTGCCTTGGCATAGCCATGCAAGCCCGCCAGCGCATGCGAAACTTAAACCATGTTCACGCCCTCCCAAGCCGACGTTCGCAAATTCTTTTGCGCCGTCCACGCCAAAGCCCAAACCGGCCAGCCCATGGACGCCCTGGAAACCCTGGCTGGCCAATGGATGGCCGAGCATCCTGAATACCATGGCGACTTTGCCGACGAAGCGGCCGCGCTGGCCACCATGAACGAGGTGGTCGAAGGCCAGACCAACCCGTTTTTGCACCTGTCTATGCACCTGTCCATCAGCGAGCAATGCTCCATAGACCAGCCACGCGGCATTCGCCAGGCTGTGGAATTGCTGGCCGCCAAACGCAATTCCTTGCACGAAGCCCACCACGAGGCCATGGAATGCCTGGGCCGCATGCTCTGGGAAAGCCAGCGCGCAGGTCGGCCGCCCGATGGGGCGGCTTACATGGACTGCGTGCAAAGGCAGGCTACGCGGGATTGAGTTCGCGATACAAAAGAGCAAACTGCTTTTTTGTAGGAGCTTGCCTGCAAGCGAATCGTGCCGATTAACAGACATTGCCTACTGCCAACATTCGCCGGCAGGCCGGCTCCTACAGGGGAGCCGCGTTTTGTATTTGTGAAGCCAAGCCTGCAAGCGAATCGTGCCGGTCAACGGGCATCGCCTCAGGCGACGATTCGCCGGCAGGCCGGCTCCTACAGGGGAGTTGCGTTTTGTATTTGTGAAGCCAAGCCTGCAAGCGAATCGTGTCGGTCAACGGACATGGCCTCAGGCCACAATTCGCCGGCAGGCCGGCTCCTACAGGGAAAAGACCATTCATGGGGGGAACCCGGCCATAAAAAAACCGCCCTAAGGCGGTTTTTTCATGGGCGCACTGCCAATCAGCGGAAGCGGCTCTGGGGCACCACTTTCATGTCGCCTTCCATGGAGGCCAGGTAGTTGGCCATCAGCTTGAGTTCGGCGTTGGTGTACTGCTTGGCCATGCCAGCCATGATGGCGTTGTTGCGACCGACCACCTGGTTGGCGTTGTTTTTATAGGCTTTTAAGGCCACAAACAGGTAGTCGGCGTGCTGGCCACCGATCTTGGGGTAGGACGGGTCTATGGGCGAGCTGAAATTGGCGCCGTGGCAAGAGGCGCAATTGGCCTTGGTCAAGAGCGCTGCCACCTGGGCGCTGGGCGCTGTGGCTTCTTTGGGCGCCGTGCTCTGGCCCTCAGGCAGGCCGTGCTGGCTGTAGTAGGCCGAGAGGTCAGCGATGTTTTGGTCGGTCAGGGTGACTGAAATCGCGCGCATGGACGGGTGCTTGCGGTCGCCTTTTTTATAGGCGTTGAGCGATGAGGCAATGTACTTGGCACTTTGCCCAGAGATCATGGGAACTTTGTAGACCTCGGGGAAACTGGCTTGGTAACCCTTGATGCCATGGCAGCCAATGCACATGGCGTTGATGCCTTCGCCGGCCTTGGCGTCACCCTTGAGTTCTTGGGCCTGCACAGAAAAAGCCGTCACCGAGGAGACAGCCAGCACAAAGAGAGTAGAAAGCAACGTATTCATCATGTGGAGAAGCGCAAAAGTCCTGAAACGACGACAAAATCAACCATAGATTATAGGGATCAACCCCTCATAATCCTGACACGATTTTTTTCCCCCTGCGCACTACACCATGAAATTCCAAGGCTCCGAGAACTACGTCGCCACCGCCGACCTGATGCTGGCGGTCAACGCGGCCGCCACGCTTAAAAAACCCCTGCTCGTCAAGGGTGAACCCGGCACCGGCAAAACCATGCTGGCCGAGGAAGTGGCCCAGGCCCTGAACCTGCCGCTCTTGCAGTGGCACATCAAGTCGACCACCAAAGCGCAGCAAGGCCTGTACGAGTACGACGCGGTCTCGCGCCTGCGCGACTCGCAACTGGGCGACGAGAAGGTCAAAGACATCCACAACTACATCGTCAAGGGTGTGCTGTGGCAGGCTTTCACGGCGGAGCAGCCGGTGGCGCTCTTGATTGACGAGATCGACAAAGCCGACATCGAATTCCCCAATGACTTGCTGCGCGAAATCGACCGCATGGAGTTTTATGTGTACGAGACGCACGAGCTCATACGCGCCAAACACAGGCCGCTGGTGTTCATCACCTCCAACAACGAAAAAGAGCTGCCTGACGCGTTTTTGCGCCGCTGCTTTTTCCACTACATCAAGTTCCCCGACGCCGACACCATGAAGAAAATCGTGGACGTGCATTACCCGAGCTTGAAAAAAGAGCTGCTGAGCGCGGCCATGAAAACCTTTTACGACGTGCGCAACCTGCCTGGCCTGAAGAAAAAGCCCTCCACCTCTGAGCTGCTGGACTGGCTCAAGCTGCTGGTGGCCGAAGACATCTCGGCCGAAGCCCTGCACAGCAAAGACGACAAAGTGGCGGTGCCGCCCCTGGTGGGCGCGCTGCTGAAAAACGAGCAAGACGTCAGCTTGTTTGAAAAGCTCGTCTTCATGCAACGCCACAACCGCTGAAAGACTGGCCATGACCCCCAAACCCTCCCCGCTGCTAGAAGGCCTGTCAGACGCCCTGGCTTTTGTGGTCGGCGGCATGGCCGGCTTTGGGGTGGGCCGCCTGCTGGGCCTGGACATTTTTGCGCCCGGCTATGGTGTGGACGCCATGGGCGGCATTGTGTTGGTGGGCCTGGGCGCGGGCTTGGCCAGGCGGGTGATGCGCGGCTGGCGCACCCGCCCAGACGACTCAGGCCAGCCCTGACACCCCCATGCACTTTGCCCAGCCTGTGAGCCTGTCCGAGCGCGGCGTGTTGCTGCGCCCCTTGCAAGCCGACGATGAGGCCGCCCTGGCCGCCGCGGCGGCCGACGGCGAGCTCTGGCGCATTCGCGTCACCTCGGTGCCCGCACCCCACGAGACGGCCGACTACATCCGTCGTGCGCTGGACATGCAAGCCCAAGGCCTGCGCCTGCCTTTTGCGGTGGTCGACCAAGCCACTGGCCGGGTGCTGGGCAGCACCAGCTACCACGACATCGTGCCCGAGGTCAGGCGCGCAGAGATAGGCCACACCTGGTACGCCCAAAGCGTGCAGCGCAGCCACGTCAACACCTGCGCCAAACTGATGCTCTTGCGCCATGCTTTTGAGACGCTCAACTGCCAGGTGGTGGGCTGGCGCACAGACATTTTCAACCACCGCTCACAGCGCGCCATAGAGCGGCTGGGGGCGAAAAAAGACGGCATCATTCGCGGCAACGCCCTGCGCCGCGACGGCAGCATTCGTGATACGGTCATGTACAGCCTCACACGCGGCGAGTGGCCCGAGGTGCAAACCCAGCTGCTTTATTTGCTGAGCCAACCGCACAGCCCCAGCTTGAGTCAAGAAAGAGCCCCATGCTGATCGATTTTTTCTACACCCTGCGTTCGGCCAAGCTGCCGGTCTCGGTCAAGGAATTTTTGATGCTGCTCGAAGCACTGGACGCGGGCGTGGTCGGGCCGCACAGCCAAACCCCCGAGGGCGAAGGCGCCTGGAAGATCGACGACTTTTACTACCTCAGCCGGGCCGTGATGGTCAAGGACGAGAAGCACTACGACAAGTTCGACCGCGCCTTTGCCGCCTACTTCAAGGGCGTGGAGATGGTGGCCGATTTCTCCAAAGACATTCCGCTGGAATGGCTGCGTAAAACCCTGGAACTCGAGCTCAGCCCGGAAGAAAAAGCCAAAATTGAAAAAATGGGCTGGGACGAGCTCATGGAAACGCTGAAAAAGCGCTTTGAAGAGCAAAAAGAGCGCCACGAAGGCGGCAACAAGTGGATAGGCACGGGCGGCACCTCGCCCTTTGGCGCCAACGGTTTTAACCCGCAAGGCATACGCATAGGCCAAGATAAAAGCCGCAACCGCAGCGCCGTGAAGGTGTGGGACCAGCGGGCCTACAAAGACTACGACGACAGCCAAGAGCTGGGCACGCGCAACATCAAGGTGGCGCTGCGCCGCCTGCGCAAATTTGCCCGCGAAGGCCAGGCCGAAGAGCTGGACCTGCAAGACACCATCCACTCTACCGCCGCCAATGCAGGGTTTTTGGACATCAAGATGGTGCCCGAGCGCCACAACAACGTGAAGGTGCTCTTGCTCATGGACGTGGGTGGTACCATGGACGAGCACATTGGGCGTGTGGAAGAGCTGTTTTCAGCCTCCAAGGCCGAGTTCAAGCACCTTGAGTTTTATTACTTTCACAACTGCGTCTACGACTTCATGTGGAAGAACAACCGCCGCCGCTTTGCTGAAAAGTTCCCCACCCTGGACATCATCCGCAAGTACAACAAAGACTACAAACTCATTTTTGTGGGCGACGCGACCATGAGCCCCTACGAAATTTTGCAACCCGGCGGCAGCGTGGAATACAACAACGAAGAAGCGGGCAGCCAGTGGATGCAGCGGCTGACCGACGCCTTCCCCAAGTTCGCCTGGATCAACCCCGAGCCGCAAGGCGTGTGGCAGTACCGGCAAAGCATTTCCATCATCCAACAACTGGTCAACCAACGCATGTTCCCGCTGACCTTGCGGGGCCTGGAAGACGCCATGCGGCTGCTCACCAAATAAACACAGGCACCCCAAGTGACACCCAAGGCCATGATGCTGGCCTGCGCGCTGTGCCTGGCCAGCGCAGGCCTGCAGGCCCAATCTGCAGAAGCTGCGGCCCCAGCCAATACCGCACAAGGTAGCCCCAGTTCCAGCAACGGGCCTGAAGCGAGCTTTGACATCCGCGTAGAAGCACCGGACGAGGTGCGCGAGCTGCTTGAAAAGCACCTGGAACTCCAACGCTTTCGCGCCGTCACCGACCTGGACGCCGGAGAGCTCGAGCGCCTGCTGGTGCTGGCCCGCGAAGATGCCCTGAGCTTGCTGGGCACGCTGGGCTACTTTGGGCCAGACGTCTTGATCGAACAGGCCCCTGTTCAGGCTGGGCTGCGGCCCGTGATCGTGGTGCGCGTGGCCCCAGGCCCTGCCACCCAAGTGGCCAGCGTGCGCCTGCAATTTGAGGGGGCGATCGCCGATGCCGCTGACCCCGAGGTCCAGGCCTTGCGCGCGGCCATTGAGCGCGACTGGCGGCTGCGCCCAGGCCGGCGTTTCACGCAAGACGCCTGGGACGAGGCCAAAACGCAGGCGCTGGCTCAGCTGGTGACCAGGCGCTACCCGGCCGGCCGCATCAGCCAAAGCCAGGCCGACATCGACGCGGCCGCGCACCGCGCCCAACTGGGCTTGAAGCTCGATTCCGGCCCACTCTACCGCCTGGGCGAGCTCCAAGTCAGCGGCCTGCAGCGCTACGACAGTGTGCTGGTGGCCAGGCTGGGCCGGCTAGAACGCGGCGAGGTCTACGATCAGCGCCGGCTGGTGGAGGCCCAGCAGCGCCTGGCCAGCAGCGGTTACTTTGACTCAGCCTTTCTCAGTGTGGACACCGCCGCAGGCGATCCGGCCGCGGTGCCGGTGAGCGTGCAACTGCGTGAAGCAACTTTGCAAAAAGTGGTGCTGGGCCTGGGCTACGCCACCGACAGCGGCCCGCGCCTGTCGCTCGAACATATTCACAACCGGCTGCCGGTGCTGGGCTGGCGCGCCCACAGCCGCTTGCAGCTCGACGGCAAATCGCCCTTTGTGCAAACAGAATGGACCTCCCTGCCCGACGCGTCCCTGTGGCGTTGGGCGGGCGCCTTGAAGTTAGACCGCCTGGACGACGGCTCGCTGCTCACCCAGACCCAGCGCTGGCGCGTGGGCCGCTCGCAACTGGGCGAGCGCCTAGACCGCAATGTGTACCTGCAGTACGACATGAGCCAGGTCAGCGGCAGCGGTGAGACGGGCGCCACCGCCAGTGCCACCGGCGAAGGCGCCTCCCTGAGCCTGAACTACGCCCTGACTCACCGTGCTTTTGACACCCTGCCCTTTCCCAACCGAGGCCATGCCCTGACGGCCGAAATCGGCGGCGGCACCACCTTGGGCGGACAGCGCCAGCCCTATGTGCGCGGCACGGCGCGCTGGACCGGCATCGTGCCCCTGGGCTCTGAAGATCAAATCAGCCAAGCCCAGCGCGGCCGACTGGCCTTGCGGCTTGAAGCGGGCGCCGTGAGCGCCGCGCGCGAGGCTCAAATTCCGGCGGCCCAGCTCTTTCGCGCAGGCGGCGACGCCAGCGTGCGCGGCTACGGCCTGCGCGACATTGGACTGGCCCTGCCCAGCGGCAACGTGGGGCCGGGCCGCTACATGGGCACAGGCAGCGTGGAGTGGCAGCAGCCGCTGCGCCGGGGCGGCGTGCTCACGCAGTGGGAGAGCACCGTGTTCATGGACGCGGGCCAGGTGGCCGAACGCGCCCAAGACCTGGGCCAACACCTCGCGGTGGGCGTGGGCGCAGGCGCCCGCTGGCGCAGCCCCATAGGCCCGCTGCAAATTGACCTGGCCTACGGCCTGAAAGTTGAAAAACTGCGCCTGCACATGAGCGTGGGCTGGATTTTTTAATGGCTGCGCCCAGCCAAGTCGCCTTCCAACTCCTGCGCCTTGTCGCCTGGCTGCTGCTGGGCAGCCTGCTGGCGCTGGCCCTGGGCACAGCCGGCCTGTGGTGGTGGGCCGGCCGAGAAGGCTCGCTGGCCACGGCCCTGGCCTGGGGGGATCGCGTGGGCCTGCAAGCGCAGGGCGTCAGCGGCACGCTGCGGACGGGCGGGCGCCTGGACCAGCTCAGCTGGCAAGCACCCCAAGGCGGCCTGCGCGTGCAAGCCGAGCAGCTGCAGCTGCGCTGGAACTTGAGCGACATGCTGCTCAGCGCCTGGGAAGGCCAGCCCGCCATTGAGCTGCAGTCTGTGCAGGCCGCGCTGATTCGCCTGGTGCCTGGCCCCACGGCCCAGCCCAGCTTGCCTCCTGCGTCTTTGCAGCTTCCCGTGGCCCTGCGCGCAGGCGAGGTGGCCCTGCAGCGCCTGGAATGGGCGCCCCCAGGTCAGCCGGTGCTGAAAGCCACCGACGTGGCGGGCCGCTATGTGTACGACCGCCAGCAACACCAGCTTGAATTGCGCCAAGCCCGCTACGCCCAGGGCAGCTACCAGGGCCAAGCCACGCTGCAGGCCAGCGGCGCCATGGCGCTGGACGCCCAGCTCAGCGCTCAGGTGCAAAGTGCGGTGCCCGGCAGCGCCCAAGTGCTGGGCCTGGCTCTGAAGGCACGCATTCAAGGCCCTTTGCAGAAGCTGGACCTGCAGGCCAGCCTGGACAGCGACACCGGCCCCGGCAAAAGCCACAGCCAGGCCCAGCTCACCGCCAAACTCACACCCTGGCAAGACCCCGTGCTGCCCGAGGCGCAGCTGCAAGTGCAGCGGCTTAATGTGGCCGCACTCTGGCCCCAAGCCCTTTCCACCAGCCTGAGCGGGCATGCCCGCGTGCAGCCCGAGGGCGAGCGCTGGCGCTTTGACACCGAACTGCGCAACGCCGCCGCAGGCCCCTGGGACTTGGGGGCCCTGCCCGTGGACCAACTCAGCGCGCGCGGCCAATGGCAGGGCGCCAGCGTGCTGATTGAAAGCCTGGAAGCCCGCCTGGGCTCAGGCCGCCTGCAAGCGCGCGGCAACTGGGCCAGCGCAGGCGCGGCCCAGAGCGGCTGGCAGCTGGACGCAGAGCTCATCGGCATAGACACTGGACTGATTGACAGCCGCGGCCCCGTGCAAGCCCTGCAAGGCCAGGTGCGTGCCGAGCAAGCGGGCGGCCCTGGCCAAGCCCTGCGTTTTGAAGCCCAGCTCAGCGGCCAGCCCACTGCCACGCGACATGCTGCCGGCTGGAAGTCGCTCCAAACCCAAGTCCGTGGCCAGTGGCAAGCCCAGACTTTGAAGCTGGAGCAGCTGACCATGCAAAGCGAGGCCGCGCAGCTCCAGGCCTCGGGACAATTCAATGTGGCCAGTGACCGTGGCCAAGGCCAAGGTCAACTCACCGCGCCCGGCCTGCAATTGGACCTGCGCGCTGCCTGGCCGCTCACAGGTGGGGCTGGCGAGCTCGATGTGAAAGCGGGCAACGTGCAAAGTGCCATGCGGTGGCTGCGTGGCCTGCCCCTGCTGGCGCCCAGCGTGGCTGCGGTGCTGGACGACACCCGTGCCCAAGGCCAGGCTGATGTGCGCCTGGCGTGGGCCACCGGCCTGGACGGGGCTCAGCTGCAAGCCCGGCTGAACCTGCCGGTGCTGGACGGCCCCGCCCCCAGCCGCATCGCCCTGCGCGGCCTGCAGCTCAGCCTGAGCGGGCCGCTGGCGCAGATGCAGCTGCAAGCCCAAGGCCGGCTAGAGCGCGAGGCGCAGCGCTTGTCAGCCCAACTGCGCGGACAGGCCAGCTTGCCCACCAACGCGCTCAAGCAAGCCCTGGCGGGCGGCACAGAGCCGCTGAGCTGGCGCCTGGCCTTGTCCGAGCTCGGCTTGGACCTTCAAGACCCCCAGCTGGGCCCATGGACGCTGAAGCAGACCCGCCCCGTGGTGCTGCAAGGCGACAGCCGCAGTTGGGCCGCCGAGGCGGGCGAGCTGCAGTTGCAGCCGCCTGCGCGCGCCAAGGTCCAGCCCGCGCTGCTGGCTTGGCAAACCCTGAACTGGCAAGCCGGCGCGCTGCGCACCACCGGCAGCCTGCGCGGCTTGACCCTGGGCTGGGCCGAGCTGCTGGCCAGCCCCCTGCTCAGCCGCACTGGCATGGCCGGAGACATGGTGTTTGATGGCCGCTGGGACCTGCAATGGGGCCAGGCCCTGCGCCTGCAAGCCGAGCTGCAGCGGCGCAGTGGCGACCTCAACTTGCACGCCGAAACCGGCCAAGGCCTGGCCACCCGCATGGACGCCAATGTGCGCGATGCACGCCTGACGCTGAGCGCCGAGGGCCAGGCCCTGGTGCTGGGCTGGCGCTGGGACAGCGAGCGCGCTGGCCAAAGCCAAGGCCAGCTGCGCACCGAGCTGCTGCGCACCCGCGACGCCAGCTGGCAATGGCCAGACAACGCCCCGCTGAGCGGCCAGCTGCAAGCGAGCTTGCCCCGGCTGGGCGTGTGGACCGCACTGGCGCCGCCGGGCTGGCGGCTGCGCGGCTCGCTGCAAACCGCGCTCAAACTGAGCGGCACCCGCGCCCAGCCCCTGCTGAGCGGGCCGCTGGAGGCCGACGACCTGGCGCTGCGCTCGGTGGTCGACGGCATAGAGCTGGGCCGCGGCCGACTGCGCGCCACGCTAGAAGGCGAGCGCCTGCGGCTGGACGAATTCAGCCTGCAAGGGCCGGGTGACGACGGCGGCCAGATGAATGTCACCGGCCAAGCCAGCTGGGTGCAGGGCGGCCCCCAAGTCAGCCTGCAGGCCAAGCTCAACCGCTTGCGCGCCAGCGTGCGTGCCGACAGGCGGCTCACCGTTTCGGGCCAGCTGCAGGCCAAGCTGCAAGGCCTGCCCTCGCAGCGCCCGGTCGAGGTCACCGGCGAGCTGCGCGTGGACCAGGCCCGCATCAGCCTGCCCGACGAGAGCCGGCCCCAACTCAAGGACGACGTGGTGGTGCGCAGGCCGGGCTCCGCGGCTGCGGCAAGCACCCGCACCAGCACCAGCACAGTCGCCCCGCGTCCTGCGCGCTCCAACCTGCTCAACCTGGCCGTGCGGCTGGATTTGGGCGAGGACTTTGGCATTGAGGGCCAAGGCCTGAACGCCAAGCTGCGCGGCGCACTCAGCCTCACGGCCGACAGCTTGAGCACCACGCCCCGGCTGGTGGGCAGCATCTCCACCGCCTCGGGCGAGTACCGCGCCTACGGCCAGCGCCTGGCCATTGAGCGCGGCCTGCTGCGCTTTAACGGCCCGCCCGACAACCCGGCCCTGGACATCTTGGCGCTGCGGCCCAACCTCACGCAAAAAGTGGGTATGCAAATCACCGGCACCGCATTGCTGCCGCGCGTGCGCCTGTACGCCGAGCCCGAATTGCCCGATGCCGAAAAACTCGCCTGGCTGGTGCTGGGCCGATCGGGCGCTAATGGTGGGGCCGAGGCGGCCTTGCTGCAGCAAGCGGCCCTGGCCCTGCTGGGCAACCGCAGCGGCATGAACCGCACGGGCCTGGCCGACAAGCTGGGGCTGGACGAGCTGTCCGTGCGCGGCGCTTCCAACACCGACGCGGGCACGGGCGGCGCCATCACCTTTGGCAAGCGCTTGTCCACCAACTTTTACGCCATGTATGAAAGCAGCCTGTCTGGCGCCTTGGGCACGCTTTTTTTGTTTTATGAGCTCTCGCAGCGCTTCACGGTGCGGGCCCAGACCGGCGCGCAAACAGCGGTGGACCTGATCTTCACCGTGCCCTTCGACTAAGCCACCTGAATTGAACAAGAGATGCAATGAAAGCGGGGTTTCATACAGTCTCCATCAAAAGGGCGTAAATTAGCATTCGACCCTAACCCGCTTGAAGAGGAACAGTGCGCATGCATGCGGCCCATCTGGCATCCCATCGATTCGGCTACTCGGAGAGCCGACTGCAAACCCTTGCACGCGATCCAAGGTCATGGGTCCTGGCGCAGTTTGAGCGCCCCAATGAGTTTGACACTGAGGGCCTGATCGACAGTGCGAAAGCCTGGCAAATCACGCGCAATGTGTTGCAAGCTGCACTCAACCCAAAAACACCACCGAACACCAGCCAGCCCCAAGACGCCTTGGGCCCCATGACCCCGGCGCGCCAGGTGCTTCGCCAAGCCAATCTCCATGGGCTAGACAAACGCTGGCAACACATGACGCAAACGACGACGCCTGTGGCTGAACGTTGGGTGCAGTTTTGGGCCAATCATTTTTGTGTGGCTGCGACCAAAGGAAGCACCTTGGCCTTGGTCTGGCCGCACGAATACGAAGCCATTCGCCCGCATGCATGGGGCACTTACAAAGCGCTCTTGCGCGCGGCCATCGTGCACCCCGCCATGCTGCTGTATTTGGACAATGCGCAGTCGATAGGACCGCAATCCATGGCAGGGCGTCGACGCGACAGGGGCCTGAACGAAAACTTGGCCCGCGAACTGCTCGAGCTGCACACCTTGGGGGTCAAAGCAGGCTATACCCAAGAGGATGTGACCCAAACCGCCAAATTGTTGACCGGCTGGACAGTGGGTCCCCAAACCGCAGGACTGGCACGGTTCGTGGACAACCTGCACCAACCCGGCAAAAAAACCATCTTGGGCAACACCTATCCTGAAGGGCCTCAAGCGCTTGATTTGCTACTCACCGACTTGTCAAGACATCCCGCATGCGCACAATACATGGCCAGCAAGCTGTGTCGGCACTTTGTCACCGATGCGCCTCCAGCAGCGCTGGTCCAAGCCGTTGCCACGCAATTTAGCCGCACCGATGGCGATCTCAAAGCCGTGGCTGTGGCCTTGTTCAGCCATGATTTGGCATGGCAAGAAGATCTTCCCCCCAAATTCAAGCGACCTGAAGAATGCTTGATCTCGGCCCATCGTCTGATGCAAAAGAGAGTCATCAACGTCGAAAATTCTGCGTACTGGGTGCAAACCATGGGGCAGGCATTGGCGCGTGCTCCTTCTCCTCAGGGCTGGCCCGACCTGAGCGCAGATTGGCTCTCTCCTGACGCGGTCCTCAAACGGATTCAGTGGGCTGAGCGTTATGGCGAGCTCTACGGCAAAGACGTGGACGCGAGAGACTTGATGCAACAAGCCTTCGGCCCCAACTTGAGCGCCAGCACCGCGCAAACCATTGCACGCGCCGAAAGTGGTGCCCAAGCGCTGGCGTTTGCCTTGGCCAGTCCAGAACATTTGCGGAGATAAGTCCATGACAAGTCCTACATTTTCTCGTCGCGCGCATCTGCAACAACTGGCCTTGGGGGCTGGACTCGCCGCATCGGGCCTGTTGCCGGCGCGACTGGCCTTGGCCGCGCAAGCAGATCACAACCCTTCCGAGCAGCGTTTGGTGGTCGTCCTGCTCAGGGGCGCCTTGGACGGCTTGTCTGCGGTGCCGGCAACGGGTGATCCCGCGTGGGCAAGCTTGCGCGGCGGTGCAGAAACACCTTCTGCGCTGCCCCTGGACAGCACCTTTGGCATGCACCCCGGCTTGGCGCATTTGCACCGTTGGTACCACAACAAAGAATTGGCCGTCGTGCATGCTGTCGCCAGTTCTTACCGTGAGCGCTCGCACTTTGATGCCCAGCAGCAACTCGAAAGTGGCGGCGACCGGCCCTTTGTCTTGAGCACCGGTTGGTTGGCGCGCGCCCTGCAAGCCACGCAGCACTCTGCGGTGGCCATGGCGCCCGCCATGCCCTTGGCCTTGCGCGGTGCTGACCGCGCCACGACCTGGACGCCCAACCGCCGACCCAGCAAATCGCAAGACACGCTAGACCGCATCGCAGCCATGTACGCCGACGACGTGCCTTTGGCAAGCGCCTTGGCCCAAGCCATGGAGCAGCAAGACAAGACCATGGGCACAGAAGTTTCAACGGGTGCAGGTTTTTCCGCTTTGGCCAAACAAGCAGGTGCTTTCTTGTCAGCAGCTCGAGGTCCGCGCATCGCTTGGCTCGAAGTGGGTGGATGGGACACTCACAGCCAACAAACAGCTCGCCTGGGCCGAATGCTGCCCGCCTTGGACGACGCGCTCCACGTCTTGCGGGAGTCGCTCTCGGTGCATTGGGCCACGACCACCGTCTTGGTGATGACTGAATTTGGCCGTTCAGCCGCTTGGAACGGCAGCCAAGGCACTGACCACGGCACCGCAAGCGCCGCGTTTGTCGCGGGTGGACAAGTTGCCGGCGGCCAAGTCCTCACCGATTGGCCGGGACTGGGGCGCCATCAGTTGCAGGACGGCAGGGACTTGCGGCCCACGAGGGACATGCGCTCCCTCATCATGCCCATTTTGCAAAGGCAATTCCAGTTGGGCACGGGTGCAATGAACGCCGTGCTTCCCGGCGCGACTTCGCCCATGGATCATTTGTGGCGGGTCTGAGGACACCACAAAAAAGCCTATTGACAGTCCGGGAGGCACTCGCGCCTGGCCAAAGACCTGCTGCGTCAGCCCCTGGTACGCGCCATCTGCCGGAATTGGGCTAAAGCACCACCTGGCCATAAGCGCCCTCAGGCTCAAGAGCTGGGCGCTGCGGTCGATAATTCAACACATGTACTTACCTTTCCCCGCCATGCCGTCGCCCTTTCGCTGGCTGATTGCCGCCTTCGCCCTGTGGCTGGCCTGCAGCGCCTGTGCGCAAACTCGCCCAGCCGCTCCGCGCCCGGCGCCCCCCGCAGGCAACTGCCTGGTCTCGGAATTTCGGGGCATGGCCTTGGGCACGCACGATGTGGCCGAGCGGGGCCGGCAAGCCACCGAGTGGCTGCGGCGCAATGCCTCGGCCTGCAGCGAAGATCAGTTGCGCCTGCTCAACTCCAACCGCAGCGCCTGGATGGGCACGGCCGACACCCCCCAGCTCATGGGCTTGATGGAAGGCGCGCTCGAAGCCCGGCTGAAAAACCAACCCGAGAAATTGCTGCAAATGTTCGCCTCCGCGCCCCAGCGGGCCAGCGGCAGCGAGACCATGCGCGCGGGTGAGTTGGCGCCGCGCCCCGCGCCCGTGGTCACAGGCACACCGGCCGTGGTGACCGCCGCCCCCCCACCGGTGCCCGTGCCAGGGGCAGCCGCAGGGCAACCCGGCGCCATGCCCCCGCCACCCGGCGGATCGCCTGGCAGCCCCACCAACCCTGCCAATCCCAACATCCCTACCCCGCCCAAAGCACCCGAGGTGGGCAAACACTTCAGCACCGCGCTGCGCGGCGCGGTGCGCGAGCATTTCACGGCCAACCGAGGCAACGGCCCCTGCCCACCCGGCGTGGTCCTCAAGTCTGGCCGCTGCGAAGCCCCCCTGAGCGAGCGCGCCTGGAAGCTGGGCCAGCCCCTGCAAAGCGGCCAAAGCCCCAAAGAGCTGCCCGCCACGCTGCAAGAAAAGCTAGGCCCCGCCCCGGCAGGCCACCGCTACGTGCAGCTGGACGCCGACCTGCTGCTTATTAACAACGACACCCGCGTGGTGGTCGATGCGGTGCTGGACTTGGGCCAAGTGGCACCCAAGACCTGAGCGGCCGTTCTCAGGCCAGCCCTCAGGGCAAACCCCTGGCAGCGACTGGGGCAGACCCCAACAGCTTTTGCAAGGGTGTGCACAGATACTTTGGTGAACACCTTCACTGAATCTGTTCGCCTGAAAGCCCGCCCGTGACCTCCAGCGCCTTTTCCACCAGCTACGCCCAAGCCCGCCACAAATTCCTGAAAGCGGCCGAATCGGCCCAGTTGAAGGTGGAGTCGCACTACCACCCGCTGCCCGGCCGGGACGGTGAATCCCTGGCCATGGACGTGGTGCGCGACGGCCCGGCCGACGCCCAGCACCTGCTGGTGCTCAGCAGCGCCTGCCATGGTGTGGAAGGCTATTGCGGCAGCGGCGTGCAAGTCCACGCCCTGGGCCAGAGTGCTTGGCGGCAAGCCGCACAGCAAGCGGGCGTGGCCGTGCTCTACATCCACGCGCTCAACCCCTATGGCTTTTCGCACATCCGCCGCGTCACCCACGAGAACGTGGACATCAACCGCAATTTCCACAACTTCAACCAGCCCTTGCCGGTGAACACCGCCTACCGCGAGGTGCAGCCCTTGCTGCTGCCCGAGGTCTGGCCGCCCGATGCCGACAACACCGCGCAGGTGACCGCCTTCATTGCCGAGCGCGGCATGCCCGCCTTGCAAGCGGCCGTCTCTGGCGGCCAGCACGAATTTGCCGACGGTTTGTTTTTTGGCGGGCGCGGCCCCACCTGGAGCAACCTCACGCTGCGCCAGGTGCTGCGCGAGCACGGCCGCCGCTGCAGCCGCCTGGCCTGGATAGACGTGCACACCGGCTTGGGCCCCAGCGGTCTGGGCGAGCGCATTTTTGCCTGTGCCGACGACGCCGCCGCCTTGGGCCGCGCGCGCAGCTGGTGGGGCGACCAGCTCACCTCCATTTACGACGGCTCTTCCACCTCGGCCTTTTTGACCGGCCTGATGTGGATGGCCGCCTATGAGGAATGCGCCCAGGCCGAGTACACCGGCATGGCCATGGAGTACGGCACCGTGCCCATGAACCAAGTGCTGCACGCGCTGCGCGGCGACCACTGGCTGGCCCTGCACCCCGAGGCCGCGCCCGCCTTGCGCCAGCAGATCAAGCAAGAGCTCATGAACGCCTTTTACGTGGACACCGACGAATGGCGCAGCCAAATCCTGGCCCAGGGCATGGAGGCGTTGCACCAAAGCGTCAGCGGCCTGGCCCAAGGCTAGCGCGAGGCGACCTCACGTCCTGGCCTTGTCGGGAATTCCCTGAACCTGGTCAAGCAGTCATGCGGCATAGTGTGCTGCTTCAACAGCCTAAGTCTTGTCAACACCGAAACTACCAGCCATGATGAAAAAATCTCCTGTGATCCTCGCGCTTGCCAGTTTGTTCAGCGCTGCCCTGCTGATGACCCCTGTGGCCCAGGCCACCACCTTCAGGTGGTCCAGCGCCAGCGACATCCCCACGCTGGACATTCATTCTCAAAACAATGCCCTGGGTAACGGCGTGCATGCCGCGATTTTTGACTCGCTGCTCTACTACAACAGCAAAACCTTCAAGCTCGAGCCCAAGCTGGCCACCAGCTGGCGCGAGGTCTCGCCCACGCAGTGGCGCTTCACGCTGCGCAGCGGCGTCAAGTTCAGCGACGGCACAGACCTCACGGCCGACGACGTGGTGTTCTCCCTGCAACGCGCCATGGGCAAGGGCTCGAACTTTCAGGTCTACACCCAGGGCTTCAAGGCCGTCAGCCGGGTGGACGCGCGCACCGTGGACATTGTGCTGACGGGCCCCAACCCGGTGCTGCTCAACCAACTCACCGAGCTGCGCATCTTGAGCCGGGCCTGGTCCGAGAAAAACCGCTCGGTCGAGGTCAAGGACATCCGCAACAAAGACGAAACTTTTGCCCACCGCAACGCCATGGGCAGCGGCGCCTTCATGGTCAAGGAGTGGCAGCCCGACCAGCGCCTGGTGCTGGTGAAAAACCCCAACTGGTGGGGCTGGAAAGAGGTGCCAGGCAACGTCACGCAAATCATTTACACGCCCATCAAGAACGAGGCCACCCGGGCGGCGGCCTTGCTCTCTGGCGAGGTAGACTTTGTGCTGGACCCCAGCCCCCAAGACTTGGCGCGCATGCGCGCCAACGCCAGCCTCAAGGTGATGGACGGCGTGGAAAACCGCACTATCTTTTTGGGCATGGACCAGCTGCGCGAAGAATTGCCGGGCTCCAACGTGAAGGGCAAAAACCCGCTCAAAGACCTCAAGGTGCGCAAAGCCCTCTACCAGGCCATTGACATGGAAACCATCCACAAGGTCACCATGCGCGGGCTCAGCCAGAACACCGGCGGCCTGGTGTCGCCGCAAGTGACCGGCTGGACCGAAGGCGTGCACAAGCGCCTGCCCTACTCCACCGACGAGGCCAAAAAACTGCTGACCGAGGCCGGCTACCCCAGCGGCTTTGAGGTGGACTTTGCCTGCCCCAACAACCGCTACATCAACGACGAGGAAATCTGCCAGGCCATCACCGCCATGTGGGCAAGAGCCGGCGTTCGGGCCAAGTTGCGCACCTTGCCGCTGGTGACCTATTTCCCCATGATCCAGCGCTACGAGGCCAGCATCTACATGCTGGGCTGGGGCGTGCCCACCTTTGATGCGCTCTACAGCCTGCAGTCCCTCACCCGCAGCGTGGGCACGGGCGGCGACGGCAACTACAACCTGGGCCGCTACAGCAACACGCGCATGGACTACCTGGTGGACCGCGTGAAGTCTGAAACCGACCTGCTGGTGCGCACCCGCATGCTGACCGAGGCGCTGCAGCTGCAAAACGAGACCGTGGCCCACATTCCCCTGCACAACCAGGTCATCCCCTGGGCCATGAAAAAGAACGTCGAGGCCATACACCGCGCCGACAACCGCATTGACTGGGTGCAGCTCAAAGTCAACTGATGCTGGCTTTTATTCTCCAGCGCCTCCTGCAGGCTGTGGTGGTGATGGTCACCGTGGCCTTTATTGCTTTTTTGCTCTTTCAATATGTGGGCGACCCGGTGGTGTTTTTGCTGGGCCAAGACGCCACGCCCGAGCAAATCAAAGAACTGCGGGAAGACCTGGGGCTGAACCAGCCCTTTGTGGTGCAGTTTTGGTATTTTTTAGTAAATGCCGCCCAGGGCGAGTTTGGCCTGAGCCTGCGCCAAGGCGCCAAGGTGTCGCGGCTGATCGCCGAGCGCTTTCCGGCCACCATGGAGCTGGCCTTGGTGGCTGCGGGCATGGCCTTGCTGATTGGCATTCCCATGGGCGTGTACGCCGCGCTCAAGCGCGGCACGCTGCTCAGCCAGTTGTTCATGACGGTGTCGCTGCTGGGCGTGTCCTTGCCCACCTTTTTGATCGGCATTTTGCTGATTTTGGTGTTTGCCGTGCAGCTGGGCTGGTTGCCCAGCTTTGGCAGGGGCGAGGTGGTGCAAATCGGCTGGTGGACCAGTGGCTTTTTCACGGCCAAAGGCTGGCAGCACCTGATCTTGCCGGCCACCACCTTGGCCATTTTTCAGCTCACGCTCATCATGCGGCTGGTGCGCGCGGAAATGCTGGAGGTGCTGCGCACCGACTACATCAAGTTCGCCCGCGCCCGGGGCCTGTCCAACCGCACCATTTATTTTGGCCATGCGCTGAAAAACACCTTGGTGCCGGTGATGACCATCACCGGCTTGCAGTTGGGCGGGCTGATTGCCTTTGCCATCATCACCGAGACGGTGTTCCAGTGGCCGGGCATGGGCCTGCTCTTCATTCAGGCCGTGACCTTTGCCGACATCCCCGTGATGGCCGCCTACCTGTGCCTGATTGCCTTGATTTTTGTGTTTATCAACTTGGTGGTGGACCTGCTGTACTTTGCTGTGGACCCCAGGCTGCGCGTGGGCAAGGCGGGGGGGCATTGAGGCCATGAGTCTGCCTTTGCAATCTGCGCTGGCCAGGGGGCCTGTGTTTGCGCGCATCGCCGAGTTCCACCCCGAGCTCACCTCCTTTCGCCGGGATTTGCACGCCCACCCCGAGCTGGGCTTTGAAGAGGTCTACACCTCGGCCCGCGTGGTAGAAGCCCTCAAGCTGTGCGGCGTGGACGCCATCCACACCGGGCTGGGCAAAACCGGCGTGGTGGCGCTGGTGCATGGCCGCAGCCACAGTGCCCAAAAGCCCGGCCGCATGGTGGGCCTGCGCGCCGACATGGACGCGCTGCCCCTGCAAGAGCAGGCCGACTGCGACTGGCGCTCCACCAAGGCCGGCCTCATGCACGCCTGCGGCCACGACGGCCACACCGCCATGCTGATGGGCGCGGCGCGCTACTTGGTAGAAACACGACACTTTGACGGCACGGCCGTGCTGATTTTTCAGCCCGGCGAAGAAGGCTTTGCCGGCGCCCGCGCCATGATGGAAGACGGCCTGTTTGAACGCTTTCCCTGCGAGAAGGTGTTTGCCCAACACAACTCGCCAGAAACACCCTTGGGCGTGGTGGGCGTCACCCCCGGTCCCATGCAAGCAGCGGTGGACCGCATTGAGATATTGGTGCGCGGCAAAGGCGGCCATGGCGCCCGGCCCCACCAAACGGTGGACCCGGTGCTGGTGGCCGGCCACCTGATCACGGCGGTACAAAGCATAGTGGCGCGCAATGTCTCGGCCTTTGACCAGGCGGTGGTCAGCCTGTGCTCCATGCAAGGCGGCCACCCCGGCGCCATGAGCGTGATTCCGGGCGAGGTCACCTTGGTGGGCACGGTGCGCAGCTACAGCGAGGTGGTGCAAACGCAGATTGAAGAGCGCCTGCGCCAGCTGTGCACGGGCGTGGCCCAAGGCTTTGGCGCAAGCGCCGAGCTGCATTACGAGCGGGTCTACCCGGCCACCGTCAACACCGTGGCCGAAGCCCATTTTGTGGCCGATGTGGCCACTTTGCTGGTGGGCGAGGACAAGGTGTGGCGCGACATGCTGCCCAGCATGGGCGGCGAGGATTTTTCCTTCATGCTGCAACGCTTGCCAGGCGCTTACATCCGCATTGGCCAAGGCTTGCCGCACGGACCCGGCCCGCACCCGCTGCACCACAGCCGCTACGACTTTAACGACCAAATCTTGCCCCTGGGCGCGGCCCTGCACGCCAGCTTGGTGGAGCAGGCCCTGCCCTTGGGGCCTTGAGTTTTCAAGACTTTCAACCGTTTGCTTTTCACAACAACACCGGAGACCACCATGCGTTCCTTGCCCCTTCGCCGCTCCCTCCTTGCCCTGGCGGCCCTGACTGCGCTGTCAACGCAGGCGGCCACCTTGCGCGTGGCCAACCAGGGCGACGCCCTGTCCATGGACCCGCACTCGCTCAACGAGTCGCTGCAAATCTCGGTGGTGAGCAATGTGTACGAGTCCCTGGTCACACGCGGACGCGACTACAAGCTCGCCCCCTCGCTGGCCACCTCGTGGAAGCAAACCTCCCCCACGGTGTGGCGCTTTGAATTGCGCAAAGGCGTCACCTTTCATGACGGCACGCCCTTTACGGCCGACGACGTGATCTTCAGCTACGAGCGCGCGGCAGGCGACGGCTCGGACATGAAGAGCTACGTGGGCCAGATCAAGGAAATCCGCAAGATCAACAGCCACACCCTGGACTTTGAGACCAAGGCGCCCTTTCCCATCTTGCCCGAGCTGTTCACCGGCTGGATGATGATGAGCAAAAAGTGGTGCGAAGACAACCAAGCCACCAAGCCGGTGGACCGCCGCAAAGGCATTGAAAACGCCGCCTCCTTCCGCGCCAACGGCACCGGTCCCTACCGCCTGCGCGAGCGCCAGCCTGGCGTGCGCACCAGCTTTGTGCGCCACGGCAGCCATTGGGCCAAGGCCGAGGGCAATGTGGACGAGGTGATTTTTACCCCCATTGGCAACGACGGCACGCGCATTGCCGCCTTGCTGTCGGGCGAGGTCGATGTGATGGACCCGATTCCGGTGCAAGACGTCGAGCGCGTCAAGTCCAACCCCAACCTCAAGGTTTTGCAAGGCCCCGAGCTGCGGGTGATTTTCTTGGGCATGGACCAAAAGAGGGACGAGCTGCAGTTCTCCAACATCAAGGGCAAAAACCCCTTCAAAGACGTGCGGGTGCGCCGGGCTTTTTACCAAGCCATTGACATTGAAACCATCAAAAGCCGCGTGATGCGCGGCGCGGCCGTGCCGATTGCGCAAATGTTCCCGCCCGAGGTGCGTGGCTTTGCGCCCGACCTCACGCAGCGCCTGCCCTACGACCCGGAGGCGTCTAAAAAGCTGCTGGCCGAGGCCGGCTACCCGCAGGGCTTTGAGGTCAAGATGAACTGCCCCAACGACCGCTACGTCAACGACGCCGAGATTTGCCAAGCGGTGGCCGCCAACCTGGCCCGCGTGGGCGTGAAGATCAACTTGGAAGCCGAAACCAAGGGCACTTACTTCCCCAAAATCTTGCGCCGCGACACCAGCTTTTACATGCTGGGTTGGACCGCCAGCACGGTGGACGCGCACAACGTGCTCTACCCCATCATGTCCACGCCCGGAGACGGCGGTCGCGGACAGTTCAACCTGGGCGCCTACAGCAACGCGCGCATTGACGAGCTGACGGCGGCCGTGGGGTCGGAGACCGACGACAAAAAGCGCAACGCCATGATCCGCGAGGTGGTCAAGATTCACCAAGACGAGGTGGCCCACCTGCCGCTGCACCAGCAAGCCCTGCTGTGGGGCTTGAAAAAGAACATCGAGGTGGTGCAGTGGCCTGACAACATCATGCCCTGGAAATTCATCCAAGTGAAATGAGCCCATGCAGCAGACCTTGAAGAGATGGCTGGACAGCGACATCAGCCACAGCCTGCGCAGCTCGCCCACCACCATGGTGGCCGCGCTCATTGCGCTGGTTTGCGTGTTTTGCTCCTTGTTCGCAGGCTGGGTGGCGCCGACCAACCCCTTTGACCTGGCCACGCTGGAGCTCAAAGACGCCCGCCTGCCGCCTGCCTGGCTGGAAGGCGGCACCCGCCAGTACCTGCTGGGCACCGACGACCAGGGCCGGGACATTCTCTCGGCCCTGATCTACGGCGCCCGCATTTCTCTGGTGGTGGGCTTGGCCTCGGTGCTGCTGTCGGTGCTCATTGGTGTGGCGCTGGGCTTGCTGGCCGGCTTCAAGGGCGGCTGGATAGACGTGCTGCTCATGCGCCTTTGTGACGTGATGCTGTCTTTTCCCGCCATCTTGGTGGCACTCTTGGTGGCGGGCGTGGGTCGGGCGCTGTTTCCGCAGTCCAACGAAACCCTGGCCTTTGGCGTGCTGATTGTCTCCATCACGCTCACCGGCTGGGTGCAGTACGCGCGCACGGTGCGCGGCTCCACGCTGGTGGAGCGCAACAAAGAGTATGTGCAGGCCGCGCGCGTGATTGGCGTGCCGGCGCTGCGCATCATGCGCCGCCATGTGCTGCCCAACGTGCTGGGGCCGGTGCTGGTGCTGGCCACCATCCAGGTGGCCACGGCCATCATCACCGAGGCCACACTGAGCTTTTTGGGCGTGGGCGCGCCACCCACCTCGCCTTCTTTGGGCACCTTGATCCGTGTCGGCAACGATTACTTGTTTTCCGGCGAGTGGTGGATCACCGTGTTCCCCGGCCTCATGCTGGTGCTGATTGCCCTGTCCGTGAACCTGCTGGGCGACTGGCTGCGCGATGTGCTCAACCCGCGCCTGCGCTGAAAGACTGCCATGAGCTTGCTGCAAGTGCGCGACTTGGTCGTGGAGTTCCCCAACCGCCGAGGCACCTTGCGTGCCTTGGACGGCGTGATTTTTGACATCGCCCCCGGCGAGATTTTGGGCATGGTCGGCGAGTCTGGCGCGGGCAAGTCGCTCACGGGTGCGGCCATCATTGGCCTGTTGGAGCCGCCGGGGCGCATTGCCTCGGGCAGCATCAGCTTGCAAGGCGAGCGCATTGACAACTTGCCGCCTGAACAGATGCGCAAGATCAGGGGCAGGCGCATAGGCGCTATTTTTCAAGACCCGCTGACCTCGCTCAACCCTCTGTACTCCATTGGCCGGCAACTCATTGAGACCATCACCACCCACATGGACGTGGACCACGCCGAGGCCAAGCGCCGCGCCATTGCGCTGCTGCAAGACACCGGCATTCCGGCGGCCGAGGAGCGGCTGGGGCATTTTCCGCACCAGTTCTCGGGCGGCATGCGCCAGCGCGTGGTGATTGCCCTGGCGCTGGCGGCCGAGCCGCAGCTCATCGTGGCCGACGAGCCCACCACCGCGCTGGACGTGTCGATTCAGGCGCAAATCATTGCGCTCCTCAAGCGCATTTGCCGCGAGCGCGGTGCTGCCGTGCTGCTCATTACCCACGACATGGGCGTGATTGCCGAAACCTGCGACCGCGTGGCCGTGCTCTACGCCGGGCGCCTGGCCGAGGTCGGGCCGGTGGAGGAGGTGATTCACAGCCCCGTGCACCCCTACACCGCCGGCCTCATGGCCTGCATTCCCGACCTGGGCGAGCCCCGCGAGCGACTGGCGCAAATTGACGGCGCCATGCCCAGGCTGGGGGCCATGCCCAGCGGCTGTGCCTTTCACCCGCGCTGCCCCCAGGCCCAAGAACGCTGCCACACGGCGCGCCCCGCACTCGAGCAGTCCGGCCCCACCCAAGCGGCCTGCTGGTACCCGCACCCCCGCCCATGAACACGCCCCCACGCCCTTTGGTTCAGGTCAAAGACCTGGCTCGCAGCTTTGATTTGTCGGCCCCTTGGCTGCAGCGCGTCATTGAGCGCCGCCCACGCCAGCTGCTGCGCGCCGTCGACGGCGTGTCTTTTGACATCCAGGCTGGCCAGACCCTGGCCCTGGTGGGGGAGTCAGGCTGCGGCAA
>CAMCUN010000051.1 GCA_945878995.1 Polaromonas sp. YR568 | reverse complement strand
CTGATGGTCGAACCTGTGGCCACCAGCAAGCCATCGTAAGTTTTGTCGGCACCCGTGATGCTGGCCGAGGCCATGAGCTGCGCGGGGGTAATTTGTTTGTTCACCGCCGCCATGACTGGCTGGGCTGGCAAGCTGTAATCACCCGCCAGACCTGCCACTGCGTTGCCTGTGGTGCCGTCTTTCAAGCCCGCACCGCCGCCTGTGACTGCGCCAAGAGCGGCGTTGCCGCTGGCCCTGATGAGGCGCGCTCCTGCGTGGGGGTTTTCAAACCTCAGGCTGATGCCGCTCAAGTCAAGCGCCACGGCGTCGCCATTGAGCGCACCGCTGGTGCTGCCACTGATGGTTGAGCCTGTGGCCGCCAGCAAACCGTCATAGGTTTTATCAGCGCCCGTGATGCTGGCCGAGGCCATGAGTTGCGCGGGGTTGATTTGTTTGTTGACCGCCGCAATGACAGGCAGCGCCGGCAAGCTGTAGTCGCCGGCCAGACCTGCCACCGCGTTGCCTACAGTGCCGTCTTTCAAGCCCACACCGCCGCCTGTGACTGAACCTAGAGCAGTTGCACCATAGGCGCTGATGTTGCGCGCACCTGCGTGTGGGTTGTCAAACCTCAGGCTGATGCCGCTCACATCCAGCGCCACTGCATCGCCGTTGAGTGCGCCGCTGGTGCTGCTCAAGACACTGGAGCCGGTGGCGGCGAGCAGGCCGTCGTAGCTTTTGTCCACCGCTGCAATGCTGGCCGAAGCCGTGAGCTGCTTGGCCGTGATGGTGACGGGCGCCGTGGTCGCGTTCAGCGCGGGCAGCTTGTAGTTGAGCGCCAAGCCGCCCGAGCCGTCGCCGGCGTCGCCCAAGCTCAATGCGGCAATGTATTTTTGCGCCGTGCCCACATGGGCGTCGTTGCTGCGTGCCTGGCTGTAAGTGAGGGTTTCGCTGCCCACGCCGGTATTCAGGGTGACCGCGCCCTGGCCCAAGGCCAACAGGCCGTCATAGGTTTTGCTGGCTGAAAGCGAGACTGCTTTGGGCGTGATCTCGCCGACTGGGCCACTGGCCGTGTTGCTGGCCAGGCTGTAGCCGTACACGGGCATCTGGTTGAGGATGGCCGACAGCAAAGTCACGCCAGTGGCCTCCACGGTTTTTTGGGTGCCCACGTCTTTGACGCCCGGACCGTTCCCCGCCGTGGTGTAGGCGGCCGAGCTGTGGGCGCTGAGCGCAATTTGGTCGCCGCCCACCGCGCCGATGACCTGCAGTTGGCTGGGCAACACGGTGGCCAGCGTGCTGCCGTCGTACTCGCGCGTGACCACACCGCCCAGGCTCAAGGAAATCACAGGCGCCAGGCTGTAAAGCAGGCCATGGCCGGTGCCCAGCGGCGTGGTGCTGCCTTGCGTGGCGTTGTATTGCTTGTAATCCGGGGCCAAGCCGCCCAATACATCTCCGGTGGTGGCGTCAAACGGGTTGGCGTTGGTGCTCCAAATGCGCCACACCCCGGCGCCTGTGGTGGCCAGTGCGGCTGCGCCCGCCTGGTTGACAAACCGTTGGGTCACCAAGGTGATGCCCCCTGCGCTGGCCCTGATCTGCTGGCCAGAGGCAATCCTGAGCGTGCCCGAGGACCTGAGCAAGACATCGCCTGCAGCGGTGCTGGCCAAAGACGAGTTGAGGTTCAAGTCGCCCGCAAACACCGAGATGGGGCCGGCCACGCTCACGCTGCCGGTCAAGTTCAGGCCTGCCGTGTTGCCGCTCTTGCCAATGACCAAGCCCGACAGGCCGCTGATGGGCTTGCTCATGGTCAAAGTGGCAAGGCTGAAGCTGCTGGCCACCGGCTCCAAGGTCAAGGCCCCAGCGCCGCTGAATCCACTGGTGCCCAGCTGCGGCGCGTCGTGGCGAATCACCAGCCGGCCGGCTGACACCGTGGTTGCCCCGGTGTAGATGGTGGCGCCCAGCAAGGTGAGCGTGCCCTCCCCGAGCTTGTTCAGGCTTGCGCCGTTGCTGGCCAAATCGGCGCTCAGGCTGAGGTTTTGGCCATGGGTGTCCAGGCGATAGGCCTGGCCAGCGGTCGCGCTAAAGCGCGGCGAGTAATCAATGGTGTTGAGCGTGCCAAAACGCAGCGTGCCACCGCCAAAGCCAATGGTGCCGCTGCTGCCTATGGCGCTGGCCGAGTCCAGGGCCAGCGTGCCCGCGTTGAGTTGGGTGCCGCCGGTGTAGCTGTTGGCGCCGCTCAAGCTGAGCACGCCGCCGCCTGCCTTGCTCAGCTTGCCAGCGCCGCTGATGTTGCCGCTCAGGGTCATGAAGGAGCCCACGTCCACCACCGACACACCGCTCAGGCTGATGCTGCCGCTCCAGCTTTCACCAAAGCCGTTGGTGCCCTGCAAGGTGCCGCCAGCGAGCACCAAGGCGTTGGCCAGACTGGCTCTGTCGGTCCACAAGGTGGCGCCGCTGGCCACCGTGATGGCGCCACTGCCAAAGGCGGTGCGGCTTTGGCTGCCCTCGCCACCAAAGAGCGTGCCCGCTTGCACCATGGTGCCGCCGCTGTAGGTGTTGGCGCCATTGAGCGTCAAGTTGCCGCCGCCCTCTTTGCGCAAACTGCCAGCGCCACTGACGGCGCCGTCAAGTCTCATGCCGTAGTCCACTTGCACGGTGGACGGAGCAGCCAAGGTCACAGTGCCGCTCCAGCTTTCCCCAAAACCGTTGGTGCCTTGCAAGGTGCCGCCAGCGAGCACCAAGGCGTTGGCCAGACTGGCTCTGTCGGTCCACAAGGTGGCGCCGTTGGCCACCGTGATGGCGCCACTTCCAAAGGCGGTGCGGCTTTCGCTGCCCTCGCCGCCAAAGAGCGTGCCCGCTTGCACGGTGGTGCCGCCGCTGTAGGTGTTGGCGCCTTCCAGGGTGAGTTGGCCCGCGCCCGACTTGCTCAGGCTGCCAGCGCCGCTGACCGTGCCGCGCCAAACCATGCTGGAGCCGGTGTCCACCACCGAAGGCGCCGTCACGCTGATGGCGCCGCGCCAAATCTCGCCCGACGCATGGGTGCCCGACAAGGTGCCGCCCGCCAGCACCAAGGCGTTGCTCAGGTCGCTGTGATTGGTGCGCAACACAGCGCCCGTGGCCACCGTCACAGCGCCGCTGCCAAAGACGGTGCGGCTGCCACTGTTGGCGCCGCCCGCCAAGGTGCCCGCCTGCACCGTGGTGCCGCCGCTGTAGCTGTTGGACCCGCTGAGGTTGAGCACACCGCCACCGGCGTTGACTTGCAAGGCGCCAGCGCCGCTGAGCGTGCCGGTCAGCGTGAGGCTGGCTGGGTTGAACGCCAAGGTGCCTGCGCTGGTGAAGGTGTGAACGGTGAAGCCCTCGGCCTTGCCCGTGCCGGCCGCCACGCTGCCGCCCGTGCCGGCTGCGCCGCCCTTGTAGCGCGCCACCACCAGGCCCGCTGCACCCGTGCCCGCCGGTGAGCCATTGGGCTCGGCACCGCCTCCGCCCGAGCCCGTGTGAGCCACAGCGTTTTGGCCTGGCATGGCGTCGCCCGTGGCACCCGCTCCGCCCACGCCAGAGCCCGCCAAACCGCCAGGGGTTCCGGCTTGGGCCGTGTTGGCACCGCCACCACCGCCACCTGCGTAGAACTTGGTCTCACCCGTGATGTCTGATGTTTTACCCAGGCCGCCGTCGCCACCGCGGCCAAAACCGTCAAGCGCGGTCGACGCGTTGCCGCCTGCACCGCCCGCACCGCCACCGCCGCCGCCTGCACCGTAGCTGGTGCGGTTGGACACGCCGCCACTGAAACCCTGACCGGCCATGCCCGTGGCCACGGTGGCCGATGGCGCGTCATACCCGCCACCACCGCCAGAGGCACCGCTTTGGCCGGCCCCGCCTCCGCCTGCGCCGCCGCCGCCGCCACTGGCCGTTTGGCCAAAGGCGGTGGATGCCGTGCCGCTGCTGCCCGCTGCCTGTCCGCCCGCGCCCACGCTGACGGCGTAGCTCTGACCCGTCAAAGCGGTTTTGCCCTCCAAAAAGCCCCCCCCACCACCCCCGCCGCTGCCGCCCGCGCCGCCGCCGCCCACCAAAAGGTAGTCGACGTCGCGGTCAAAAATCACCGAGGCGCTGCCGTTGAGCACCAGGGCATTGTCCAGTTGCGTCACTGCGCGGCCCACCTTCAAGGTGGCCGTGCCCACAGTCAGTGCGCCTGTGCCCAGGGCGGAGTTGGTGTACAGACCCAGCGTGCCCTCGTTGAGCGCCGTGCCGCCTGTGTAGGTGTTGGCGCCCAACAAAGACAACTCGCCCGCGCCGGCTTTGATGAGCGACAAGGCCGACGCGCCGTCGCTGATCACGCCTTGCACCGTGCCCGGACCGCCCAGATGCAGCGTCAGGGCCCCAGCCGCTTGGATGGACTTGGCTCTGAGACTGCCTGCGGACTGCAGCGTGATGGCCGAGGTTGCGACCACGTCGTCTTGGTAGGTTTGCGCGCCTGCAGTTGTGACATTGGCGCCCAGCAGCGTGCGCCCGCCGGCATCGGTGCTCAAGCTGGCCAAGGGGGTGGTGCCACCGACCTCAGCGTTGAAGGCCATATCGCCCTGGCTGTTGACCGTGAGGGCAAAACCCCCATTCACGGGGCCTGCAAATGTGAGTGCGCCTGCCGCTGTGCTGGCCACGGTGGTGTTGGCGGCCAAGGTCACTGCGCCGGTGTAGCTTTGGCTGCCGGCGGTGCGGATGGTGCCCGCCAATGCGCTGGCCCCTGCGACGGACAGGCTGGAGGTGTTGACACTGTTGGTGATGGCGCTGCCCGCAGCCATGGTCAAGGTCGAGGCCAGCGCGACGGTGCCGCTGTGGGTCAAATCCAAGACACCAGCCGCGCCAATGTTGACCGCACCCGCACCCAGCGCGGAGGCACTGCCCGCTTTGACGGTGCCGCTGGTGATGGTGGTGCCGCCGGTGAACACATTGGTGCCCGAGAGTGTCAAGGCACCAGCACCTGTTTTGACCAAACTTGCAGCGTTGCTGCCGTTGTTGGAAATGTTGCCCGTGATGATGGAATCGTTGCGGGAGTTGACGGCGACGGCCCCCCCTGCAGAAAGACCGGCTGCAGCCACCTTGCCGGCCGCCAAGTTCAAGGCGCCATTGGCCGTGACCGACTGCTTGAACGTGATGCTGTTGGCCACGCTTTTGCCATACAAATTGATGGCATTGAGCGCCAGTGGCCCTGTCAAGTTGGGCGACAAGCTGTTGGATGTCCCACCTGAGGAAGAAAAAACAATTTGAAAATACTGGTACGCGCTTGCATTGGACAGACTGATGGCATTGCTGAGCGTTGGGCTGCTCACGCCGCCACCCGCGAATGTCAGCGAACCACTGCCTACCAGCGAGAAATTGCTTTGTTGGTAGTCGACGCCTTGGATCGCCACATTTGAAACACTGCTGGGGTTTCCCTGAGGCGTGTAGGTGTAAGAAGACGAGAACGGCACGTTGGAGCCGTACACACTGAGCGCGGTGGGGACGCGCGAGGCCAAGCCGTCCCCCCGGGTCACCACTGAAATGCTGGACGGAAAACTGGACTTGCCCGCATTGGCCATCACGGGGTAGTTGTAGCAACACCATGAAGCATTGCTGCCAGCCCCGTTCAGTGTTCCTGTGTTGTTGTAGAACATGATGCCAACATTGGTGTTGGTCGACGACGTGATGTCCGCTGTGGAGGAACCGCTGGCCACCACGTAATAGTTGGTTTCACCCAAGCTCGATGTACCAGGAACACCAAACGCGTAATAGCTGTTGTTGTTGTTCCCGTTGGTGATGATGCTGGTTGGGCCAATCCCATCGTTGGCTGTGAGCGTGATGCCTGCAGCAGCGCTCACAGGTCCAGCATAGGTTTGATTGCCCAAGCTGGTGATGTTGGCGCCCAGAGACACCGCACCCGTGCCATTCAAGCTCAAGTTGCCCAGACTGTGGATGGCACCCACAGCACCCCCCAAGCTCGTTGAGCCCGTGCCGTTGTTCACCGTCAAGTCAAAAGTATTTCCTGCCGTGCTGTCCACCGCGGCATTGAAGGCCACTGGGCTGTTGCTGGTGTTCAGCGTGGTGGCAAAAGCCAAGCTCACGGCGCCGGTGTAGGTTTGGCTGCCGCCAGTGTGGACCGTGCCCGCCAAAGTGCTGGCCCCTGCGACGGACAGGCTGGAGGTGTTGGCGCTGTTGGTGATGGCGCTGCCCACAGCCATGGTCAAGGTCGAGCCTAAGGCGACGGTGCCGTTGTGGGTCAAATCTAAGACGGCTGAGGCACTGAGGGTGACCGCGCCCGTGCCCAAGGCCGTGCCGCTGCCGACGGCGAGCTTGCCTGCAGACACCGTGGTGCCACCGCTGTAGGTGTTGGTGCCTGACAAGGTGAGAGCGCCTGCGCCGGCCTTGGTGACTGCCCCCGAGCCACTGATCACGCCCGAATAGCTCAGGGCATCACTGCGGTTGAAGGCCAGCGTGGCGTTGTTCACCACGTTGCCCGCCACGGAGCCGCTGGTGCTGCCTGCGCCCACTTGCAAAGTGCCTGCAGACACCGTGGTGCCACCGCCGTAGGTGTTGGCGCCTGACAACAGCAAGGTGCCGCTTCCCAACTTGTTCAAGCTGCCCCCCGAGCTGGTGAGCGCGCTCGCCCAGGTGATGCTCTGGCCGTTGGTGTCGATTCTGTAAGCCTGAGAGGCGGCGTTGCTGAAGCGGCTGGAATAGTCGGTGGTGTTGTTGGCCGAGTGCTGCAGCGCGCCGCCGCCAAAACTGATGGTGCCACTGCTGCCTATGGCGCCTGCGGAGCCCAAACTCAGCGTGCCTGCCGTGAGGTTCGTACCGCCTGTGTAGGTATTGGTGGCGCTCAAGGTCAGCGTGCCTGAGCCTGCTTGGGTCACACGGCCATTGCCACTGATCACGTTCGATACGCTGATGGCATTGGTCCGGCCAAAGCTCAGCGTGCCGTTGTTGATGACGTTGCTTGCACCCAGGGTGCCAGCGCTTGTGTTGTCACCCACTTTGACGGTGCCAGCCTGTATGGTGGTCGTGCCGGTGTAAGTGTTGGCGCCCGACAAGCGCAGCTCGCCATTGCCGTTTTTGATGATGCCGCCCGCCCCGCTGATCACGCTCGAGATGGCGATCGAGTAATTTCCAGTGATGGTCATATCGCCCACCAGGGACACCGGTCCGGTGTAACTTCCACCGAAACCGTTGTCATCGTTGAGCGTGCCCCCGGAGATGACCATGGCGTTGGTCATCGCAGTCCGGCTGCCCAGCAGCCTTGCGCCGGTGTTGACGGTGATGGTGCCGCTGCCGAGCGGGTCTGTCAGCGTCGGCGTATCCATGCGCAAGGTGCCGCCATTGAGCGTGGTGCCGCCGCTGTAGGTGCTGACGGACTTGAGTCCCCAAGTCCCGGCGTCCTGCTTGGTCAAGCTGCCCGTGCCAGTGCCTATGGCGCCCCACAAGACGCCCCCCCGTGCACCGCCCAGCGTGAGGTCAAAGCCCGAGCCGGTGAGGGTGCCTGTGTGGGTCAGGTTGATGGCGCCCGCGCCGCCCACAATGCTGCTGCTCGAGGCCAGGTTCACCAAACCGGCATAGGTGGCCCCCCCTCCGCTGCTGTTGAACAAAGCGCCGCCGCTGTTCAAGCCGGTGCCGTTCAAAGTCAGCGCGCCTGTGCTGGTCATGGCCTGGCCCCTGAGGTCCAGCCCAGCGCCGCCCATCACCGCAACGGTGCCGCTGCCAAAAGCGGTGGCGTGGCCGGCCTGCAAGGTGCCGGCATTGACGGTGGTGCCACCGCTGTAGGTGTTGGCACCCGACAACAAGAGGGTGGCGCTTCCCGCCTTGGTCACTGCCCCTGTGCCGCTGATCACGCCCGCATAAGTCAGGGCATCACTGCGGTCAAAGGCCAGCACGGCGTTGTTCACCACATTGCCCACCATGGAGCCGCTGGTGCTGCCCGCACCCACTTGCAAAGTGCCTGCAGAAACGGTAGTGGTGCCGCTGTGGGTGTTGGCGCCCGACAGGGTCAAGATGCCGCCCGCGCCAGACTTTTGCAGGGCAGTGGCGCCGCTGATCGCACCCAGGATGGCGCTCGCTGAGGACGTGGAGTCTATGGTCAAGGACGTGAGATTTGAAACACCACCGCCAATGCTGGCCTTGCCGCTTCCCGTGCGAACGGTGAGTGCATAGGCATTGGACAATGTGTCGCCCAGACCGAGTACGACAATGCCAGATCCGCCCTGCCCACCTCCGTTGGCTTGACCTGCGCCACCACCACCGCCAGTGTTTGCGACGCCATTGACCGGCCCACCCGCCATCGATGAATTGCCAGCGTTCGCGCCTCCAAGTCCACCCGTGGCCGCACCTGTTCCGCCGCCCCCCGACCCGTAAACCACAGGGGCGCCCGTGATGGCGAAGGCAAGGCCTTGTCCGCCATTTCCACCCACACCATTTGACGAATCAGTTCCGGTCGCGGCGAACCCTGCCTGCGATGCACCCCCTCCGCCCCCGCCCGCAGACTGCCTTAAGTTGCTGGACCCACCCGGGTTCCCGTACAAGGTGTGGCCGCTGAATCCAGCCACCAAGCCTTGGGTCGCTGCGCCGAAATCGGCTGTTGAACCATAATGCCCCCCGCCGCCAGAGCCCCCGCTCAAGCCGGCAGACTGGGAGGAGCCGCCACCGCCACCACCACCATAGGCCGTGAGGGTCACGCCTGAGGGGTTGGACGCCAAAGACAGGGAACTGTCCCCGCCCCTTGTTGACTGGTAGTTTGTGGCACCACTCCCTACTTTGACTGAATAGGTGCCAGACAAGGTGGCGTTGGGCAGGTAGACCACACCACCACCGCCACCACCACCGAGGGAAGTAGGCGCACCGCTGCTCACGCCACCGGCACCACCACCGGCCACGACCAATACATTCGAAGCAAGGCTTGTTGCAGGGGTGAACGAATAAGTGGAACCGCTGTAAGCCACAGCAAAGGGGAAGGAACTCGGCGCGGAGCTGGTGGTGGACGAGCCCGCCGCATAGGAGTTACCAGACCCGTTGTTGGTGTAATACGCCCAAGTGGAGCCACCGGTGGTGCTGTATTGCCAATTGCCACTGCCTAGAAATTTAACAATACTGGTAGGAGTGATCGAGCTCGGACTCACATTTCCGGCAATCGTGACCTCCCCATTTCCAGCGTTAGCGGTAGATGTGAGGACCGCGTTACCGAACAAGGTGAGGTTGCCGCCATAGCTTTGATTGCCACTGGTCGTGACGTCGCCAGCCAAGGCGGTGGTTTGCGCGGTGGCGTTGGCCCCACCCGTGATGGTCACAGAAGCCAAGGGCGTGGTCGCACCCACGGTGCTGCCAAAGCTCACCTGGCCACTGCCGTTGGTGGTGGTGAGTGCGTATGCACCATCGACCGCTCCGCCAAAAGCCACCGCCGCGTTGGTGTTGGCATTGCTGCTATTGAGCGTGGTCAGCGTGGTTGCGGCGCCCAAGCTCACCGCACCGCTGTAGGTTTGGCTACCGGCCGTGTTGATTGTTCCTGCCAGGGTGCTGGCCCCTGCGACGGACAGGTTGGAGGTGTTGGCGCTGTTGGTGATGGCGCTGCCCGTGGCCATGCTCAAGGTGGAGCCTAAGGCGACGGTGCCGTTGTGGGTCAAATCCAGGACGGCTGTGGAGCCCAGGGTGACGGCGCCCGTGCCCAAGGCCGAGCCACTTGCGGCCTTCACCATGCCTGCAGACACCGTGGTGCCACCGCTGTAGGTGTTGGTGCCTGACAAGGTGAGAGCGCCCGCGCCTGCCTTGGTGACAGCCCCCGAGCCACTGATCACGCCCGAATAGCTCAGGGCATCACCGCGGTCAAAGACCAGCGTGGCGTTGTTCACCACATTGCCCGCCAAAGAGCCGCTGGTACTGCCTGCGCCCACTTTCAAAGTGCCTGCAGAAATCGTGGTGTTACCGCTGTAGGTGTTGGTGCCCAAGAAGGTGAGGGTGCCCGCACCAGCCTTGGTCACGGCCCCGGTGCCACTGATCACCCCGGTGACTGACACATGGCTGTCGCCTGTGAAGGCAATGGTGCCCGCATTGGCGATGGGAACACCCAAAGAGCCCACGCTGGCGGTGTTGTACTCCACGACGGAGCCAGCGTTCACTGTCAATGCCGTCACATCACTCGCATTTGCTGCGGTGGGCGCGAAACTAGCGACCGTGTTGGTGCCAGTGATCTGCCAGTTGGAAGCGATGGACCAAAGTCCGTTGGGGGCGCCGCTGTAGGTCAGCGCCACCAAGGACGTGTCATAGGCGGTGCATGCCGTGATGGCGCAAAGCACGGGCAAGCCGCCGTTGACCCCAGGCGCAAAGCCCCAACCCGAGGTCTGGGTAAATGCGCCATTTGAATTGCCAAAGCCACTGGAAAAACCAGAGGCTGACTTCATGGCCGTGGTGCTAAGGGCTGTGACCCCGGTGGATGCGATTGAGCCTCCAATGCCACCGGTGGAGGTGGAAAACGATGGGTTGTTGGTGCTGTTCCAGTAGTTGCCAGTAAAGCTGCGGTCGCTACCCGAACCGACCAAGCCACCCAAACTTCCGCCTGACCCACCGGTTTGAGTGACCGAGCCAGAGGCGTAGTTGTAGGAGATGCTGTCTGCAGTTGTGCCCGGCAAATAGGCAATCAGGCCACCTGCCTGGCCATTTGCCGAAGTCAGAGTGACATTGCCAGTGGCGTAACTTTTGGTGATGCTGGAATTGGCCTGGGTCGTGCCAGTCAGCCCGCCTACATCGGAGCCGGAAACATGGCCCTTTGCAAAGCTCGATGTGATGGAGCCGCCATACAAATAGCCCACCAAGCCACCGCCGTTGGACCCACCGCTGAGCAAGGTGACGTTGCCTGTGGCGTACGAGCCCGATACCGCGACAGGCTGCGCAAACCCGACCAAACCGCCGACAAAATTCAAGCCGGATGCCGTGCCTGTGGCGTAACTGCCGCTGATGGTGATGCCTTTGGCGTCGCCCACGAGGCCACCGACACCGTTGCCTGTTCCGCTGACATTGCCGGTGGCGTATGAATTGCTAACGGTGTTGGAGCTGCCAGAGTTGAAAAGTCCAATGAGCCCGCCCACATTGCCTGCGCCTGAAACCCGACCTGTCGCATAGCTGTTGGTGATGCTCACATTGTCAGAATTCAAGATACGGCCCACCAACCCACCCTGATCATCTCTACCGACCACGGTTCCCGTGACATTGCCAGTCGCAAAGCTGCTGACGATGGATGAGTTGCTTCCCATGCTGCCGACCAGGCCGCCGACTTGTGCTGATCCACTGACCGCGCCCGTCGCATAACTGCGGGTGATGGAGCCAGTAAAGGTTCCGACCAAGCCACCAAAAGTCGCTCCTTGAGTGGCATCTGAAGTGATGTTGCCCGTCGCGTAGCTGTCAGAAATGCTGATGTTGTTACCCAGGCCCACCAAGCCACCCACCCAATTCTGGCCGTTGGCTGCCACTGTGGAATAGCTGCGCGAAATAACCAAACCATTCGAATAGGCACCCGCAATGGCGCCTACGCCATTCCAGCCTGTGATGCTGCCAGCCACGCCGATGTTGCTGACCTTGCCATCACTGGTGGCGAACAAGCCAACATTGAGCGTGCTGGGGCCGTAGATATTCAGACCGGAAATCACATGGCCAAAGCCGTTGAGATTGCCAGTGAAATAAGACACCACCGCCGTTGTGTAGCTGGTGCTGAAAGCCAGCTGGCTGCCAATCACATAGTTGCCGCCCACGGCCATGCTGGCGAAAGCCGCCTCAGAATTGATGACGCTGTAGGTTGTGACGCCCACTTTGACTGTGCCGCTGGTGGACACGTTGATTTGGCCGTTGAAACCTGTGGCCGCCCCGGCGCCAAAGGAGCCGTTTGACAAATAACCGCCGGTCAAACCGCTGGTGGGCGACGCGGCCATGCCCATCAGCACTGCGCCGCCTGGGGTCCAGCCGGCCACCGTGTTGGAGCTGGGGTTCAAATCCAAAGAACCCGTGCCTGTCACCGTCAACGAGCCTGTGGCGCTGCTTGTGCCCACATGGATGTTGTAGCCCGCATTGAGCGTCAGCGTATTGGCGTTCCAGCTGACGGCATCCAACACGTTGATGTTTCCAGCCGTGCCACCCGTGCCGTTGGTGCTGGTGATGGTGACGTTGCCACTTTGCAATTGAGTGCTCAGCTGGGCGCCTGTGATGTTGCCGTTGGTCGGCGCGATGTTGAAGTCCACCGGGTCTATCAGCCAAGTGCCGCTCTGACCTTGGGCGGCCAAGGTGGTGACGCTTGCGCTGGGCGCCACAAACACCTGGGCGGCCGAGGTTTCAATGAAGCCGCCGTTGCCGCCTTGGGGGGCAGACGCATCGAGCTGGCCTGCCACCTGCGCTGTGCCCAGCGCCATGTCGCCCAGCAAGACAATGCGGCCTTCGCGCTCATGCAAGGTGTGGGCGCGCACCACGCCCTCGTTGTTGACCACGCCAGAGAGCAAGTCGTTGGCGCCCTTGGCTGTCAGCAAGATGCTGCCGCCGTCGGCCCGCACCAAGCCTTTGTTTTCCACCAGCGCGTCCACCGCGCCTTGGTCCACGCTGACCTTGAGCAGGCCCGAGTCTGCCACGCTGAGGCTGACTTTTTGGCCCGCGGCCATCACCACCTGGCCGCCATCGGCCAGCAGGCTGCCGCTGTTGCTCACTCGCGGTGCCAGGAGCGCGATCAAGCCGCCGTCGGCCTGCACCAGGCCTTGGTTGACCACCGCCCCGGCCCCCGCGGGGCCTGAAAAACGCCAGCGGCCGGCCAGAAAGTCCTCGGTGGCGATGTCCAGCGAGCTGGCCACCAAGCCCGCCACATTGACCTGGGCGCCTTTGCCAAACACGATGCCCGAGGGGTTGACCAAAAACAGCTGGCCGTTGGCTGAGAGCTTGCCTTCAATTTGGCTGGCCACGCCGCTGTTCACCCGGTTCAGGGCCACGCTGGAGGCGCCGGGCTGCACAAAGCGCACGCTGGCGTCGCGGCCAATGTCAAAACTGCTCCAGTTGAGCACCGCTTTGTCGCTGGCCTGCCTGACCACCATGGATTGGGCGGCGCGTTCGATGGCCACCGAGCCTGCGCTCACCTGGGCTTGGCCGGGCAGCTGCGTTCGGGACAGGGTTTGCGCCTGGGCGCCCCAGGCCAGCACGCCAGCCGCCACAGCGCCGGCCAGGCCGCGCGCCACGCGAGCGCCGCAGCCTTTGCCCCGGCCGGCCGCCGTTTCAGGCACGGCCACCGGGCTTGCGCTGAGCTCGCTCCAGACCAGTCGGTAGGCGTGGTTCATAGCTTGGGCGCCTGGGCGCTCAAAAGTCCACTTTCAGCGCCAACAGCAGCCGGCTGCGGCTGGCCTTGCCATCGCTGTTGGTGCCGGTGGTGCTGCGCCCAGGGTTGCTGCCCAGGGCGTAGGCCCAGGTCAGTGCCAAGTTCCAGTCGCCGGGTTGGGCCAAGCTCAAGGCCAGGCCCACACCACTCAAGCTGTAGCTGTTCAGGCCCGTGGCGCTGTCAATGACCTGGTCGCGCGATTGGTGAACGCGTATGCGGCCCCAGTCGTAAAAGCCAGACAGCTCCAGGCGCTGCGCTGCCTGCGGCCAGCTCAAGGGGTGACTCACCGTCAAGCTGACCACCGTGCCGCTGTCGCCGGCGGCTTCACCGCCCGGGTAGGCGCGAATGCTGCTGTTGCCGCCCAGAGAAAATTTCTCGGACGACTCCAAGTTGCTGGCCGCCTGCTGGCCATTGAGCGAGAACTGCAAGGTGGCTTGACCGGCCAAGGGCTGCAAGCGGGTGAAGGAATACAGCCATTTTTGAAAGTGGCCGTGGGTGCGCGGGCCGGCTTGGTCTTGTTCCAGCACCTCGGGCAGGCGAGCGAGGTTCATGTGGCCGCGGTCCAGGCCCAGCGACCAGTCGTTCAAGCCGCCGCCCCACAGCCCGTCGTTGATTTGTCCGCTCAAGCCCAAGGACACCACCTGGGCCACTTTGTCGCCCAGGCGCTCGCCCATGGCCGTGTCCACATAGGCTTTGTGGTCCACGCCCAGCCGAGCGCGCAATTTGTAAGTCGGCCTCAAGATCAAGGGGTAGCTGGCGCTCAGGCCAGACATCAGGGCACGCCCCTGGAGGCCCAGGTCGGCCAAATCGCCGCCCACGCTGTAGCTCAAGGTGGTGAGCGAGGCGCCCAGCTTCAGGCCGCTGTGGCCCACGGGCACGGCCAGCTGGGTGGTCAGCATTGCAATGCCTGTGCTGGCCACCGCGTTAAACAGCAAAGAATCACCCAGGCCCAAGGGGCTGTTCAGGGTGAGCGAGCCGGTGGCGCGCTGCACGCCGGTGTAGGGGCCGCCAAAGTTGTCCAAGGTCAGCCCGCCGACCGCGCTTGGGGCCTCCTGGACCTCAATGGTCAGGCGCGAGCTGCCCGGTTGTGTGCCGCGCTCTAGCGAGGCGGTGGCGCTCACGCCGCTCAACTCGGCCGCGCGAAGCAGGCCTTCTTCCAACTGCTGGGCGTTGAGCCGACCTTGCTGCCCCTGCATGGGCGCGGCCACCATGGCGCGAATGCGCGGTGCACTGACGCGCTGGGCGCCGCTGACCACAATCCCCTCCACACCGCCGTCGAGCAGCCCGGGCATGAGGCGAAGCTCAATGTCACCCGCGGTCACGTCTTGGGGCGGCAGGTAAGCCTGCGCCAACAACCAGCCGCGAGCTTTTAAGGCGGTGCTCACGCGCTCGGTCAAGGCCATCAGCTCGGCGTTGCTCAGGCTTTGGCCCAACACGGGACGCACCAACTCGGCCAGCTCGTCCTCGCGCGCCCAGCCCTCACCGCCCACAAAGCGGATGTTGCGCACGAGCACCAAAACCCCTCCCTCGGCAGGCAGCGTCACGCGGCGCTCCGGCAAGGCAATGGCAGGGGCCGAGGACTTGGGCACAGCCTGCGGCATGGCCGATTCTTGCTGGCGCAAGATGCTGGCCGCGTTGGGCAGGGTTTGCGCCTGGGCTGTCAGCCCCCACAGAGTGGCCAGCAGGCCCGCAGCCTGGCACAAGGCCCTGGGCTGCAGCAGCTTCATTGGCATTGCAAACAAAACAATTCCTTAAATACACAAAAGAGCCGAGTTTTCGGCGGGTCCTAGAAAATGGCCTTGGGCACCGATGACCGCAAGCACTCAAAACACACAAAGTAAAACCAAAGAATATGTTTCAGTGCGCCATTTTTTAAGTTGTGATGAGTCAAAAAAGCGCCGCTCGAATGGGGTGCTGTTAGACCTTTGCGTTGGACCAAGGCGACGCAGTTTTGATCAACGCCATCCCAAGCTTTTTCCATGAGCCGTTATCGAAAAATTTGTACAAAAAGCCACATTCTTATGATGAACTACTTTAGGGTTGGCCCTGACCCGGCCTGCATTCCTGGCGGCACCTGCTGTATTCCCAGCCGCACTTTGTTAAAAATTGAAAATTTGCCAATCATCATAAAGCGTCCCGCAAAGACTTTGGTGGGCAGGCCGCGCCAGCCCTCAAAGGCGGGTGCTGGCGGACTTGGCTAAGTCAGCAAGCAGGGCCTCCAGGCCCTGCAAGTCCAGCCTTTGCACAGCCTCCAGCACCTGCGCGGCGAAGGGGGCGCATTCGGGTTGCTGGGCCAGCAGGCCTTGCAACCACTCTTCAATGGCTGTGATCTGGCCGAGCTCGACCAACTGGGCCAGCTCCTGCAAATGGCTCACATCGGGCAAAGCCATGCCCTTGGCGGACAGAGCAAGGCTGTCGCTGGCCAACTGCGCGCTCATGTGGCTCTCAAGGTCCACCGCCTGCGCGGTCCATTGCAGGCCCAGTAGATCTCCCATGCGTGTGAGCAATTGGGCATGGTCTAGGGGGCGCAAGAACTGGGCGGTAAATCGCAGTCGGCTGCTCCAGTTCAGGGGCGGGCTGGGCGGGGCGGTCGAGATCAGCACCACCGGCACCTGCGGCATGAATTCGGCCACACTCTCCAGCACCAACCAGCCGTCGCCGTCGGGCATGTATTGGTCGGTCAGGACCAGGTCCAAGGTCGGGCGCTGGGCCAGCAAGGCTGCCGCTTGCCTGCCGGTGCTGGCCTGGTGCACCTCAAAGCCCAGGCCTTCGAGCAGTTGGCACAGCACGCTGCGGCCCAAGGGCTCATCGTCCACCACCAGCACCGCCCGCTTAGGCCCCAGGTAACCGGCGGCATCAAAGCCCTCTAGGCGCTCGTCGGTCGACTCCAACTGCTGCGCCGTTCGCCTGGCGCGCAAATTGAAAATAAACTGAGCCCCCTGCCCCAGGGCGCTGCGCACGGTGAGCTGGCCTCCCATGAGCTCGACCAGCTGCCTGGCAATCGCCAAGCCCAAGCCCGCACCCTTGCCGCCGTGATTGGCCTGGCTGTCGGCGCGCTCAAAAGGGCGAAAGATGCGCTCTTGCTCTTGCTCTGAAATGCCCTCGCCGGTGTCACTGACGGTAAATTCAAGTTGCAACACCGAGCTGTCTTCGGACTCGGTCCTGGCCGAAACGGTCAAAGTAATCAGCCCATCGCTGGTGTGCCGCGCCGCATTGGCCAGAAGGTTCCCCAGCACCTGGCGCAGCCGCTCGGCATCGGCCTCCACGGTGAGGGCTTGCACCGCCTGGGCTTGGCCGGAGAGCACCAACTCAAAGCGGTTGTTGCGCTGCACCGCCAGCAGGCGTGCCATGCGCTCCACACCGCGCAAAAAATGGTCCAAACGCATAGCTGAGGGCTCAATTTTGAGCATGCCTGCAGTTCCTCGGGCGTAATCGAGGATGTGGTCAATGATGCGCAGCAGCTGCCGGCCGCTGTCAAAAATGCTGTTCAAACCGCTCACTTGTAAAGCACTGCGCGCCTCGCGGGCCAGCAGTTGGGTGTTGCCCAACACGATGTCCAGCGGGCTGCGCAGTTCATGGCTCATGTGCGCCAAAAATCTCAGCTGTGCTGCGCTCTCGGCGCGCACCCGCGTCAGCTCTTCTTGAAGCTGACGCGTGCGATCCACCAGGCCCAGCAAAATAAGGGGCGAATACACAAAAATGGCCAAAAAGGGCAGGATTGAGACGCTGGGAACATGAGTGACAAAGTTGCCGACCAAAAGCAGGCGGTTGAAAACCATTGCAAATAAGGTGACAAATGCCAGCAAGATGATGCCAGCTGCACGGTCGCCGTCGCGCCAGGCTCGGGCAATGATCAAGACGGCATACAAGCCGCACATCACAGAGGACAAATAGCGAAATAAATCAGAATCGATCAGGCCGAATTGGTTCGCCAGAATCAGCCCTGCTGAGACGAGCATGGCTGCACGCATTTGCATCAGCAGCAACGGGTAGTGGTGGATTTGGGGCAAAAAAGCCCGCAAAAAATAGTAGTTGCCAAGCAGCAAAATGAGTCCGGCCAGGTTCCTGACCACCTCGTACATGGGTAGATCTTCCGGCCAAAATAAGCGCTGAAAAACCCCAGCGGCGCTGCTGACCCCTAAAAACAGGCCCATCTGACCTATGGCAAAAAAACCATAAGCGACCTGGCGCGTCAGCACCAGCATCATGAGCGAGAACACAAAGACCAAGGCAATGCCGCCTATGCCTAAGCTGATCCAAAACTGCCGCAATTGGTGTTCTTTGCGGAAATTGTCGGGCTCCCACAGTGCCGTATACAGGCTCATCAAGGTGTCCGATGACAGTCGCACCCAGGCCGTTTGCCGTGTATTGGCCGCCACTTCAATAGGCAGCACGCCATAAGTGCTTTCGATGATGCCTCGATCGCGCATGGGCGTGCCGGTGCCAATGTGGCGTTCCTGCCAATATTCAGGGCGCAAGACGTAAAGGCTGATTTGCGACATTTGGGGGTGACCCAACTCCAACCAGCGCTCCACAGGGTAGGCCAATGGATTGTGCAAAGACAGACGCAACCAAAAAGCGCGCCTGCTCCAGCCATGGATCACCTTGGTCTTGTCCAGCGGCTGCCAGTCGCAGTCCTGAGCGAGCAACTCGTCAATGTTAATTTTTGCCGCAGTGGCACACCATTGCACCGTCAGTAATTCGGGCGCATCGGAGAAATTGGGCGCGGCTTGACCCTGCTGGGCCCGCAGGGGCAACGCGGCCAGCGCAAGCACGCACAACAAGAAACACCATGGCCAGCGTAACCCCAAGAGCTGGCGCATCAGCGCCAAGCCTGGTCAGCGGCTGGCCTGTTGTGGCTAGGGTCTAGGGCGGTGGCGCTGGGGCCGACCCAGCTTGCATCCGGCTCAAGCTCGGCCTCCACTGCGCCTTGGAATTGGGCGCGCATTTCACTGGGCGAGCAGCCAAAGCGCTGGCGAAAGGCTTTGGAAAAGTTCGCGGGCGTGGAGTAACCCAAAGCATCACTGAGCACTGAAAAAGGCGTTTGGGTGCCGCTGACTTGGCTGTTGGCCTGGCGCAGGCGCTCTTCACGCAACCAGCCAAAAACAGGCTGGCCGCACAAGGCCTGAAAAGCCTCGTTCAAGCGGCGCCGGTTGGTGCCCACCATGCGGGCCAGCCGGTCCAGGTTGGGCGGATTGACCAATGCTTGGCTCAGCACCTGCTGGGCATGAACCACCAACCGCACATCCATGCTGGCCTCACTGGGCTGGGCACCTGTGGACGGCTCGGCAGGCTCGGACTCGGCCAGGTTGCGCTGCAGGTGCACGCCCACGCGGGCCAACACCTCTTGAACTTCATAGGGCTTGCCAATGTAGTCCACCGCACCAGCGGCAAAGCCTTCCAGGCGTTCGGCCAAGTCGTTGGCGGAGGTCAAAAAAATCACTGGGATAGAACGCACGGCCGGATGGGCCTTGAGTTGCCTGCAGGTGGCAATGCCATTCATGCCGGGCATGCACACGTCCATCAAGATCAGGCTGGGCTTGAGCAAGATGGCCTGCTGGTAACCGCGCTCGCCGCTCAGGGCCACGCTCACCCGCAGGTCTTTGAGGTTCATCATGTCCATCAACACGCGCAGGTCAGACACCGAATCGTCGATCAGCAGCACGTCGGTCTGTAGTTGCTGGCCTGCATTCCACAAAGACGCCGTCGTCGTCATGATTCAACTCTGCCTTCTTACCTTGGACAAACTTTTGGACCCGCGCCTGATCAAGCCCAAATAAGCCGGCATGGTTGGCAGCAGTCGCTGGCTGTGCTGACAGTCCAGCCAAGCTGGCGAGGCAGCTTGAGAAATTTTTACTATCATGTGGAAATTTTAACAATTGAGGCCGTTAAAAACTTGCATTTTTCTGCAAGTTTTCACGGTCCTATCGGCCAAGACTTGGCCTGTGTCCACAGATCACGCTTGTGGTGGCGCGAAACTGACATTTCTTAACTTTCGCTGATCAAGATCGCCTCATTCTGTGCGCCGAGGAGCAGCGCCAGTGCGGCAGATAACAGCGGGGGTCTGGCCGCAGCCATGCAGCCATGAAGGCTTTATGCGGCGATCAGGGCTTGGCGCAGCCCGCAGGGTCCGAGAAATACGCCGCAGGACCCAACTCGCGCAAGCGCTGCACATAGCAGGGGTGGCGCTGTGACCATGCAAAGGCACGCTCATCGCGCAGCAAGGCTGGCAAATTGTTGATGGCCGTTTCGGCCAAAGCCAGAGATGACAGATTCATGGCCCGCATCACGGCCTCGACCAGCAGCATGTCTGACACCAGAAAGGGCGCAAAGTTCACCGTCAGCCCAGTCAACTGCACCACCTCGGCCAGCGCCATGGTGCTGAGCCTGTCAATGGCCGTGCCCAGCTCTTGCGCCGAGATGGACTCACCCTGTGCCACACCCAGGCTGCGCAAGGCTGAGCGAACTCCCCGGGTCACAGGTCGGCTGATGGCGGTCAGCGTGCCCGGGCCCACTTCAGCGGGCAAGTCTTGCAGCTGTTTCGAAGCCAGCTCACGGGCTTGTTGCAGCTCAAGCGCCTTAAGGGGCAGCAATTGACACACTGCGCCTGAGTCTCGCCCCAAGGTCTGGCACAGGTGATGGGCCCACGATTTTTGGCCCAACTCAATGCCAAAAGACCGGTCATGGCCAGCCACTTGCATGCTGCCGCCGCCAATGTCAAGAATATGGCTGGTCTGCAGCCGCAGCCCCAAGGCCTGCTTGGCGGAGTCGTGGCCGTAACGCCCTTCGACGGCGGCAGGGATCACGAGCACGGCCACGCCGGTATGCTCTCTGAGGGTCTCCAAGTGCTGGCTCAATTGCGCGCCATCTTGCCGCCAGGCCAGACGCCAAGCCGAAAACCCGCCCCCCAGTTGGCGACAGTTCACGGGCAGCCTGGCCTGTTGGGGCAATTCCCGCAAGGCGCTTTCGACGGCGGGCAACAACAGCTCCAGGCGCTGACCCTGCATCAAGGGGGTGAGCAAATCAAGGTCGCGCGAGGGCATGAGCACGCCTTCACCCGTGCCGGTGGCAGCGGCGCGCACGCCGGAGGAGCCCATGTCAAAGGCGATGCGGCAGTCCGCAGCGGGCTCGTTGGCGGGGCGTTGGACTTGGCCGTGGGCCATGCCAAACATTGCCGCCCAGGCCACAAGTGTCCGGCCGAGCATCTGGGCTGTGGTGCAACAGACCCGCCTTGACCAACGCGGGGAAGTGGATTCTAGGGTCTTAAGCATAAGCAGGTCGTGTCATGTCATGTCAGAAGCAAAGGTTGCCACAAAGAAAGAGCCAGCTCTTGATAAAAAAATCAAGTCTTAGACCATGTTACAAAATTATGACATTGCCAGCTTGTTGCGGACCGTTTTGATTGCAGGTCCTGGGTCAATATTGAATCGGCGCGAACAGTGCACGTTCGTTTTTTTACAGCTGGATTTCTTGCCTGAAATTGTTGATATAGTTTTCCTAAAGTTCACACTTTAGTAAAATTTTTGACAATTACAGTTCTCCCCAGGTCTGTGCAGTGGTTCAGCATCACAAAGCAGGCGCGAGCCGCCGTCCTGTGTGCCGCAGCCGTGTTGGGCTTGCCAGCCCAAGCGCTCACGCTCATGGGCCTGGTGGTCCGTGTGGCAGACGGTGACACCGTGACCGTGCTGGACCAAGCGCAACAAACCTACAAAGTTCGACTCGCGGGCATTGACGCCCCCGAGAAAAAACAGGCCTTTGGTGAGCGCTCTCGGCAATCTTTGTATGACATGGTGCACGGTAAAAACGTGCAGCTTGAGACCCACAAGCTCGACAAATACGGCCGCCATGTGGGCACCTTGAAGGTGGACAACGAGGATGTGAATTTGCTGCAAATCCAGCGCGGGATGGCTTGGCACTACACAGCCTACGCGCGTGAACAAGCAGAGCAGGACCAGCAGTCTTACAGCTCCGCTGAGCGCCAGGCGCGTGAGGCCATGTTGGGGCTGTGGGCCGATGGCTCAGCCCTGGCGCCTTGGGCTTGGCGACAAGGTGAAAGGTGAGTCAGCAAATGCAAAACCCCGCAGTTGCGGGGTTTCGTAAGCCCCTTGGAAGGGGGTCTTGGTTATTTTTAGCTAAGCATCGGCTCTGCCAAAGACGCTGTGCGCGGTGTGAGGAATGACTGTGGTTGATAGTCAATTTTGCTGAGGTATTGCTTGATTTTGTTTAAGTTGGCATAAAAGCTTCGCCTGCGGCCTTAGCATCGGGAGGTTTTTTTTGACCGGCAAAGAGTGTTTGCGCCCGAAATCCAAGGCCGGGAAGGCGCATGGGCAAATCTCCCTCAATGGGCCAAATTTGTAGGGCGCCGTTGGCAAGCCCCTCTTGTACCGCCTCTCCAAGATCGCGCACGCGGGCGGCCGGGACTTTGGCGGCATTGAGCCGCTCTTCGAGGTCTTGGGCATCTTCTTCGCGCAGGGCCGTCACCAGAATTTGGCGCAACTCGGCCATGTGGGCATCGCTCACGAAGCCAGCGGTCTGTCCCTCAATCAAGGGCAGCACTTGTGCCTGGATATTCAACACCCGTGCCAGCGCGCCCATCTGTTGCGGTGTGTTGGCACCCAATGCAATCCAGCCAACTTTACAGGGCAAGGTAAGTGCGCCTGGGCTTCCGGTGTAGCCGACATTGCCTTTTCGGGGCGGGGCCTGACCGTTGTCCATTGCCATCACGGTCATGGGATACATCAGTTGAAAAGCAGCCCCCAGCATGGAGGCATCAATAGACTCACCTTGCCCGGTCAGGTCACGTCGGCGAACGGCGGCAATGATGGCCAGCGCCGCCAGCATGCCAGTGGCACAGTCGATCACCGGAAACCCCACTTTGACCGGTCCGTCTTCAGGCATGCCCGACATCATGGTCATCCCTGAGGCGGCCTGCATCACATGGTCGTAGGCCGGCCTTTGCGCCCACGGACCTTCTTGCCCGTAGGCGCTGATGGCGCAGTGAATCAGGCTGGGTTTGGCGGCGCGCACCTGAGCTTGGCCAAAGCCAAAGGATTCCATGACACCCGGGCGCATATTGTCCACCATCACATCACACTGATGGAGCAGATCCAAGGCCTGTGCCCGGCCCTTCTCGCTGGACAGGTCGATCGACTGAACCTCTTTGCCGTGGTTAAAGGCCTGGAAAGACTTGGGCTTGGCGCGCAGTGAGTCACCCCTGTTGGGGTTTTCAATTTTGATGACGCGCGCGCCAAGTGAGACCAGATAGTAGGTGGCAAACGGACCTGCCATCACATGTGAAAAGTCCAGCACAATAACGCCGTGTAAGGCGGCAGTACTGGCGGGCAAATTGTTCCCACGACTTTGCTGTGACATGTGCAATCAGGGCTTTGTGTTGGGCAACGCCAAGCGCAGGGCAGCCGGGTCGACGCCAGCGGTTTTTTTCATTTGATTGATGCGCTCGCGATTGGCCAATTGCGTGCTGTCTTCTTGTTGCACAGAAAAGACCTGGCGCGTGAGAAAGCGCATGCCATCACGATAGCGCGGAGGCACAGTTGCGCCCCAGTGATCGCCACCTCGAACCAATCGGTATTCATGATCAATGCCATGGTCCCAAAGGACGCGGTGTAAAAATTCGACACCATCGTAGGTGTTGAGGATGTCACGGTCACCCACGTCGAGATAAATTTGCAGGCCCGAATTCTGAATTCGCGCTGCGTGTGCCACCGCAATATGGGCCGGGTTGTTGGCTTCCCAGTAGGCCACATCAACAGGCTTGCCAAAGAATGACTCCATCAGTGCAGTGGGTCGAAAGAAATTATTTCGCACGTTGATGGCGGCATATTGGAACGTGGGTTCAATGGCCGCCTCTAAAGCGGCCACCCCGCCAAACTGATCGGGGTACTTGAATGCAAGCCGCAGCCCCCCAAGTCCACCCATCGAGTGACCAATGAGCGCGGTCTTGCGCGCGGACTTGCCCACTTTGAAGGTGCTTCTCAGGTGCGCGAGCAGTTCTTGCATCACAAAGGTCTCCCACTTCTGAGAGCCGTCTTTCCAGTCCATCCAAAAAGAGCGTCCTGAATTGACGATAACCACCACGCAAGGCGCCAAGTCCCCCGACTGCCACGCGGCCTTTACCGTTGCCTGGATGAATGAAAACCCGGCAATGCCGTCACCGCCATGCAGCGCCAGCAGCAAGGGCAGCTCCTGGGCCTTGTCGTAGTCGACTGGAAGCATGGCGGTGTAGGACACGGGCGAAGGCACCAGAGTGGAGCTCAGTTGACCCTTGACCTCGCTGTCTTGGGTTGCCGCTGCAACGGTTTGTGTGGAGCCAGATTGCGGCAGAGCCAAAAGCCCCGCCAAGGTGACGACTGAAAGTGCCTGACGACGTGTGTTTTTCAAAGTGTTCTCCTTTTGGGTTGTGGGGGGTCACTGCTCGGGCTTGATGCCGGTCTCTTCAACATACTTTTTCCAGCTGACCACCTCTCGACTGACAAAGCGCTTGCCCGCTGGCAGATCCATGACCATTGGGGTGCTGCCGGCTTTGCCTCTCAGACTCACCATTTCGGGAAAGTCGGTGATCTTGATGATGGCGGCATTGAGCTTTTCGGCAATGGCCACCGGTGTGCCTTCAGGCGCAAATACAGCGGTCCAGGCGGTGAACTCGAAATCTTTCATGCCTTGCTCAGCGAAGGTCAAGACTTGCGGCGCCACTGGGTTTCTTGTCTCGCCTGCGCTGGCCAACGGCCTGACTTTTTTGCTGGCCACGAAGGCCTGAGCTGCGGTTGAGTCCGAGAATGCAAATGACAGTTGGGAGCCTGCCAGATCAGTCAGCGACTGCGCATTGGATTTGTAGGGTACTGTGACAAGGTCTATTCCTGCTCGGCGTTTGAAGTATTCACAGGCCACTTGGGTAACGGCATTGCCGCTGCCGCAACTTAACTTGCCCGGACTTTTCTTGGCTTGCGCGATCAGATCGTTGATGTTTTTCCAGGGCTGATCGCTGGGGATGTACATGGACACATCGCTGGCCCCCAAGCCGCCGATAAAGTCAAATGACGAGGGTTCATAGCCGAGCTTGCTTGGAAAGAAAGCGTAATTGACAGCGTTGGTTGTGGCACTGCCCAACAGCAGGGTGTAGCCATCGGGCTTTGCACGGGCTACAGCTTGGGCACCAAGCGAGCCATTGGCCCCAGGCTTATTGTCGATAACCACGGTGGCTTTGATGGTCTCGGTCAATCCCTTGGCAATGATCCTAGCCACGATGTCCGAGCCACTGCCTGGTGTGAATGGCACCACCAGTGTGATCGGCTTTTCTGGGTAAGTGGCTTGAGCCAGTGCAGCACTGCTCAGCGCGCAGGCCATCACAAGGGCAAAAGCGCGGGTCAAATGTTTACCCATAACAACTCCTAAGGATGAAAAGGACGGGTTGCCCCACCACGGTTGGTGAGGTATTTCTGAGGTTACGAGGAAAGAGAAGTAACAAATGTCAATGGTTTGACATTGCTTGCGCGCAGGTAGCGCTTTTATTCCAACTCGCTGTCGGTAATGACTTGGCGCAGCGCATCAAGGTCAATGACCGTGATGCGGCCGTAATTCAGACGCACAGCTTTGCGCTGTTCAAGTTGATGCAACAGCGCGTGTGTTCTTTGGCGAGATAAGCCGATCATGGCCGCCAGATGCGACTGCGTGAGCGCCACCTCGTACTCGTTCCTCGATGGACCTGCGGCGTCCTGTGTGAAATTTTGCAGGACATGGTTAAGCAAGCGATGCGACAGCCTGCCCAGACCTGAGTTCAGGCTGCTGAAGGTGAGCTCTTCAAGTGCTGCGCGCAGACGCGCAGAAAGAACAGAGATGACTGCATCTTTGATCTCTGGGCATTCTTCGGTGGTCAACAGCCAGTCTTGCTTGGCAACCGTCAGTATTTGACAGGGCGTGCGAGCCACCAGGCTGCTGCTATGGGGGTCTGGGTGGTAAATATGCAGGAAGCTGTAAGCCTGACCGGGCCCCATGATGTTGATCACCATCACCTTGCCCGAGGGGCGCAGCGAAGTTACTTCGGCCAGGCCGTCAAGAACGATATGCAGCCCTTTGGAGGCTGAGCCTTGACTGGCGATGACGGTTCCGGGTTTGAATTTGACAACCCTGCCGCGTGACAGCAAAAGTTCAGCGGCCCGCTCGCTGAACTGGCCAGGCCAAGCCTTGCTCATGACCGATAACAAATCGTTGGGACCCCAAAAGTCCAAGCTACATATTAGTTGGCGGGTCGGCATGAGCTTGCTAGAAACTGGCATCGCGGCATTTGCATTTGCTCAAAATCGCATCAACAGGAAAGAGGCACAGCAGTTACAGCGGTGAAGCGAATGGTTTGAATTTTGGCGCATTTATGCAGTGCTACACGACTGTCTTTTGGATTTTTAAATGGCGTATTCAAAAAAGAATTGCCCCGATGTCCACAGCAAATCACCACACCTGTGGCCATCGGGGATCAGTTGCAACAAACCTACAAAGTTCGTCTCGCGGGCATTGACGCCCCCGAGAAAAAACAGGCCTTTGGTGAGCGCTCCCGGCAATCTTTGTATGACATGGTGCACGGTAAAAACGTGCAGCTTGAGACCCACAAGCGCGATAAATACGGCCGCCATGTGGGCACCTTGAAGGTGGACAACGAGGATGTGAATTTGATGCAGGTCCAGCGCGGGATGGCTTGGCACTACACAGCCTACGCGCGTGAACAAGCAGAGCAAGACCAGCAGTCTTACAGCGCCGCTGAGCGCCAGGCGCGTGAGGCCCTGTTGGGGCTGTGGGCCGATGGCTCAGCCCTGGCGCCTTGGGCTTGGCGACAAGGTGAAAGGTGAGGCGCCTGATGGCGCTGGAGCACCCTCAAAACAGCAACTACAGCGCAAATCGCCACAGCAGGCTGAAGCGTTGCTGACTCAGTCCGTTGCCACGCATCGAATCCCATTGCAGACCCGTGATCAGCCCTGACCTGTGGGTGTGACGAATACCTGCTCCCACCTCGAAAAAATTGCTCGCCTGCGCTTGGACCTGCACCAAAGCGCCATCAGTGGAAGAGGGGTCGGCAAAACCAAGCTGCTGAGTCATGCCGCCACTGATGCTTCGCCTCATCTCAACGCGTCCCTCAGCCGCCCAACGGCCTGACTCTGTGCCCGAAAAATCCTGGACTATCCGAGAACCGAGTTGCCAAGACCGGCCTTGAACCTTGGAAGGGCCATAGCTCAAAGCATTGGAATCACCAGACTCAGCGTAGGCATTGAGCCTTGTCTCAGACAAACTCCAACGCAAATAGGGCACTAGGCGCAAAGTCTCCCAGTCGATGGGCGCGCTCAGCCCCAGGCCACCAAACCAGGAGTACCCCCGGCGCTCGGACTGAAGGTAGACAGAATTCGGGCTAGAGTAGCGACTATTCTCAAAATCCAAGTCTCCTCGACCAAGTTGTGCATCAAGAAGCCATCCTTGCGCTATTTCGCTCAGGCCGTAAAGGCTCATGGAGGTCTGGTCCGCCTTGACCACCGTGCCCTCTTGGCCTGTCACAGAGCGTTCTTTGCCTTGACCCACAGAAAAACCGACGATGGAGCGGCGCAACAGACGCAAATCCATGCCCAGCGTGATTGACTCGCTGTCCATTCGACCCACACCTGCGCCTTGCTTGCTCCGTCCAAGATCGCCCGCGACCCACCAGGCCACAGAAGGCCCTGCGGCGCGCTGTCCTCGGCTCACATCGAACGGGTAAGTATTCTGCGTCACCATGCCAGGGTGCCCAGTTGTCAATATGGGCAGTTGATCCAAAACACTGCCTCCATGATCAGCCGCCACAAGGGGGCCAGCGACCCCTTCGGATGGCGGGTGCAAGGAACGACCACCTCTGCTGGCCAGGGCGTATTGCACCATCCCAGAGGCCTGCATCAATCGATTCCAGTCTGGGTCAGTCGTGCGAAAAGAAAACCGAGATCCCCGCAAATCAAAGTCTTGAGCCAGTCGCTGAAGATGATCGCTGACGCTGCCCATTTGTCTTTGCACCATGCGGCTGCTTCCCCCCGACTGGGCATCCATAGCGCCTCGAACCGTCGCATCGAGCGCCTGGCTCAGCGCGGCGCGGCCAGAAACCGAGACGCTCAAATTGGCAGTGCTGGCAAGAAAACTCCCATCGGCTGCCTTGGTGGCCAGAACCACACAGGTCTCCCGAATGACGCCGCTGCTCAGCGTGTTCCCGCTGATGGTGCAAGAACCACTGCTTACGGCGTAAGTCACTGTGCCACTGCCAGAGCCTCCTGTCGTCGAAATCGTACCCGTCTGTTTGGCACTGAGAACAGGTGGATTGATGGAGACAAGCATGGCCGTTTGAGCAACTTTTCCGATCGTCAGGCTGAGCGTGGCCGTGGCAGTCTGAGCTCCGTTGGTTGCCGTGAGTGTGTGGCTGGTCGTGCTGTGTGCAGCTGTTGGCGTGCCCGAAATCACACCTGTGCCGGTGTTCAGGCTCAAGCCCATCGGCAGGGCCGGGCTGATGCTGAAGGTCGGTGTGCCTAAGAAGTTGCTGGCCGATATCACGCTGGTTGCCGTCAGTGCCGCATTGACTTGGCCGCTGACCGTCTGGCTGCTTGGCGAAAGGCTTTGGCCAGCCACCGTCAGGCTCAAAGTGGCCGTGGCTGTCTGAGCACCGCTGGTGGCCGTGAGTGTGTGGCTGGTCGCGCTGTGCGCGGACGTCGGTGTGCCTGAGATCACCCCAGTGACGGTGTTCAGGCTTAAGCCCGCTGGCAGGGCTGGGTTGATGCTGAAGGTGGGTGTACCGGTGAAGTTGCTGGCAATCGGTGCGCTGGTCGCCGTCAATGCCGCATTGACTTGGCCGGTGATTGTTTGACTGGTGGGCGAAAGGCTTTGACCAGCCACCGTCAGACTCAGCGTGGCCGTGGCGGTCTGCACTCCGCTGGTGGCTGTGAGTGTGTGGCTGGTCGCGCTTTGGGTCGCGGTCGGCGTTCCCGAGATCACCCCGGTGCCCGTGTTCAGGCTCAGCCCCGCTGGCAGGGCTGGGTTGATGCTGTAAGTCGGTGTGCCTGTGAAGTTGCTGGCTGAGATGGCGCTGGTCGCTGTCAGTGCCGCATTGACTTGGCCGCTGACCGTCTGGCTGCTGGGTGCCAAGCTCTGTGCACCCACAGTTAGGCTGAGCGTCGCATTGGCGGACTGAGCTCCTTTGGTTGCCGTGAGTGTGTGGACGGTCGAGCTGTGTGCGGCCGTCGGTGTGCCCGAGATCACACCGGTATTGGTATTGATGCTCAAGCCTGCTGGCAGGGCTGGGCTGATGCTGTAAATCGGCGCATTGACGAAGTTGCTAGCCGATATTGCACTGGTCGCCGTGAGTGCGGTATTGACCTGGCCGCTGACCGTCTGGTTGCTTGGCAAGAGGCTCTGGGCGGCCACCGTCAGGCTTAGCGATGCCGTGGCGGTCTGAGCTCCGCTTGTGGCAGTGATGGTATGACTGGTCGTGCTTTGCGCGGCCGTCGGCGTGCCTGAAATCACTCCGGTGCTGTTGTTCAGGCTCAGTCCTGCTGGAAGGGCTGGGTTGATGCTGAAGGTCGGCGCACTCGTGAAGTTGCTGGCCGATATCGCGTTGGTCGCCGTCAGCGCGGCACTGACTTGCCCGCTGACCGTCTGGCTGCTGGGCGACAGGCTCTGTGCGGCCACCGTCAGGTTCAGCGTGGCCGTGGCGGTCTGAGCTCCGGTGGTGGCCATGATTGTGTGGCTGGTCGTGCTTTTCGCAGCCGTCGGCGTGCCTGAAATCACTCCGGTGCTGGTGTTCAGGCTCAGTCCTGCTGGAAGGGCTGGGTTGATGCTGAAGGTCGGCGCACTGGCGAAGTTGCTGGCCGATATCGCACTGGTCGCCGTGAGTGCGGCATTGACCTGGCCGCTGACCGTCTGGTTGCTTGGCAAGAGGCTCTGGGCGGCCACCGTCAGGCTTAGCGATGCCGTGGCGGTCTGAGCTCCGCTGGTTGCAGTGATGGTGTGAGTTGTAGCGTTTTGCGCGGCCGTTGGCGTTCCTGAAATCACTCCGGTGCTGGTGTTCAGGCTCAGGCCTGCTGGAAGAGCTGGGTTGATGCTGTAGGTCGGCGCACTCGCTAAGTTGCTGGCAATCAGCGCGCTGGTTGCCGTCTGAGCCGCATTGACCTGGCCGCTGACCGTTTGGTTTCCGGGCATCAAGCTCTGTGCGCCAACTGTCAGGCTCAGCGTGGCCGTGGCGGTCTGTGCTCCGCTGGTGGCTGTGAGTGTGTGGATGGTCAAAATTTGCGCGGCCGTTGGCGTGCCCGAGATCACCCCGGTGCTGGTGTTCAGGCTCAAGCCCGCTGGGAGGGCTGGGTTGATGCTGAAGGTCGGCGCACTGGCGAAGTTGCTGGCACTCAGCACGCTGGTCGCCGTCATAGCCGCATTGACTTGGCCGCTGATCGTCTGGCTTCCGGGCGTCAAGCT
>CAMCUN010000050.1 GCA_945878995.1 Polaromonas sp. YR568 | reverse complement strand
TACAAGGGGCTCCAGGTGTTTTGCATTTGTAGGAGCTGGCCTGCCGGCGATTTTGGGCGTGAGGACATGCCTGTTGACCGGCACGATTCGCCAGCAGGCTGGCTCCTACAAGGGGCCCCAGGTGTTTTGTATTTGTTGGAGCTGGCCTGTCGGCGAGTCTTAGCGTGAGGTCATGGCCGTTGACCGGCATGATTCGCCAGCAGGCTGGCTCCTACAGGGGGGCCCCAGGTGTTTTGTATTTGTAGGCGCTGGCCTGCCGGCGAGTCTTAGCGTAAGGTCATGCCGCTTGACCGGCACGATTCGCCAGCAGGCTGGCTCCTACAAGGGGCTCCAGGTGTTTTGCATTTGTGGGCGCTGGCCTGCCGGCGATTGTGGGCGTGCAACGGGCCTCATTCGGTGCACCAGGCCTGCGCGGCAAGCACGATCAAGCTCAGCGCGTGAGCGCTTTGCGGGCTGAAAAGCTCAGCAGGTCCACCAAAGCCACCATGAGCAACATGGCGGCCAGGATGGTGGCGGTTTTACCCATGTGGAACAAGCCCATGTGGAAAGACAGCATTTGCCCCAGACCGCCTGCGCCCACCACCCCCAGCACGGCGGCCGCGCGGATGTTGTTTTCCCAGCGGTAGAGCGTGTAGCTCATGAGCTGAGGCAAGACCTGGGGCAAGGTGGCGTAGGCGAACACCCGCAGCGGCCCCACACCCTGGGTGCGCAGGGCAGCAGCTGGCCCTGAGGGCACGTTTTCCATGGCCTCGGCAAACAAGCGGCCCAACACGCCCGTGGTGTGCACGGCCAGGGCCAGGGTGCCAGCAAAAGGGCCCAAGCCGGCTGAGATCAGCAACAAGGCGGCCCAAGCCAGCTCGGGGATGGCGCGCAAGGCGTTGAGCACCATGCGCGTGGGCGTGCGCAGCCAATTGGAGTCTTGTTCCGACAAGCGGCTGGCGGGCAAGGCCAGAGCCAGACCCAGGGCAGCCGCAATCACCGTGCCCAAGGCCGACATGGCCAGGGTTTCCCAGGCGGCCAAAGCCACTTTGCGCACAAACACCGGGGACAGATCGGGCGGGAAAAACTCGCCTACAAAGCGCGCCATGCTGCGCGCCGCCTCCATGGAAAACAGGGCCTGCCACTCCAGCCCCAAAGTGGCAAAGCTGGCCACCACCAGCGCCAGCACGGCCGCCGTGAACCAGCAAGCGCGGCAGCGCGCATCAAACAGCGGGGGCGGCAGTTTGTAGGGCAAGTTGGCCGCTTCAGCGCGACCTTGGCCAGCCAGGACAGCTTGGGTGGGGCCCGACTTCATGCCAAGGCCTTTCTGAGCCAGGCGCTGACGCGGTCGGCCAAGGCCACCAGGGCGATGAAGACAAGCAAGAGCGTGGCCACCTCGCCGCCGTTGAACATCTTCATGGAGTTGTCCAGTTGCTGGCCTAGGCCGCCCGCCCCCACAAAGCCGAGCACCACCGAGGAGCGCACCGCGCATTCCCAGCGGTACACGGTGTAGGACGCCAGCTCGGCCGCGTGGGTGGGCAAGAGCGCGTACACAAAAGCCTGCAGCCGGCCGCTGCCGTTGCGCATCAGGGTTTGGGCGGGGTGGTTTTCGCCGCTTTCCAAAATTTCGGCATAGACCTTGCCCAGCATGCCCGCGTAGGTCAGCGCAATGGCCAGCACGCCAGCGGTGGGCCCCAAGCCCACCACGCGCACAAACACCAGCGCCCAAATCAGCTCGGGGATGCTGCGCAGCACCACCAAGGCGCTGCGCACTGTCCAGCGGACCCAGGCCGGCCCGCGCGCCATGCGGCCCGACAAGGCCGACAGCGACAAAACCCGCGAGGCCGCCAGCGCCAGCGGAACGGAAAGCAGCAGCGCCAGCGTCACCCCGGCCGTGGCCATGGCCACGGTGCGCCAGGTTTCGCGCAGCACCAAGTCTAAAAACTCAGGCTGCAGCGCCAGGGGCCAAAAACTGCGCAAAAAATCGGCGCTGGCTTGGCGGTTCTCTGGCGCCCAGAGCAGCCAAAACTTGAATTCGCAGGCCACACCCAAGGGCCACAGCAGCACCAGAGCCAGGCTCAGCCAAAACAGGCGTGGCAAAAAAGCCGGGTCACGCGCAGGAACCCGGGCAGCGTGGGCAGCCAGCACAGTCACCGAGGCCAATGGGGTCGCCATGCCAGACCTCAACGGCAGTGCATCACCACAGGCGCGGGCTGGGCAGCTTCAAGCTCAGGCAGCGCTGCAGGGAGCGAGCCGTGCAGTTCGTGCTCGTACTGGGCGTACAAATCAGCCAGCCGCTGGGGGCTGACTTGGTCGGCCGGCAAGTCGAACACACAGAGACCATCGCGCAGGCCCAGCACGCGGGGAAAGTGCGCCAGCGCCATGTCCACTTGGTGCAGCGTGGCCACCAAGGTGGCTTGGCGCAGCTTGGCCTGCTCGGTCAAAGCCGCCATGGCCAGGCGCGCTCGCAGCGGGTCCAGGGCCGACAGCGGCTCATCAATCAGCCACAACTGGGCCGGGGCCAGCAGCGCGCGGGCCAGGCCCACGCGCTGGCGCTCACCGCCTGAGAGCCTGTCGACCCGATCAAACAGCTTGTCACTCAGGTCAAAGTGGTTCAATGCGTCAAAAGCCGCAGGAATGTCAGAGGGGTAAAACAGCGAGCGCAAGCTGCCCCACAGCCCCATGGCGGGCAGGCGCCCAGCCAGCACCGAGGTCACCACCCGCTGCCGCGGCGGCAGCGGCGGCACTTGGGGCGAGAGGAACAACTGGCCGCGAAGCTGGCGCAAGGCACCCGCGCCCAACCGCCAGGGGTCTTGACCGCCCAAGCGCACCGCGCCCTGGCTGGGGCGCAGTGAGGCTGCCAGCACCTGCAGCAAGGTGGTTTTGCCCGCACCCGAGGGGCCAATCACTGCCACCTGCTCGCCAGCGGCCAATTGCAAGCTCAGCGCCTGCAAGGCTGGCGCCGAAGCTGGCGTGGCCGCCGGGTGGCGGGCCGCCAGGGCCTGCAACTCAATTTTCATAGGAAAAGGGCTCTGCGGCTCAGAGCAGGCCAGCGCTGCGGGCGGCGGTCTCCAGGCCTTTGTAGTTCTCGGGTGTGGTGGGCACGTAGCGGGTAGCCCGGTTGAGCTTCAAAATCTCGGCGTGCTCAGGGTTGGCTGGGTTCAGGGCCAGCAAGGCGGCTTTGATTTTTTCGCGCAAGTCGGCGGGCATGTCGACGTGCACCGACCAGTTGTAGTTGAAGTAAGGGGGCGTGGTGAAAAACACATTCACGGCCTGGGTGTCGACCTTGTTTTCAGCCACAAACTTTTTCCACACCGTGATGTCGAGTGCCGCTGCATCGACCTTGCCGCTGACCACCGAGGCGATGGTGGCGTCGTGTGCGCCGCTGAAGGCCGTGCGCTTGAAGTCTTTTTCAGGGTCCATGCCGGCTTGCAGCAAAAAGCTGCGCGGCATCAGGTGGCCAGAGGTGCTGCTTTGCGAGCCAAAGGAGACCTGCTTGCCTTTCATGTCGGCCAAGGTCTTGATGCCCGAGCTGGTTTTGGCAATGAACACCGACTGAAAGCGCGTGTCTTCTTCGCGCTGGGCCAGGGGAACGATTTTTCCGCCCGAACGGATGTTGGCCTGCACAAAGGTAAAGCCGCCAAACCAGACCACATCCACCTTTTTATTGACCAGCGACTCCACCGCTGCCGGGTAATCGGTCACCGGGGTGAACAGCACCTTCATGCCCAGCTGCTTTTCCAGGTAGCTGGCCAGGGGGGTGAATTTGCGCACCTGTTCGGTGGCGGCCTCTTCGGGGATGGTGGTCACGCGCAGCGTGGTTTGCGCCTGGGCGCCCGCAGACAAAGCCAGCAAACTCACCAGCACAAGCGCTTTGGCGCGGGAAAAAGACAAAAAGGGCACAGCTCAATTCCTAAAACAATGTGTCCTGATTACACCTCTAAAACAAGGCATTGCGCACAGATGGGGCGCAATAGCCCGATCTCCGCGCTCAAGTCCGCAGGGGCCAGGCGCCAAGAGCGCTGTGGACGAGCATTAACATCGGTCCATGACCACGCCCCCTTTCTTTCAGCTTTACCAGCACAACGCCGCTGCCGTGGCCCAGGAACTCCTGGCTGGGCTGAGCGCGCCCCAGGCCCAGACCTCCCCCAAGTACCTTTACGACGCCCTGGGCTCGCGCCTGTTTGAAGCCATCACCGAGCTGCCCGAGTACGACCTCGCGCGCAACGAGGCCCAGGTGCTGAGCGAACATGCGCAGGACATGGCAGCCCACTTGCCTGCCGGGGCCTGCTGGATAGACCTGGGAGCCGGCAACTGCGAAAAAGCCGCCCGCTTGCTCGGCCGTTTTGCAGCAGCGCGCTATGTGGCGGTAGACATATCGGTGGACTTTTTGCGCGAGGCCTTGGAAGGCCTGCAGCGCCGGTTCCCGGCCTTGCCCAGCGCCGGTGTGGGTGTCGATTTTTCGGCCGGGCTGGTGTTGCCTGACGAGTTGGCCCTGGACCCAGCCATGCCCAGGGTGCTGTTTTACCCAGGTTCGAGCATTGGCAATTTCACGCCCGAGCAGGCCCTGGGCTTTTTAGGCAGCTTGCACAAGGCCTGCGGCACGGCGGCGGGCAGCGGCTTGCTGATTGGGGTGGACCTGCTCAAAGACGCGGCCGAGCTCGAAGCTGCTTATGACGACGCCCTGGGCGTGACCGCCGCCTTTGATTTAAATCTGTTGCTGCACATCAACCGCTTGGTGGGCAGCGACTTTGCGCTTGGCGACTGGCGGCACTTCTCGCGCTTCAATGCCCAGCAGTCCAGGGTAGAAATGCACTTGCAAGCCAAGCGCGCCGTGACAGTGCGCTGGCCAGGCGGTGAGCGCCACTTTGCGGCAGGCCAAACCATACACACCGAAAACGCGTGCAAATGGACGGTGAGCGGGTTTGAAGCGCTGCTGCGCGCAGCTGGCTTTACAGCCACCCGGGTGTGGACGGACAAGGCCCAGCGCTTTGCGGTGTGCTGGGCCAGCGCTTGAGCGCAGCTTGCGCCCTCAGCTTGTGCCCTCACAGCGCCACCGAACGAAAGCCGGCAAACACTTCGCGCCGCTCGGGCGTGAAAAAGTTGCGGTAGCGCAGATCGACCATGTGCGCCGAGGTGGCCAGGCAAGCGCCTTTTAAAACACGGTGGCTGTGCCACCAGGGCGCCGAGTAGTCGCGGTAGGGGTGGGCCTGAAAACCCGCAAAAGGCTCAAAAGGGCTGGCCGTCCACTCCCACACCTGGCCCCAGGCAAATTCGGGTGCCTGCGCCGCGCAGGTCCATTCGGCCTCGGTGGGCAGGCGCCGCCCGGCCCACTCGCACCAGGCCTGGGCATCGTGGGCGTTGACGTGAACAGCAGGCGCTTGCAGGTCCAGCGCTTGCCAGCGGCCCTGATGCAGCCCTTGCCAACAGCCCTGCTCCCAGCGCACAAAAGGCGGCAAAACATAGCCCGTGGCTTGCACAAAAGGCAGGTAACGCGCCCAGCTGACGGGGGCGGCATCCACCTCAAAAGCCTGCACGGCCACCGGGTGGGCCGCCAGCTCATTATCAAAGGCAAAGCCAGTCCCCTGGTGGCCCACGGTGCACTCTTGGGCGGGGACCCGCAGCGTGGCGGCCGCAGGCATGCTAAGGCCCAAGGGCTGCCGGCGGGTGCCCAGCCACAAAGCCTGTGGAAAGGCCAGCCCCAGGGCCTGGGCCATGTAGAGCGAGGCCTCGTTGTGCATGTCTTCATGCATGAGCGCCAAACGCCAAAAGTAAAGCGCATCGTCGCTCTCGTCGGGGGCGGCTCGCAGGGCTTGCAGGCTGGCCGCCAGCACCTCATGGAGGTAGGCCAAGGTGCGCGGCAAGCTGGGCAAGGCCAAGGTCCAGCGGCTGGGGTGGGCCACCTCGCTGGAATCGTAAAAAGCATCGGCTCCAGGCAGCAGCGGCTGGGCAAAGCCTGCACCGCTGGGGGCGCTGCGAATGCCTTGGTATTTGGTGGGGTGGCGGCAGGTCCACCACTCTTGAAACCACGCCAAATGGCCCCACTCCCACAAGGGCAAATTCAGGCCCAGGCGCAGCGGCACCTCCAGCCCCGGCAGGGCTTGCTGCCAGGCCTGCATGAGCTGCAAGCTGGTGGCCCGCGTGGCTTGCAAAGCCAGGGCCAAATCCGCCGCACCACAGGTGCGCCAGGGGCTGGTGACAGGCCCGTGCAGCAGCCCCGGCCGCGCCCATGCGGCCAGCTTTTCCTCACCTGCGCTGTGCTCAACAGTCATGTATAAACCGCCCCATGCAAAAACACCGTGTGGTGATTGTCAGCCCAGCGCGGGCCGACGCCAACAATGGCAACTGGCAAACCGCCAGGCGCTGGCAAAAGCTGCTGGCGCCCCATGATGCGCGCATTGTGCTGCAGTGGCCCGATGCAGAGGCTGCGCAAGACGAGCTCATGCTGGCCTTGCACGCCAAGCGCTCGGCCGCCTCCATAGAAGCCTGGCACCAGCGCCATGGCCCGCAGGGCTTGGGTGTGGTGCTGACCGGCACCGACCTCTACCGCGACATCGCCCACGACGCGCAGGCACAGCGCTCTCTTGCGCTGGCCCGCTCCCTGGTGGTGCTGCAGCCTTTGGGCCTGCGGACCTTGCCCGCGTCCCACCAAGCCAAGGCGCGGGTGATGGTGCAGTCCACCCCCACGCGGCAAACACTGCCTAAAACCCAGCGCCACCTGCGCGCCCTGATGGTGGGCCACCTGCGCGACGAAAAAGACCCGCTCACGCTGATGCGCGCCGCCCGCTTGTTGGCTGGCAGCGGCGTCTTGATCGACCACATTGGTGCCCCCCTGGCGCCAGAGCTGGGCCAGGCGGCCCTGGACACCCAAGCGCAATGCCCGCACTACCGCTGGCTGGGCGCGCGCCCGCACGAGCAAACCCGCCAGCGCATACAAAGAGCCCATCTGCTGGTGCACACCAGCGTGATGGAAGGCGGCGCCCATGTGTTGATGGAGGCCATGTGCAGCGGCACGCCGGTGCTGGCTTCGCGCATAGACGGCAATGTGGGCCTGCTGGGCGAAGACTACGCGGGCTTGTTTGAGGTGGGCGACGCGCAAGGTCTGGCCAAGCTGCTGCGGGCATGCCGCGCCCAAGACCACGACAATGCACTGATGCGGCAACTGGCCCGCCAATGCGCCCTGAGGGCGCCCCTTTTTGAACCGCAGGCCGAACAAGCCGCCTTGCACCGCTGGGTGCAAGACCTTTGGATCCCTTGATGAATACTTCGAGTCAACCCGTGTTGCGCGACCTGGTGCTGGTCGGCGGCGGTCACAGCCATGTGGGCGTGCTGCGCATGTTCGCCATGAAGCCAGAACCCGGCGTTCGGCTGACACTGATATGTACCGACATAGACACGCCCTACTCAGGCATGCTGCCGGGCTACATTGCTGGCCACTACAGCTTTGACGAGGTGCACATTGACCTGGGCCGCCTGTGCGCTTTTGCAGGCGCACGGCTGTACCGTGACAGCGTGGTGGGCCTAGACCGCAAGCAGCAGCAGGTCACTTGCCAACACCGCCCTCCCGTGCCCTACGACCTGCTGTCCATCAACATCGGATCGACCCCGCAAATGCGGCACATTGCAGGGGCCGAGAGCTTGGCCGTGCCGGTCAAACCCATTGCCCAGTTCAACCAGCGCTGGCTGGCCCTGCTGGACAAGGTGCGGCAGTGGCCAGCGCACCGCGGGCGCATGACGATTGCGGTGGTGGGCGGCGGTGCAGGCGGGGTGGAGATGGTCTTATCGCTGCAGCACCGCCTGCGCCATGAGTTGCACGCGCTGGGCCGCAACCCGGAGTTTTTGCAGTTTGTGCTGCTGACCTCAGGCCCCCAGATCTTGCCCACGCACAACGCCCGGGTGCAAGCCCGCTTCAGGCGCGTGCTGAGCGAGCGCCGCATTGCGCTGCACACCCTTGCCGAGGTGGTGCAGGTGCAGCCCGGCTGCCTCCAAACCCGGGATGGCCGCAGCTTTGATGCCGACGACACGCTGTGGGTGACCCAGGCCGGCGGACCGGCCTGGCTGAAAAGCACGGGCCTGGCCTTGAGCGCACAGGGCTTTATTGAGGTCAATGAGCACCTGCAAAGCAAGAATGACCCGCTTGTTTTTGCCGCTGGCGACATTGCCGAGTTCAGCGATCGCCCGCTGGAAAAGGCCGGCGTGTTTGCCGTGCGCATGGGCCCGCCCCTGGCAGACAACCTGCGCCGCAGCTTGCGCCAGCAAGCGCTCAAAACCTTTAGGCCCCAGCAGCGCTGGCTGGCCCTGATCACCACCGGCAACCGCGATGCCGTGGCCTCGCGCGGTGCCTTGAGCTTGGCAGGCACCTGGGTCTGGCGCTGGAAGGACCACATAGACCGCCAATTTATGCGCCGCTTCAGCGAGTTTCCAGCCATGAGCCCCACGGCCCCTGCGGTGCAAGCCCGGGTGGCGCTGAGCGCCGAGGAGTCGCTGCAAGCCATCTCAGCGGTGGCCATGCGCTGCGGCGGCTGCGGCGCCAAAGTGGGCGCGGGCATCTTGTCGCGGGCCCTGGGGCAGTTGCAGCCAGTAGACCGCGATGACGTGCTCATTGGCCTGCACTCCCCCGACGACGCCGCCGTGGTGCGCGTGCCACCGGGCATGGCCATGGTGCACACCGTGGACTTTTTCCGCGCCTTCATTGACGACCCCTATCTTTTTGGCAAAGTGGCCGCCAACCACGCGCTGGGCGATATTTTTGCCATGGGCGCCCAAGCCCAAAGCGCCACTGCCGTGGTCACCGTGCCCCCCGGGCTGGAGCGCAAGGTCGAGGACCTGCTCACGCAAATGATGGGCGGCGCCATGGAGGTGCTGAACGCGGCCGGCTGCGCCTTGGTGGGCGGCCACACCGGCGAGGGCCAGGAGTTGGCGCTGGGCTTTGCCATCAATGGCTTGATTGACGAGCACATGACAGGCGTGATGCGCAAAGGCGGCATGCAGCCCGGCGATGTGCTGCTGCTGACCAAGCCCATGGGCACGGGCACGCTGTTTGCCGCCCATGCGCGCCACGCCGCCCGAGGCCGTTGGATAGACGCGGCCCTGCGCTCCATGGTGGTGTCCAACCAAGCTGGCGCGCAGGTGCTGCGGGCCCACGGCGCGACCGCCTGCACCGACCTGACTGGCTTTGGCCTGCTTGGCCATTTGGTGGAAATGACCAGACCCTCCGGGGTGGACGCCGAGTTGCAGCTGAGCGCCCTGCCGCTGCTTGACGGCGCAGTGGAATGCGTAAAAGCGGGCATTGTCAGCTCGCTGCAGCCGGCCAATGTGCGCCTGCGCCGCGCCTTGCGCAATGGCCAAGATTTTGTCAATGACCCCCGCTACCCGCTGTTGTTCGACCCGCAAACCGCCGGCGGCCTGCTGGCCAGCGTGCCCGCCGCCCAGGCTGAGGCCTGTGTGCAGGCCTTGCGTGAGGCAGGCTATGGACACACCGCCGTGGTTGGGCGCATCACCGCCCAGGGCCAGGCGCTGGAGCCGGTGCTGCTGCGCGTGTGAATTTTGAGCCGAAAGTTAGATCAACGTCAACCCGCGGCCGCCAGCCACCTCAACCGAGAGCGCGGTGCCAGCAAGCCAAAATGAACCAATTCATCAAGGATTTCGATATGTTTTTGTCCTTATTCCTGCGCCGTAAGTTGTTGTTGGTGGGATGGGGGGTGATGGTCAGTTTGGCAGCCCAAGCCCAAACACCTGTTCGTGTGGGGTCCAAAATTGACACCGAGGGCAAGCTGCTGGGCCACCTCATTGTGTTGGCCCTTGAGGCCAAGGGAATTAAAACTGAAAACAAAATAGCGCTTGGCAATACAAAAATAGTTCGTTCGGCCCTGCTGGCAGGTGAGCTTGATATCTACCCCGAATACACCGGCAATGGCGCTTTCATGCTGGGTGCTGAGAACAATCCGGCTTGGAAGAACTTTCGGGCAGGTTACGAGTTGGCCAAAAAAATGGATTTTGAGAAAAACAAAATCGTTTGGCTAGAACCCGCCAACGCCAACAACACCTGGGCCATCGCCGTGCGCAAAGACCTTGCCACGGCCATGCAACTGCGCACCATGGACGATGTAGGGGCTTACCTGGCCAAAGGCGGTTCGTTCAAACTGGCCGCATCGGCCGAGTTCATGGAGCGCTCGGACGCGATGCCTGCCTTCCAAGCGGCTTACGGATTCAAATTGCGGGCCGAACAAGTTCTTGTGCTGGCGGGGGGCGACACCACCGCCACCATCAAAGCCGCGGCTGAAAAAACATCAGGCGTGAACGCCGCCATGGCTTACGGCACCGACGGCCCGCTGGCAGCACTTGGGCTGGTGGTGATGGAGGACCCCAAGGGCGTGCAGCCGGTGTACGCACCCGCCCCCTTGGTGCGTGAAGAAGTGCTCAAGCGCTACCCCGCCATGGCAGACATTTTGGCGCCCATCTTCAAATCGCTGGACAAGCCCACACTCCAAATGCTGAACGCGCGCATTCAACTGGAAGGGCAAGACCCGCGCCGGGTGGCCACGGGCTACCTCCAAAGCAAAGGGTTTTTGAAGTAATTCAATTCATGCCGCTCGCACTCGTTCAACGCTGCAACCCCGTGCTGGCGCTTTATGTGGCGCTGGCCATGGGCGCGGCATGGAGCCTGCCTTTTTTGCGGCTGGCACCCAACCGCTTGCTCACTGGCGAGGCGGTTTATTTGGGGGATGTCTTGCTGCAGCACGGCGGCCAAGGAAATTGGGCCTTGTTGTTGGCGCTGGCGGTGTGGCTGAGCATGGCCATGGGCTGGCCTAAAAACCGTGTCATTCAAACAGGGGTGGTTTTGGCCATGGCCTGCTGCCTCGCCGGCGCGTGGTCGCTGGCGGGCCACTTTGCAAGCAGTGCCACCCCCGCTGACAATGTGCATGCCCGCACGGCCTTGGGCTCGGGTTTTTGGACACTGTGCGCTCTGGCTTGGCTGGCAGCGCTGGACGCCATCCATCGCTTGCACCTGAGCACCCTGCGCCGCCTGCTCTTGCAAGGCGCGTTGTGGCTGCCGCTCTTGCTCTCATTGAATGAGGGCCAGCATTTGTCCATCGCCAAAGAGTATGCCAATCACCGCGACGTGCTGGTGCCTGCCCTGCTGCGTCATCTTCACATCGTGTTGTTGGCTGTGGTGCCAGCCTTGGGTTTGGGCTTGCTGCTGGCCTGGCGCATGACCAAGACTCCCCCATTGCGGACCGCGGTGTTCCCGGTGCTCAATGTGATTCAAACCATTCCATCGATAGCCGTCTTCGGCCTGCTGATGGGCCCACTGGCTTGGCTGGCGACCCAATGGCCCAGCCTGGGCCGAGCGGGCATCAGCGGCGTGGGCATGGCGCCTGCCGTGCTGGCGCTGCTCATGTATGCGCTGCTGCCCATTGCTCGCTCGGCGCTGGCTGGGTTGGAGCAAGTCCCGCAAGACACGGTCCATGCCGCGCGCGCCATGGGCATGTCGCAAAGGCAAGTGTTTTTGCAAGTGGAGTTGCCGCTGGCATGGCCTGTGCTGCTGATTGGGCTGCGCACTGCGCTGGTGCAAACCATTGGCCTGGCCGCAGTCAGCGCCTTGGTGGGCGCGGGCGGGCTGGGTCAAATCATGTTTGACGGCCTTTACAGCGCGGCCAACGAGTTGGTGATGTTGGGCGTGATCCCCATCGTGCTTTTGGCCACGCTGGCCGACACTTTGTTCAAAGTGCTTGGGGCCTTGATGAGGACACCAACAAGATGATAAGTTTTGAATGCGTGAGCAAGTTCCACGAGGGTGTGGCAGCCATCACCGACTTGAATCTGCACATCCAAGCAGGCGAGTTGCTGGTGCTGCTCGGGCCCTCAGGTTCTGGCAAATCGACGGTCCTCAAAATGGTCAACCGCATGGTCAACCACGATGGCGGAGAGATTCTTTTCAAGGGCAAAAACATCAATGGCTTTGACGTGCAAGACTTGCGCCGCCGCATGGGTTACGCCATTCAGTCGACGGGCTTGTTTCCTCACCGCACCGTCGCGCAGAACATTGCCACCGTGCCCAGGCTGCTGGGCTGGAAGCCCCGCCGTGTGCAAGCCCGTGTCGACGACATGCTGACATTGCTGGCCATGGATCCCAAAGCGTTTTCACACCGCTTGCCGCACCAGCTCTCGGGCGGTCAGCAGCAACGGGTGGGCGTGGCACGCGCCATGGCGGCAGACCCCGATGTCCTGTTGATGGACGAGCCTTTCAGTGCGCTGGACCCGGTCACCCGCGCGGCCCTGCAGCTGTCACTCAAAGAAATTCACCGCGCCACCGGCAAAACCATTTTGTTTGTCACGCACGACATTGACGAAGCCTTGCTGTTGGCCACACGAATTGCGCTGCTCAACCAAGGCCGCCTGGTGCAAGTGGGCACGCCCCTGGAGTTGCTGCAACAACCCGCCAACGACTTTGCAGCCGACTTTTTAGGCCGCTCAGATGCGGGGCTTAAACAGCTCTCGCTGCGACCCCTCGCACCCCACATCAAAGCGTTGGAGGGCGCGCCAGCCCTGCACACCATTTCCCATACGGCCACGCTCAAGGAAACCATCTCGCTCATGGCCACACACCGTGTGTCTGTGTTGAGTGTGATGGACGAACACAAGGCCGTGCTCGGTCAAGTGCAGGCCGCTGACTTGTTAGAAAACTGACATGCCGCAGCCGCGTGCACGCCCATTGAAAGCACCGCGCCTCTGGGCTCATCCGCTGGGTTGGAGTGTGCTGGCGCTGCTGGTTCTGGCTTATGGCTTGCCGCACACACAGCCACTTTTTGCGGCGCTGTTCCCTGCCCTGCCGCGCCCGGTGTATGTGCAAGAGCCCATGGCCGAGTTGTTGTGGCAACACATGGGCTTGGTGCTGTTGTCCAGCACGGCTGCCGTGACTCTTGCGACCGCAGCAGGCCTTGCCACCACCAGTAAAACGGGGCAGGCCTTTAAGCCCCTGATGGAAACACTGGCCAACATGGGGCAAACCATTCCGCCTGTGGCGGTGTTGGCCTTGGCGGTTCCAGCTGTCGGCTTTGGCGAGTGGCCCGCACTGATTGCCTTGACCATTTTTGGCGTGCTTCCCGTGCTCCAAGCCACGCTGGCCGGACTGGCATCGGTGCCGCCCTCTGTGCTTGATTCGGCGCGCGCCATGGGCATGTCGCCGCGCCAGCTGCTGATGGAGGTGCAAATTCCATTGGCCCTTCCTGTTTGGCTGGCTGGGGTGCGCGTTTCCGTGATCGTGAACATTGGTACAGCCGCCATCGCGTCTACGGTGGGTGCCAAAACCCTGGGCCTGCCCATCCTCACGGGGCTTTCGGGCTTTAACACGGCCTACGTCATTCAAGGGGCCATGATGGTGGGGCTGCTGGCCATTGCAGCCGACTTGGCGTTTGAAATCCTGGCACGGCTCCTTGATGGAAACCGCATGCCACCAGCCCACTAGCCAACCAAAGGGGTGTTGACTTTCAACATTCAGTGCCTGGCAAAATGTTCAAGCAAAGCGACGTCGATAACAACAGTGAAACCACACCAGGCCAAGTTTGAAGTTCACTCACGGCAGCCATCTGGCCGCTGCATCCAACAAGCCCTGGCGAACCCGTGACTGCCGGGACGCATCCGTGTCGCCGCAGGCGAGTCGGCACATCCAGTCGGTAGGCGCCTCAAAATCGCAGTGCGTTGCGCCCGCAATCAACTCATCGCGCCAAAGCGATTTGAGCGCCGTGCCCCAAGGCGCGGCCACCGACTGAGCATTGCAGCTCGACGCAGGTGCGCGCAAAAGCAAGCTTGGTGTAGCAAGCCGCCTGGCCGCCACCATGCCCATGCGTTCTGATTCGTTGGACGGCAAATGGTCATAGGGGTCCAAGCCCACATAGCCCACCACACCGGGGGTGTCGGCCGCCAGCAGGCTGGACAGCCCGCCTGCAGAAAAGCCCACCAACATGATGCGCTTGGCGCTGACCCCCAGCGTGTCGGTGAGGTGCAGCGTTTTAACCAACTCGGCCGTGGCGCGTGCGTTGCAGCGGTGATCTATGGTGCAGGGCATGTCGGGCGCCACAGCCAACACACCGCGGGCAGCCAGAGCTTGGGCGTGTTCAGCCATGGTTTTGCGACCTCGAAAACCCCCGTGGGTCAAGATGGCAGCGCCGGTGTGCGGTCCCGTGGGCTTGTAAACATCAACCGCCACGGTTTTGCCAGCGAGTTTGACGCTGAGCGTTTGAACGCTGACTGTGGAGGCGGGTTCTAGCGCAAGCGCTCGACTGAAAAACAGCGCCATCCAAACAGTCATCAAAGAAAATTTTATTTTGACCATCTTGGGATTTTAAAAACACCCGATTCGCTCCATGAGCAGCGCATTCTGGCCCTGCTCAAGCAATGATTTTCCAGGTTGTGCGGTAGCCACCCAAGCGCACATGGTCCAGCAAGCTATTTCACCCTGACTGTTGCAGCTCGTCAGTGAAATGGCAATGATTCACGCTCCTGGCCCTGCAACGAATCGACCGTGCCCACGCTCAGCAGGCGTTGCTACAGCAGACCGTAGAGATCGCCGCTGTCCTCGATGACGTCCTTCAATAGTTGATTTGGGCGCGGTAGGGGGCAATCACGCCAATGGTGAGTGAACCCTGCGCTTGCTCGGCCTGGTTGCATGGCGCTAAAAGCTGGGCCAAGCGCTTGAGCGGCAACTCCGCTTTTTCAGGGTTGGCCGTGGAGCGGCTTTCGGGAATGGTGGCTTCCACAAAGCCAAAACCTGCCGTGGCGAGAAACTCCACAGGCAGGGCGGGCGCAAAACTCGGGTCCTACATTGCCAATTGGCCGCCATAGAAATGCTCAGATATGAAACCCATGATGTGCGCATGCATGCATTGCTGCACTGCGGGCATATGGGCCGTGGCGGACTGGCGCTGGGTGCACTGTCCCAAATTCGGGAGCCGCCAAATCTCAACACCAAGCTCAGACCCAACAGCGTGTACCATCAACCGACCAATCATTTATGGCAGTTTTTTTGCAAATCCTGTTGAGCCAAACTGCTTTTGACCTCTCGTCACGGAGTTTTATTGATGCGTATTGAAGTCGAACACTCAGAGACCTTGTCTGTCAATTACGAGGTCCAGGGCAATGGCCTTGATGTTGTTTTAGTTCACGGCTTGGGACTCAGCTCCATGAAGACATGGATTAACCAAGTTCCCGAATTGTCTAAACACTTCCGAGTGCACACCTACGATGTCCGGGGTTTTGGGGCCACCAACAACCCGAGCAACAAATTTTCAGTCCAGCAGCACGCCTACGACTTGTACGCCCTCCTGACAAAGCTCAAATTAGAAAAAGTCGTTTTGGTAGGCTTCTCTATGGGCGGATGGATTGCGCAACAGTTTGTGCTGGACCATCCAGAGATGGTTCGTGCGCTGGTTCTGTCATGCACCACCTCAGGTCTGCGGCCTGAAGGCGCCAAGAAGTTTGTCGAGCGCTCAGACAAAGTGGATGCCAACGGTACGGCGCCCCTGGCTGAAGAACAGATCAAAAACACCTTCGCACCAGAATCTTTTGAGAAGTCCCCTGAACTGATCAACTTCTACCGCGACTGTTTTTTAGATGCCAACCAAAACAACCCAAAGTCCTACGCCGCCATGTTCCGCGCTTTGACAGTCCCCCAGTGGACTTCGCAGTTGGGCCGCATTCAATGCCCAACGCTGGTGGTTTGCGGGGATGACGACAAAGGCATCACGCGAGGAAACACGGCAACCGATGCAGCTGAAATCCTGCACCGTGGGATCGCTCATTCGAAATTGGTAGTCATTGAAAAGGGCGGCCATTACGCTCACCTGGAGCGACCTGAAGAGTGGAACGCCATGGCGACAAAATTCATCAACGAGGCAACAACATGATCAAGAGACTCAGTTTTATCAGTGCCACGATCGCCATCTTGGCGGCCAGTCTGGCCAATGTGAGTGTGGCGCAGGACTTCCCTAATCGACCTATCACAATGGTCATTCCGTACACGGCAGGTGGCGCGACCGATCGAACATTCAGAGCACTTGCGCAGTCATCCAGAAAGTACTTTCCGCAAGGGGTGGTCGTTGAGAACAAGCCTGGCGGCAGTGGTGCCGTTGCTCTTGCCAGCATGTTGGCCAAAGAGCCCGACGGCTACACGGTGACCGTGATCGTTCCAGTGATTCAAAGGGCTTCGTTTCAAACCAAATTTGCTTTTGACACTGTCAAAGACTTGACGCCCATCATCCAAGTAGCGGGTCTGCAATACGGGATCGTTGTTCACCCTGACTCTGCGAATAAAACGCTCAAAAACCTGTTGGACGAAGCACGCAGCAAGCCTGGCGTCATTTCCTACATGTCCGCCGGCTTAGGTTCTGGTGGCCACATTTACATGGAAGAAATTGCTGCTGCCAATGGCGGCATCAAGTTCAATCACATTCCAGCAAACGGCGACGCACAAGCCGCCATGGCCTTGCTTGGAAAACAAGTTGACTTTATTGCGGTCACCCCTGGTGGGTGGGAATCCAACGTGAAAGCTGGCAAATTGCGACTGTTAGCAACGCTTGGCGAGAAAAGAATGCGCATGTTCCCTGACGCGCCAACGGTCAAGGAGCTTGGGTATCAAGTGGTTCACCTGACTCCCCTCGGACTTGCGGGACCCAAAGGTTTGCAGCCCAACGTGCTCAAGGTTCTGCATGATGGCTTCCGCAAAGGAATGGAAGATGCGAGCTTTACTTCCGTGATGGACGACATGGAAAACCCAATCATGTACCTTGGCCCTGAGGCTTACGAAAAGGGATGGGCCGCATCCAATATCGAAGAAAGAGAACGCGTCAGAAAATTTCTGACCAAATAAACCCACGGCATTCGGCTTGCGAGCCCATGTTGGGCTTGTCAAGCTGCCCAAGCATATGAACAGCCGGATTGAAGAGCTGTGACTGCACCGCTCATCACTGGCTTGGTCCCTACAAGTGGGATGTCCGCGATAGGGGCTTGGACACGCACCTGCTGAGCGGGACGCAAAAGCGCAAATCCAGATGAGATGGCCTTTGCTTACGCCCGTCAGTCCATCGATATCTTGTAGACCACTTGCGTGCTGCCCATCACAAAGTAAACCGTCTTGCCCACCGAAATGAGTTGGGTGGGTGCGGTCTGAAGCAGGAGGATTGAACGCATGATTTTGCTGAAGGTCTTCCTGTAAAACCCCTAGGCCTATAAAGATCTTCCTGGTTGATGATGGACTTTGTGACATTTTTACTGGAAGGTCAGACGTGTCAATGAGTCAACGCAAGATCCAAGGTATGGGCCTGAACCAGGTTCAGGCTGGTCAGCGCTGGCGCAGCGCTGACCGATCCTTGACCTAGGCCGAACTCGGTCTGGCCTGCATGCTGTCTGGTGACTGGCACTCGATTCATGCCGATGCGCATTGCGCGGCATCCAGCGCATTGGGCCAGCGGGTGTTTCAAGGTGGCTGCAGGATGCTGATGGGCCCGGGTGACCGCCATCAGTGGAATGCGCAACCACTCTATGACCAGGTAAAGATTACACAGAAAAACGAAAGAAATAGAAACAATTTATCTGGTTGTTCTTTGGGAAATTCTTATCTATGAACCACATCCGCCAAGTCGAAATACTGAAAGAAATCTTCAGCCATATCGATGCTAATACGACGCCAATGGCTGAGGCGCCTTATTGGAATCCGGTCGATCGTTACGTCAGCAGCACTCACTACAACACCGAGCTACAAACCCTGTTCCAGGGCGCACTGCCACTGCTCGCGGGTTTCTCGCCTGATTTGCCTTCACCAGGCTCCTGGTTTACCTATGACATGCCAGATGCACCTGTATTTGTAACCCGTGGGACGGATGGCAAGGCGCGCGCTTTTCTAAACATTTGTCGCCATCGCGGCTCTCGCCTAGTTGGTTTCGAAATGGATGACAGCGGCAACTTCATTCATTCACGCGGCATTACTCCGAAAGTCCTAGCTTGCGCTTATCATGCTTGGACCTATAACCTCGAGGGGGCATTAATCAGGCACCCCAATGACATGGGTGGTTTCCAAAAAATTGAAAAAGAAATTGCCTGCGGAAAATTCAGCCTAACCGAACTACCCTGCGTTGAAACTGAAGGCATGATTCTGGTCAGACCCCATGGAACAAAACCTATTCAAGTAGCCAACGAAATGCATGGTATGCACGCACGAATGGGTGAATTTGGATTTGGTAAATTTCATTTTTATCAAGAGGTTTTTGGCGACTTCACCGCCAACTGGAAACTTTTAATGGATACCTTCATGGAGGGTTATCACATTGCTTCGCTTCATCACAAAACACTGGCACCGAGATTTCGTTGCTACCCTGTTGTGTATGAGACCTTTGGACCTCATTCCCTGTTCCCGCTCACGCGTAAAAGCATTGACGCGCAACGCCAATTGCCTGAAAGCGAGTGGTCCGTACTGAAGCACGCTTCAACCGTCTTCGTGGTGTCACCAAACGCGATATTGAACATTCCCATGGATGGTCACATGGAGCTTTGGGATTTTCGGCCTTTGGAAGTTGGCAAGACACGGGTTCGCATCCGCTTCTACATTCCCGAAAAAATTACGACCGAGGAACAACAAGCCTTGTGGCAAAAGAGCTGGAAGATTTCTACCGACGTCATTTTTAGGGAAGACTTCATACAGCAGCAAAATATCTATGCCAATCTAGCCAGTGGCCGAATTGCCGGTGTGGTGTTCGGAAGCAACGAGCCCATGCTCACACACTTCCACCAGCAACTTGGGAAGCACACTGGTACGACTGACGCCCCGCTCCCGTAAGCTCTTGGCGGGATTCTTCCCTGACATGGTTGGGCGCCAGAGGCCACAGAAGCCAGACCCAGCTGCATCTGCCATTCCTGGGTCCCGCTGACCCAGGTCTGGTTGGTTCCGCTGGCCGCGCTGGCGGCCATGCCCAGCGCGTGGGCCGTGGCCTCGGCATCGAGCCTGAGCAGGCGGGCCACGCCAGCAGCGGCGGCAAAGCCGCCGTAGATACCGCTGGCTCGAAAGCCGCGCGGCGTGCTGCGTTTGGCAAAGTCCTGGCTGACCGCACCCATGGCCTCATAGCCTGCGATCAGCGCAGTGATCACCTCGCTGCCCGAGCTGCCCAGTTGCTCGGCCACCGCCAGCACCGCCGGCGACATGATGGCGCCGGCATGGGTCATCCCCGGGAAATACAGTCCTGCGCGCGCGCATGCATCAAGGCGGCGTTGACGAAAGCCGCCGTCTCAGGCGTGGCTGGCCGGCCGCTGATGAGCAGGCGAGCGCAGGCCATAGGACCGTGCTCGCCCAAGCTCTGGGCATGGCCCGGCGCCACCAGCAGATCTTGGCCCGCCAAGCCCAAGCCCAGGTTGTGCAGGAGGCTGACCTTGGCTTTTTCCCGGACCTTCGCCGGAATCTGCTCGCGCTCAAGCGCCGAGGTGAACTGCCCAATGCGTTGTGTCAGAGTACTCATGGTGCCACCGTGTGACTTGAGTGTGGGAAAGAGCCGCAGCTTGCCAAAGACTTTTCGCTGACGTGTTGACTTCATGGAATCCGACCTGAAGAAAGTGGCATGAAGTAACGAGCCCGGGTGAGCACGCGCACTTGTGACACAGCCAGCTCACCGTGGGTCGTGCAGGTCACGTCAGCGGTCAGCGCTGCAGCGAGCGAATGTCTTGCTGCTCATCCATGGCCCACAAGGTTCGCAAGAGCTGGCGAGCCGCTGCGGCACCAATGACCGGGCTGGCCAGTTCCATGAATTTTTCATCCAGATCGGTGTCGCTCAGGGGTTCTTCGGGGTCGCCTTTGCGGGTCGGTTGCAGGTGCTCACCGCGGCGACCATCACGGGTTTGAATGTGGATGTGCGCGGCGCGTTTGCCCGGGAACACTGCATCGATCGCGGGATCAACACACAGCTCAATGCGCTGCATCAATTGTCGAATGGCCGGGTCAGCCAGTCGGCTGTCATCAAACGCTGACAAACGCACACTGCCATGCAGCAAGGCTGTGGCCACCACGAAGGACACGCTGAAGCGAGCCTCGGCTGCCGTCTGCGGATTTGGATTGCCGGCCACCTCAAGTGTCGGACGGTAAGTGCTGATGCGAAGTGTCTCTATGTCGTCAGCACGGATGCCGAGTTGCCGTTGCAAGGCCAAGGCACCGTCAATAGGGGCAAAGGTGTGGCCACAGCAGGCGTGGTTTTTAAAGGTCATGCGCGTCACATGAAAATCGCGACCAAGCGTGGCCACTGCGGCTTGCCAATCGGGCCCATTGCTCATGGCATGACCCAGACCGGCGTCGCCCTCCAGAATGTCGAGTGAGCCGGTGACGCCCGCGCGCGCCATCTGTGCCGCCAGCACGCCGGCTTCTGCAGCACGTCCCGCGTGCAAAGGTTTTGACATCGAGTCCATGCGAAAGGCCTGCTGCAAGCCAGCTGCAAAAGTGCCGACGGTGGCCAAGGCATGCGCGTAGGGTGCAGGCTCAAGCGCGTACAAAGAAGCCGCTGCGGCGGCGGCACCAAAGCTGCCGACCGTGCCGGTGTTGTGCCAATACTTGTAATGGGCACGGCCAAGTGCGGCACCAATCCGGGTCGAGATTTCGTAACCGGCCACCACGGCCTTGAGCACCTGCAGGCCGCTGGCTTGCTGTTCTTGGCCAACGGCCCAAGCCGCGGCAATGGTCGGTGCGCCGGGGTGGTAAATCGCTTCGCGGTAAATGTCATCGACTTCCGCCGTGTGCGCTGCGGTGCCATTGATCAAAGCGGCGGTGCGAGTACTTGCAGCGCGCCCGAGCGCGAGTTTTGCGTGACCTCGGTCCAGATCCTCTGCCAGCGCCTGCTCGAGTCGGGTGGCCGGTTCAACCACGGCGCCAGGCAGCCATGCGGCGTACCAGTCGATCACGGCGCGTTTGGCGTGGTGAAGCACCTCGGGCGAGAGTGACTGCCGGTTCAGGTCGCAGGCAAATGCCGCAAATGTTTGGGTCGTGGTGGTCATGCGTCGTGTCGTCTCAATAAAGATCATTATTAAAAGCTTATTTTTGCCCCTCAACCCCGACTTTGGCAATGCGCATTGCTGGTTTTGTCCATCAATTTCTGTACTGGGCTACGGGTTCACCGAATACTTACCGAAAATTGGACTTATGCAGAGTTTCCCTAATGAATGATCTCGGTTAATCGTTAAAATGTTTAGCAATTTGGCGTAAGATAAGTTTGATAAATTGGATTAGAGCAGACCAATAAAATGAAACTAGAATCGGCATTCGGAGGCGTGCGCATCGGCTGCGATATCGGCGGAACTTTCACCGATATTGTTCTCGAGGCGCCTGATCTCACCTTGTATGTGAACAAGACATCGACCACGCCGGATAATCCGGCACGCGCGGTGGTCGAAGGCATTTCGTTGCTGCTTGCGCAGACCGGCATCGCGCCGGGTGACATCACCGAAATCGTGCACGGTACGACTACCGCGTCCAACACCATCCTGCAGCGCGTGGGTGCGAAAACCGCCTTGCTGACCACGCTTGGATTTCGCGATGTGCTGGAAATTGCACGTATCCGTACGCCCACCATGTTCGACCTGACATGGAAAAAACCGGAGCCACTCGCACCACGTCGCTGGCGACGCGAAATCAACGAACGCCTAGCCGCAGATGGCAGCGTCGTCACGCCAATCACCACCGATGAGGTGTTGCGCGTTGCGGCCGAATTGGCTGGTGAGGGTGTGGAGGCCATTGCGATAGCCTTCCTGCACAGCTACATCAATCCGGCGCACGAGATTCTTGCGCGCGATCTGTTAATACGACATTTCCCGTCGCTGCGCATCACCGCATCTTGCGACGTGCTGCCGGAAATGAAGGAATACGAACGCACCAGTACCACTGTGGTCAACGCCTACATCCTGCCGGCGATGCGCTCATATCTTGAGCAACTCAAAATTGACCTGGCAACCATCGGCGTGACCGCGCCGATACAGGTGATGGCTTCCAACGGCGGCATGATGGGGATCGATGCGGCCAGCCGGAAACCGGTATTTGCGGTGGCATCCGGTCCGGCGGGCGGCGTCACCGGAGCAGCCCGCCTGGGCGCACTGACCGGCGATCCCGACCTGATCGTGTTTGACATGGGCGGTACCACGGCCAAAGCATCGATCGTCCATGAAGGCGAGCCCTCGCTGACCAACGAGTACGAGTTCCGCGACGGCATCAGCGCGCCGAGCCGCTTCATCAAGGGCGGTGGTTATGTGCTCAAGGTGCCGGCGATCGATATTTCGGAAGTCGGTGCCGGTGGCGGCTCGGTCGCCGCCATCGACGCCGGTGGCCTGCTGCTGGTCGGCCCAGAGTCAGTGGGCGCATCGCCGGGTCCGGCCTGCTATCGGCTGGGCAGCATGCGCCCGACGGTGACCGACGCCAATATGGTGCTGGGCTTCCTCAACCCGGTGGCGCTGGCCGGCGGGTCGCTCAAGGTGTATCCAGAGCTTTCGGCACAGGCGATCGCCGACGCCATTGCGGGTCCACTGCGACTTTCGGTGATCGAGGCCGCGCACGGCATACGGCACGTGGCCAATGTCAACATGGCGCGCGCAATCCGCGCGGTAACCGTCGAACGGGGCCGCGATCCGCGCGACATGACGATGATCGCCTTCGGCGGCGGCGGGCCGCTGCATGCGGTCGATGTGGCTCGACTCTTAGGGATCAGGCGTGTGATCGCGCCGGTGACGGCAGGCGTGTTTTCCGCGGTAGGCATGCTCGCGGCGGACGCCGAGCACAATTTTGTGCGCGCCGTACTGCAGCCGCTCTCCACCTGTGACAAGGCCCGCTTTGCGCAGCATCTGCGCGCCTTGTCTGAACAGGGGCTGACGGCGCTGGCGACCGAAGGCTATGAGGCGGAATCGGTAAGCTTAGTCACACGTGCCGACCTGCGTTTTATCGGGCAGTCTTCGGAGCTGACTATTGATTTCACCGCAGATTTCACCGCAGATTTCACCGCAGTCGGTGGCGTCCTCGAGGTGGAAGACGTACTGCTCACGCGGCTGGATGCCGACTTTAGGCGTACCTACTTCAAGACCTTTGGCTACACCACAGACGAGCCGGTCGAACTGGTCAACCTGCGGGTGGCGGCGCGTGGCGTCAGCGCCCGGCGCCTGGATTTCGCCCGCATCCGTATCGACGCCCAAGCACTCGACGGTTTATCCGGCAGCCGTCCGGTAAGCTTCACACGCGGGCAGTCCGCGCTCGAAACACGTTTGATGGCACGCAGCTTGATTGGCGCGGACGCGCAAGCCGGGCCGCTGGTCATCGAATCGTACGACACTACCATCGTGGTGCCGCCGGGATGCACCGCGCGCAGGGATGCCGTGGGCAATATTCTCATCGACATCCAGTATTAACTGAGGAAACGCCGCCGTGAACCTCGATCCGATCACTTTTGCCGTTATCAAGAACGCACTCGACTCGATCGTCGATGAAGTCGCCTATACCGTGATCCGCACCGCGCGTTCCGAGATCGTCAAGGACGTGATGGATTATTCGGCCGCGATCTGTGACCGTGAAGGACGCATGATCGCCCAGGCCAAGACCATCGCCCTGCATCTGGGCGCTGTTCCGGAAGCGATGCAGTCGATGCTGGCGCGCTACCGCGATGACCTGGCGCCGGGCGATGCGATCATCGTCAACGATCCGTACGAAGGCGGCATGCACCTGCCAGACATTTTCATGTTCGTACCGTTCTTCCACGGTGAGAGCCTTGAGGGCTTTTGCGTCGTCATCTGCCATCACACCGACGTTGGCGGCCGCGTGCCTGGCAGCAACGCCAGCGATTCGACGGAGATCTTTCAGGAGGGTCTGCGCATCCCTGTGGTTAAGCTCTACCAGGCCGGGCAGATCAACGACATGCTGGCACGCATCATTGCCATCAATGTTCGGGTTCCGGACCGGGTGCTGGGCGACTTGCGGGCGCAGTACGCCGCCTGCCATGTGGGAGTGAAGGAACTGGGCAAATTGTTCGATCATCATGGCGCGCCCTTGTGTCGCACCTATCTCACCGAACTGCTGGACTACGCTGAACGCCTCACCCGCGAAGAAATCCGTGGCTGGCCCAAGGGTACGTTCACTTTTACCGACCATATCGATGATGACGGGCTCGGCTCGGGGGCTATTCCGATCAAGGTGGCGATCACCGTACATGACGACCGCTTGACCGTGGATTACACCGGCTCGGCGCCGCAGGTACGTGCCGCGATCAATTCCACCCGCTCGTACACCAACTCATGCACCTACTTGAGCGTGCGTTGCGCACTCAAGGGCGACGTTCCGAACAACGCCGGAGTGTTCCGGTGTATTGAAGTGATCGTGCCTGAGGGTTCTGTACTCAATCCACACATGCCGGGCGCGGTAGCCGCGCGTGCGCTCACCGGCTACCGCGTGTTTGACGCGATGCTGGGCGCCCTCGCGCAAATCGTGCCGGACCGTATCCCCGCCGCCGGCGAAGGCGGCAACACCGTGGTCTGCCTATCGGGAAGCAATCCCGACCGCACGCCATTCATCATTGTCGACATGATCTGCGGTGCCTGGGGCGGGCGGCCGCATGCCGACGGCATCGAGGCGATCACCAATGCTTCGCAAAACCTGTCCAACACGCCGATTGAGACCATGGAAGCTCAGCATCCGGTGCGGGTTGAGGCTTACGAACTGGTTGCCGATAGCTGCGGCGCTGGCAAGTGGCGCGGTGGTCTTGGCATTCGCCGCAGCTACCGGGTGCTGGCTGAAGATACATTCTTGCAATTGCGCGCCGACCGCATGAAATTTGCGCCCTATGGCCTGGCCGGCGGCGATAGCGCGACACTAGCTCAAAACTTGCTCACCGAAAACGGCGCCACAGAACAGCTTGCCAGCAAGATCGGCCGCTGGCTCAAGAAAGGTGCGCTGGTCACGCACGTGCAACCCGGTGGCGGCGGCTTCGGCCCGCCGCGCGAGCGCGATCCGGAGCATGTGCGCAACGATGTCTGGAATGGCAAGATCAGCTCTGTTTTTGCCCGCGATAGGCACGGTGTGGTTGTGGACGATGGCGGTACAGCAGTTGACCTGGTCGCGACGCAAAAGCTGCGCGACGCGCACGTCGCCCCCCGTTAAGAACGAACAAGAAAAAAGAAAAAAGAATGCATGGTTCGTAACACACAAGCATGCCGCCGGCGCGTCGTTTTTGCTCTCGCAGACTAGCGAGAAAACACGCGCTATGCCAACTGCAAGCAGGATTTCACCCGAAGATGCAAATCACCACCCACCGCAAACCTTGAAGGAGATTAATGTGACAGTTCATTTTTCCAGAGCCGCTGCGCGCCTCTTCGCAATGCCGATCCTTTTCTGCGCCGCTACGGTCAGCGCGCAGGAGAAGGTCACCGTCCGCATGGACTTCATCGCCTGGGGCACGCACGCGGCCATGCATCTGGCTAATGAACGCGGCTGGTTCAAGGAAGTCGGCCTCGACGTAACCGTGCAGGACGGCACCGGCTCGAACAACACGATCCAGTTGGTAGGTACCGGCCAGGTCGATGTCGGCCAGGTCCAATTGGGCGTTATGCCGATCGCGCGCGAGAACGGGCTGCAGGTGCGCAGCATTGCTGCATGGTTCCGCAAGGCTGACCTGGCGGTGCTGGTTGACCGGGATTCACCCGCGAAGACGGTCAAGGACCTGGCCGGCAAAACGTTGGTGGTGTTCCCTGGCAGCCCGTGGACGCCCTACATCGATTCCTACCTGCGTACGGGCGGCCAGACGCGCGATACCTTGAAAATCCTCAACGTGGCGCCGGCTGCAATGGTCTCAACCTACACGGCCAAGCAGGCCGATGGTGTCATGACTCCTGCACCTTTCGGCATGCCGCTGGTCGAATCGACCCGCCCTTCGAAAGCACTGCTGATGGCCGACGCCGGCATCGCTTTTCCCAGCTACGGCCTGATCGCCTCCGAGTCGACCATCGAAAAGCGCGCCGACATGTTGCGGAAAATGATTCGAGTGCAGGCGCGCGCCTGGGACTATATCTACGCCGGCAATGTTGACGAAGCTGTGCAGGCCATCATCAAGCAACGCCCGAACGCAAACTTGAATCCGGTATTCCTGAAAGGACAGATTGAGGGCTACAAGGCGTTTATCCACACCGCCAACTCACTGGGCAAGCCTACCGGCGTGCAGAACGACGCCGACTGGGTCGAGGCGATCCGCGACATGGAGCGCACCAACGTCATCAAGCCGGGCCGCAAGCCGGGTGAGTTTTACACCAACAGCCTGATCAATTGATGATCCGGCCTGTGTCAAGGGTCAAACAGGTCGTCCGGCTCGTTGATGTCGGCATGACCTATAGTGCGCGCGGCAGCCAGACTGTCGCGTTGGCCGGCATGAACCTGGATATTCATCACGGCGAATTCCTGAGTGTGCTCGGACCCAGCGGCTGTGGAAAGAGTACGCTCTTGCGCTGTGTCGCCGGGCTCGAGAAGAACACCTCGGGGACGATCTACTGCGGCGACAAGGTGCTCGATGGCCCGCCGGATCGTCTCGGCGTCGTATTTCAGCGTGACGTCCTCCTTGACTGGCTGACTATCCTGGACAATGTGCTGCTGGTGGCCGGCTTTCGCAACAAGCTCACGCCGGCGCACACCGCGGCGGCGCTAGCGCTGCTGGAACGCTTTGGGCTGAAGGAGTCAGCCAGCCGCCATCCGTGGGAGTTGTCCGGGGGGATGCGCCAGCGTGCCGCGATCTGCCGGGCGCTGCTCGACGAGCCGGAACTCCTGCTGATGGACGAGCCATTCGGCGCGCTTGACGCGATGACCCGCGACGACCTCAATCTCGAGCTCGCGCGCCTGTGGCAGGACAAGCAAAAGTCCATACTTTTCATCACCCACAGCATTAATGAGGCGGTTTTTCTTTCCGACCGTATCGTCATCATGGATCGCAATCCGGGACGCATTATCGAGACCATCGAAATCGATCTGCCGCGACCACGCGCGCTGGCGGTGCGCGAGTCGGTCGAATTTGGCCAGTACTCGCGCCATATAAGGCACGTGTTCGCCTCTCTCGGGATCATGAAGGAGTGAGCATGTGGAACTTTATCCGACGCAATGAGCGGACGCTGTCTTCTATCGCCGTTGTCATCGCCGCCCTTTTGCTATGGGAACTGGCGGTCAAGCTGTTTTCGATTCGCACCTTCCTGTTGCCGCCACCATCGGCGATCTTTGCCGAGCTCTGGAAGTCACGCTTCTTCTTCCTGAGCTCTTCGCTGTTCACACTCTATTCGACTGCACTCGGTTTTATCGGCGCCGTGGTGCTGGGCCTAGCCATGGCCATCGGCATCGTTTACTCGAAATGGCTCAACCGCATCCTCTACACGCTACTTGTGGTGCTCAATAGCATTCCCAAGGTGGCACTGGCGCCGGTGTTCGTGATTTGGCTGGGGACCGGCATCGAGCCCAAGGTCGCCATCGCGCTCATGATCGCGATCTTCTCAATCGTGATCGACGCCGTCCTTGGTCTGCGCACGGTGGACCCCGACATGATCAATCTAGCGCGTGCCGGGCGAGCCACGCCGATGCAGATCTTGCTGCGTATCCGCCTGCCCTGTGCATTGCCGAGCATCTTTTCGGGCATGAAAGTCGGAGTATCGTTCGCACTTGTCGGCGCCATCGTTGGAGAATTTGTTGCCGGTGACCAGGGGCTTGGCAGCGTGATCCTGCAGGCCCAGGGGATGTTCAACACCACGCGCGCATTCGCGGCAATCCTGCTGTTGGGCGTGCTCGGCACACTGCTGTTCTTTCTGGTCGAACTAGCAGAGCGCAGAATCATTCCGTGGCATGTCTCGCAGCGCGGTCCGGCGGCCGATGTCCCGCACGCCTGAGGCGGCGTGGACATCCTGCTTTACAACTATCCCCTGTCGCCCTGCGGCGAGAAGGTTCGCTTTGCGCTGGCCGAAAAAGGGCTTGCCTATGAAGTGTGTAACGTCGATCTCGGCTCCAAGGAAAATCTGACCCCTAAGTTTCTGGCGATGAGTCCAAAAGGCTATGTGCCAGTACTGGTAGTTGACGGTGCGGCATACATTGAATCGACCATCATCAACGAGTTGATCGACGAAATCAGCCCGCTGAAGCCGCTCAAGCCCAGCGCGTTTGGCGATCGAGCGCGCATGCGGCTGTGGACCAAACTGGTAGACGAGGTCCTGCATCCGGCCTGGCCCGGGATCGCCTGGCCAATTTTGGTGCGCCCGGCCTGGCAGGCAAAACCTCAGGGGGCGGTGGAAGACATGCTGGCGAGGCTGCTTGATCCGGCGCGACGCGAGCGTCAGCGGCGCATGTATCTCGAGGGCGTCGATGCCCCCGGAGCGGTCGAAAGCGTGGCCATCTTCAGCGACGTATGCGATCAGATGGATGCCTGCCTGCGCGCCTCGCCCTGGTTGGCCGGTGATGCCTACTCACTAGCCGACATCGCGCTCTTGCCCTATTGCTTCGCCATCGATGCGTTCGGAATGCGGGCACTGTTCGAGAACAGGCGCCCGGCCCTCGCCGACTGGTATCGACGCTGCGATGCGCGGCCGGCATACGGGGGAGGCATTCGCAGTATGTTCGACACTGCCAGACTTAACGAAGTCGAACGCCTCGGTCGCGAGGCCTGGGTCAACATTGCGCGCCGACTACGCACCTGATCCGCTGCAGTCTTCAAAGCCTATACCGCCGAGCGATTGGTACGAGTGGCAAGTCGGTCAGGCGTCGCCTGTGGCCTTACCTGATAAGGCGAAGCCAGTGTCACACAGTCAGCTGAGCACCATGTCTGGTTCGTGCTTCACGCGTTTGGCGACCCACTCAGGACTCGCCAGGTCGACGCCCAGAGCGGTCGACAAGGTATAGCGGTTGGAGTCGAAATTGGAGATGATGGCCCTCACGTCGAGCTTGAGCAGGCCCGACTTCCAGCGGAACAGCAAATCGTTCAGGCAATGGCCCTCGCGGCTGACCATCAGCACCGTTTTCATGGGCTGCTCGGCCTGCTGCAAGCTCCAGTGCATGCCAAAGCCCTGGGCCAGTTGGCCTAGCTCGGTGTGCAACTGCTCGGCGGGCAGTGCGCAGGCAAAACCCACGCGCATGAAAAAAAGGCCGGTGGCGTCTTCGTCCTTGTCGTCGGCGTATTGAGCGGCGTCCAGGATGTTGCCGCCTCGCTCAAACAAAAAGCCAGAGACGGCGTGGACGATGCCCGGGCGGTCCGGGCAGGAAAGCTGGAGGAGGTATGAAGCAGTCATGAGTAAAATACTGTTGCAGTGTTAGCACAGCCCTTTGATGTGGGGTGTTTCCTGCGGCTAAGCCCTTGGCCTGATGCCAAAATGAGCCGCAATGCCAACCGTTTGACACCAGGAGCACGCATGGGCTACCCCGACTTCAGCATGGAGCACCAGTGGCTCCCCTTCACTCCCAACCGCGGCTTTGCGCACAACCCCCGTGTGTTGGTGGCCGCCGAAGGCATGCACTTCACCACGCACGACGGCCGCCAGGTGCTCGACGGCATCTCCAGCCTGTGGTGCGTGGCCGCGGGCCACAAGCGCCAGCCCATCAACGAGGCCATCAAGCAGCAGCTCGACACCCTGGACTACGCCACCGCCTTTCAGGCCAGCAACGACAAGGCCTTTCAAGCGGCCGACATGATCGCCGCCATGGCGCCTGGGGATCTGAACAAGGTGCTGTTTTGCAACTCTGGCTCAGAGGCGGCAGACACCTCGCTGAAGGTGGCGCTGGCCTACCACCGCGCGCGCGGCGAGGGCCACCGCAACGTCTTCATAGGCCGCGAGCGCGGCTACCATGGTGTGGGCTTTGGCGGCATGAGCGTGGGCGGCATCCCGGCCAACCGCAAGGTGTTTGGCTCGGCGCTGCTGCCGCGCGTGGACCATATGCGTTTTATTCACGACCCGGTGAACCACGCCTACATCCACGGCCAAGAGCCCGTTTGGCAAGAAGACCTCCTGCTGGAGTTGGAGCAGCGCATCTTGCCGCTGCACGACGCCAGCAACGTGGCCGCCATCATCGTCGAGCCCGTGGCCGGTTCGGCCGGCTGGTACATCCCGCCGCAGGGCTACCTCAAGCGGCTTCGAGAGATTTGCGACAAGCACGGCATTTTGCTGATTTTTGACGAGGTCATCACCGGCTTTGGCCGCCTGGGCACGGGCTTTGGCGCCGACTTTTACGGCGTGGTGCCCGACATGCTCAACTTCGCCAAATGCGTGACCAATGGCGTCATTCCACTGGGCGGGGTGATTTGCAGCGACCGCATTTACAACCAGATGATGCAGGCCAACGCTGGCAGCCCCGAGCACGCCATCGAGTTTTTTCACGGCTACACCTACTCCGGCCACCCCGTGGCTTGCGCGGCGGCCATTGCCACGCTCAAGCTCTTTGAAGACGAGCAGCTGTTTGCCCGCGCAGGCCAGATGGGCCGGGTG